>CAYYSX010000043.1:0-29275 GCA_964474315.1 uncultured Verrucomicrobiota bacterium | reverse complement strand
TCGCCAACCGAGAACCGCAGCATCGATATCGCCTGGTTTTTGTTACCTTTCAGAAAGCCGCCCTCGAACAGGCGTTCTGCTCCCGGAAGGATCTCCCGCGCCGACGGGTCGAAGGTTTTCAGAGCGAACTCACTCAGGCGGTACAGTGTGCCGTCATCGATGACGATCTCTGGCAGCGGAATTTTGCGGCGCAGTTCCTGGAGAAGTTTCTTCCAGCGCCTGGGTCGGGCGGAGTCAACGTATCGTTCCGCGAGGAGGGGGACGCTGTGCTCGCGAAGGGACTTGAGAGCGAGGTAATTGGTGGCGAAGTCGGCCGGGGACGCGGAGCGGTAATACGCGTCAAGCCATTCCTCGACCGTCTTGCCCTGATAAGTAGCAGACTTGGGCTCGCCCGTCTTCCGAAGCCACCCGAATGCGGCGAGGCCCAGCAGAACTAAGCAAACGGCGGCAATCCAGACCCGACGCGCCGCGCTCATGATGTTGCGAACCGAACTGGCGCCGATTTCGCCCTATTTCGTGGGGATTGGGGAGAGGGTGTCGTCCTGGCTGCGGCCCCCAGGAGGAGGACGGGGTCACCTTCGTCTTGCCGAGGCCAGGGATGGGCCGCATAGGGCCGGAGGTGCTGGCCGGCGGGTGTTCGCGAGTTCCGGTGCATGGGGGGCGTAGGGCGACCATGGACGCCACGGTCCCGATGCACAAGGACGCGTTGCAGGCTATGCAATGAATTCGCACCTAAACGATTGACTTATGGACATGAGGCCGACTCATCTCACGCATGGCCAGAGTGTTGTGCTGTGCGGTTGGTATATGGGACTGCTGTCCATCCCCGGTTCGTCCGTCTGCGCCCAGCAGGAGGCACCTGTTGTGATCATTCCGATCACCAAAGAGCGTGTGTCTTATTACAATATGTCTGAAGACGGCACGAGAGTCAGTTGCGGCATTCGCCTGTACGGCTCTTTTCCAGTGTACAAAGGGCGCACGAACATTTCGGACTACTCCAGGTTTATCCCGGGCGTTCAGAACCCAGGCAGTTGGCGTCTGGATTCCGACAACCGTTTCCGCTTCTACGCCCACTTCAACGGCAGGGACGGCCCGGCCGCAACTGCGACCTGCAACCACACCATCGGGGGGGCGCACGACGAACTATTCGCACGCCTTGGCGATCACCGAGAACGCGGGCATGTTCCGCGTCTGGAGTGCCGGGGTGGTGCCGGAGGATGAAGGCAAACCCTCTCGGACCTTCGGCAACGACGGCCATCTCTGGCTCATCGCGCCCGCGGGTCCAACGCGCATCGAGGCGGAGAACTTCGATCAAGGCGGTCCTAACGTCGCGTATCATGACGCCGATTACGTCAATCAAGGTAGTGCTTACCGAAACGAAGATGTCGATATTCAACCCACGACCGACACCGGCGGCGGGTTCAACGTCGCCTGGATCGAGTCGGGCGAATGGTTGGAATACACCATCGATGTCCCCGCTGCGGGGAAGATGATCCTTCAACTGGAGGCCTGGAACGTCCGCGAGCGCGATGAGTGGGGCCGCAGCGCCGTCCTCCGCAGGAACGGAGAGGAACCCGAACGCTGGCATTGGGTGGACACGGGCACCTGTTTTCGGCTGGACCACTGGGGGAAAACCGCCGGCGGGCGGCCGGTGATCCGTGAGCGAGGCTTGGTGGCCACCTGCCAGGGGATCGATGCCCCCGATCCTCCACTTCGCAGTTCCGCGTTTGCCTGTCTTTCGGCACTCTGGGAACGTGGTTGCCCGCGTCACCCTCGACCTGACCTTGCGACGCGAGTTCGACTACGCGATTCCGGAAGAACTGCGACCGGTGGTCGAGGTGGGCACGCGGGTCAAGGTTCCGTTCTCCCATCGTGAGGTGCTCGGAGTCGTGACCACGCTCGCTGAGACTTCACCCCACACCAACCTCAAACCCATCCTGCGGGTGGTCGGCGAACAGAGCCTGATCACCCCGCGAGTGCTGGAGCTCGCTCGCTGGATGGCGGGCTATTACTGCTGCCCGGTCGAGACGGCGTTGAAGAGTGTGCTGCCGGAGGTGGTGCGTCAGGAGGAGGCGGGCTGGAGGGAACGCCTGCACGTGCATGCCCTGGCGCCGGTGGGCGAGCCACCCAAGCTGACGGCCCGGCAGCAGACCATTTGGAACATCATTGAAGAATGGCGCGAACTTCCCCTGCAGGAACTGGTCCGGTTGGGCGAGACCACCGCGGAAACGGTACGGAAGCTCGAGGACAAGGGCTTGGTGATCATTGCCCCCAAGCGTAGCGAGCGCGATCCGTACGCGTTGGAACGGTTTACCCCGACCGAGCCGCTGACGTTGAACCCGGACCAAGCCCGGGCTCTCGCTGCGATTCTGGAGGCGTTGCGAATCCACTCTGAACCTGAGGAGGGCCAACGCCTTCCCGGGACGTTCCTCTTGCACGGCGTGACGGGTTCAGGAAAAACAGAGGTCTATCTCCAGGCGATTGCCCGGACCCTGGCCGAGGGGAAGGGAGCCATTGTCCTGGTGCCTGAGATTTCGCTTACGCCGCAGACCGTCGAGCGCTTCAAGGCGCGGTTTTCCAGTGGCCCCCAGCAAACCCTGGTGGCTGTGCTGCATTCGCAACTGGGTGCGGGCGAACGTCACGATGAATGGCATAAGATTCGCCAGGGCCGGGCCCGGATTGTGATCGGAGCGCGTTCGGCGGTGTTTGCCCCGGTGGAGCCGCTGGGGCTGATCATTGTCGATGAAGAGCACGAGCATTCTTACAAGCAGGAAGAAGCGCCGCGCTATCACGCCCGCGATGTGGCCGTGGTGCGCGGGCAACGCGAAGGGGCCGTGGTCGTACTCGGTTCCGCCACACCGTCGCTGGAGAGTTATTACAATACGCGTCGCGGGAAATATCGGCTGCTGGAGCTGCCCAACCGCGTGACCGAAACCCACCTGCCGGTGGTCCGGGTGGTGGATTTGCGGCAGGAACAGCGGAAGTCCCGCGGTGGAGCGTCCGGTATTTTCTCGGTCCCACTTCGGGAGGCGATCCAACTGCGCCTTGACCGGGCCGAACAGACCATGCTGTTTCTCAACCGCCGCGGCTATTCAACCACCCTGCAATGTGAAAAGTGCGGGTATGTAGCGGGGTGTCCCAATTGCAGTGTTTCCCTCACTTTTCACCGGCAGGCTCAACAGCTTCGCTGTCACATCTGCGGCCACGACGAAGCGGTTCCGCCGCAATGTCCCACCTGCACGAATCCCGCCATCCGTTACTCCGGCCTCGGCACGGAACGGGTGGAGGACGTGTTGTCCCGCCTCTTTCCCAAGGCCCGCGTGCGACGGATGGATTCCGATACGCTGAAGCGGAAGGACGATTACCGGCGCGTACTGACCGAGTTTCGCACCGGTAAAATCGACATCCTGGTCGGCACCCAAATGATCGCGAAAGGACTGCATTTCCCCAACGTAACCCTGGTCGGGATCATTCATGCCGATTTAAGCCTGCACGTGCCGGATTTTCGGGCGGGCGAGCGGACGTTTCAATTGCTGACCCAGGTCAGTGGACGGGCGGGGCGGGGCGATGTGGAAGGAGAGGTGTTCGTGCAGACCTTCACCCCCTTTCATCCGGCCATCCAGTTTGCCCGGCGTCATGACTACCTGGGATTCTATGAACAAGAGGTGGAGTTTCGCGAATCGCTAAAGTACCCGCCGTGGACACGGGCGGCCTTGCTGACGTTGAAGGGTCGCAACGAAGACAAAGTCAAGTTTTCGGCCGATCATCTTCGCAAGCTGCTGGACGAGCGGCTGAGCGGCTGGCGCGATCTAGTGATAGCCGGACCCGCGCCGGCACCGTTATTGAAAGCTGAGACCTACTATCGATATCAGTTGATGATCCGAACGAGAACCATGGCTCGTCTCAGCCAGGAACTCGCCGCGGTGGAATCGGGACAGACCTGGCCCGAGGATATCCGCCTGACCATCGATGTCGATCCGGTCGATTTGATGTAGGACGTTTCTCGAGATCCACCTCGTTGGTTGACGCCGATTCGACCCTGAGTACCGTCCCTGCACCATGAACAAGCTTGCCTTTCCCCTGCTCATTTCCGCGGCACTGGCCAGCGCCTCGGCGGCGGACTGGCCGCGTTTCCGCGGCGCCGACTATACCGGAGTATCGGGCGAAAAGAACTGGTTGGGCGCCTGGCCGGGCGGACAGCCGAAACAACTGTGGAAGAAGAACGTCGGCACCGGCTACTCCTCCCTCGCAGTGGCGGACGGACGCGTTTATACGGTGGGAAACGCGAACGACCAGGACACGATCTACTGTTTTGACGCCCGTTCCGGGGCGGAGCTTTGGAAGGTATCCTATCCGCAAAAGCTGGACCCGAAATATTATGAGGGCGGTCCGAGTGCGACCCCGACTCTTTCCGAAGGACGGCTGTATTTGATCAGCAAACAGGGCGAAGTGCGGTGCCTTGAAGCCGCGACGGGCAAGGAAGTTTGGATGCGGGATGTCCAGAAAGAGTATGGCCTCGCGCATCCGGAATGGGGGTTTGCGGGTTCCCCGCTCCTGCTTGACAACGTACTCTTCCTGAACGCCGGAACACATGGCCTGGCCCTCGACGCCCGCAACGGCGACCGGGTCTGGATTTCCGGCACGGACGCCGCGGGCTACGGTTCCCCCGTTCCCTTTACGTTCCACGGTCAACCGGCCGTCGCGATGTTTGCGGCCAAGGCGCTCGTGGTGGCGGATGCCAAGACCGGGAAGGAGCTGACCCGATTCCCTTGGGAAACCCAGTACGACGTCAACGCGCCCGATCCCGTGGTCGTGGGGGACCATCTGTTCATTACCTCCGGATACAAGTTTCTGGAAGGTCCGGGAACGGGCGCCTCCGGCGCGTTGGTCCGGCCGGTCGCCGGCCAATCGGAAAAGGTCTGGCATTCGAAGGAGTTGGCGAGCCAGCTCTCCACTCCGGTGCTGTTGGGAGGATACCTGTATGGCCTTAGTGGCAATGGAGACCGGCCGGGACACTTGCGTTGTTTGGACGCGAAAACCGGTGAAGTGAAATGGAGTTCTCCGGCCGCCCCGATGGGCAATCTAACGGCGGCGGATGGAAAGATTCTATGGGCGACCGGCAATGGAGAACTGGTGGTGGTCGAGGCGGATCCCACCGCCTATAAGGAAATCGTTCGCGCCCAAGTTTCGGGCGGCAAAGTTTGGAGCGCGCCGGTGCTGGCTAATGGCAAACTTTATCTGCGCAACTCCAAGGGAGACGTCGTCTGCGTTGATGTGAAAGGGACGGGCCCGGTTAGTTGATCGCCCAACTCCTGGGCCTCCCAGGCGACGGACCGGATTGGATCAGCCTCTTCGGCTACGGCGTCGCCGCCCCCCAGAACCAACGCGACCAGTCGTCGAACTTCCGGAATCGCGGACGGTAGGTCGGGAGCGGCGGGAAGGCCGCCTTCCGTCCGCGACGGCGACGCGGATTGGCCGGCGCCATCTTTCCCGTTCCGATCAGGGCTCCGTGACATGGCAGTTCTGAGGAGCCAGGATTAGCAGCCTCTTCGCCCCAGGTCGTTTCCGCGACGAATTCCTGAGCGACCGCGGGAGGTACTAAGCAGAGGGGTACGAAAACCTCCGGGAAGTCGTCCACCGCCGAGGAAGGTGATAGCGGGTGGAACTCCGGAAGCGGTCGCCTTGAGAACCAGCGTTGCCACTCGTCGAAACTTCCGGGCGATCGTTCGTCCGACCGCGTTACAGCGGTCCGACGGGAGCCGTCGCTTTTCCGGCCCGGTTTGGCCTGCGCGGCCCGCACAGCGGGAGAGGTGGGGGTGGAGCGCATGAGGTTTGGGCCGACCTTCAAGGGTGTTCTAGCGTCGCGGCCCGTCCGTCGGCTTCTGCCAGGACGTGTTGGTAGGCCTCCAGCGCGGCTTCGCGCAGGGAGCTTTCCGGAAGTTCGTTCAACCAGCGGGCGGCCTCGTCCGCATCCAACCCATGCCAGATTTCAACCAGGTTCCTGACGGCGTCCACGCGGGCGCTGGTGTCCGGAAATTGGGCCACCCACGAGGCGGCCGAACTGGGATCTTCAACCGCCCAGCGTTGGACGACAGAAACCGCAGCCCGGTCCTGCTCATCCCCCGCCGCCAGCCGCTCCGCAATCAACTTGGCGGCCGCCGCTCCGTTCCCTTCCGCCAGGGTCGTCGCCACCGCGGTCACCAAGTTTCGCTGCAAAGCGGGGTCCGCCTCGGACTGGGCCCACTGCATCGCCGCTTCGGGTTCGACGGCGGCCCACTGGCTGGCGGCATGAACTAGCAGATCGTCGCGCTCGGTGCCGGCGGGCAGCAACTCCGCCAACGCCAGTGCCTCCGTGGGCAGGGAACGGGCCGCCTCATAAGCGACATTGAGCAACACCGCATTTCTTTCGGGTTCTTCCGGGAAGGAACGGGCCCATTCGGTGGCCGAGGTTAGGTCCGCGTTGGCCCAGCCAATGGCCACCTGCCTCAGGCCTTCGGCCCGCGCGAGCCCAGGCTCAAGCTGTCCCACCCAATCGGCGGCCGCGGCTCCATCCAAGTCGGCCCAACGACGCACCGCGACCCGATGCAGGTCCGCGTCGGTGGAGTCTTCGTCGGACTTCAGATCCTCGAGCAATTCCACAAACTCGGTGTTCGCCACGAGGCTCATCATTTGATTCCGAAGTTGCGCCGACCGGTCCTCTTCGGGCGCCTCCTCTTCCGTTTCCACCTCCACCCGCTCTCCGGTCGGCAACGGCCTCGTCTGGATTTCGTCTTGCACTCCGACCGTGGGAAGGGCTGCCCCGGGACTGAGTGATTCCGCTGGTTGCGATCGGGAAAGCCGTTCCATCGTGAGGATCAATACCCCCACCGCTAACACCCCCCCCACCAGGACTTTTTTCATTGGAAGAAGCGCGAAACGATTAGCTATCCGATTCAGGGAATGACCGTCAAACTAGTGAAACGTCCGGAAAGGAATGAATTGGGACTGCCCGAAGCCACCGCGAGGCCGATGCGGGCGGTGTTGGCAAAGGTATCGGGAATGGAACCAACTTGCGTCCACGCGGTACCATTGCTGGATCGATAGGCCGTCAGCCTTCCCCCGCTGCGCCGGATCCGTACCCACGTGGACGACGGGTTCACCGAGGCGGTTCTCCTGAGCAGCGTTTCCCCGCCCGTCGCGGAGCGGCGTTGGAAGCGGTACTGGCCATCGGTTCCGGCGCCCATGAAAATGTAGGCCGAATTGGCCGCCGTCGTTTCCCGGATCATGACTCCCCAGTATCCGTTGGCGGAGGCTTCCGTGGTGGGTAGCAACCGCGCGGTAATCTCTCCGTTTCTCGTCAGGGATTGGTGGACGAACCGAAAGCTGTCACGGGCACCGCTTAGCACGCCGGCCCCGTTCACTTGAAATTCTCTTCCCACCACTCGGACACTGCCCGTCGCCGCCCCGCCGAGGTCAGCGGCCACCCATGGCGCAGGTAATCCGGATCCGAGCGGGAGTTGGGACACCACCACTCCGACGGGTGTCGAACTGACCGACCCGCCGGCGCCATACAGCACCCGGGCCCTCAGATTATAATTTCCTAAACCTACACCATTCCAGGTCCAACTATAAGGCGCGGTGGTGTCTTGTCCCAAAACGGTGGTCCCGTTGAGGAATTGTACCGCCGTGATGGGGTTACCGTTGGCCGCCACGACGGCGTTCAGTTGGATAGTGGCCGGCGCCGTAAAACCCCCGGAGGGAACCGGCACACTCAACCCAACGATGGGCGGCCGGCTGACGATTCGAACGCTGACCGCGGCCGAAGTAGCCACCTGGCTAGCCCCATAAACCGCCCGGGCGGAAAAGCTGTAATTTCCTGCGCTCATCCCCCCCAAGATCAGGGAGTAGGGCGAGGTCGCATCTTCCCCCAGCAAGGTGGAGCCGCGGTAAAACTGAACCTTGCTAATGACATTCCCGTTCGCAGTCACATTCGCGTTCAGGCGCAGCATGGCGGGGGTAAAGAGAGTCGTCCCATTCGCCGGGGTCGTCAGGGCGATGGTCGGCGGAACGGGGGAAGGCGAACTCGGCACGGTGTAGCGGACCTCATTCGAATAGTCACTTTCCAGACCGCTCGAATTGACGGCGGTAACCGCAAAAAAATAAGTAACTCCTTCGGATAACGCCGTGACGTTCCGGCTCGTTGACAATCCAGTTCCCTCGATGACCCGGGTGTAGTTGCGGCTGGAAAGCCCCTGGTACACTCGATAGCCGGTCAGATTGGTCTCCGTATTGGCATCCCAAGCCAGCCTGACCTCGGCCGAGCGCGCGAGGAATCCCCAACAACACGCCAGCACGATACCGGCTTGAAGAGCCCATCGCGCCGCCGTTATCCATCCAGGCTGTCGCCCAAACGTATTTCCCATCTCGCCGGTTACCATCGCAGGAACATTAAAGGTAATAGATGAACGTATGGAACCCCTGCTTCGACGCAAGCCTGCGACGTTGGTGGAAACGTCAACGGGCTACGCATATCACACAGAGGCTAAAGTGCCCGTCTCCCACCCTCCGCGGTCTCGGGTGCCCAACGGCACACGTGGTTTGTTTGGGATAGGCCGCCACTTCATATTTGAGAGTAGCTAGATGCATACCACGACGAAAACTCGGCGGTTTTCCCCCGTCCCGCCCCGGGGTGCCCGTCCAGACAACTGTCTCTGGTTCTGAATGGGACGATCCCCGCTGAAAGCGTGCTACCAGGCCGTCCAATCGAGCTTGGGCCCCCGCTTCTTCGGCGGTGGACGTGTCGGTAACTGCCTGATCCGACCGGCTTTGAGTTTCGGAGGGCAGCGAATTGAGCCCCAGCCATCCGCACCAGAGACGGTGGTTGAAGGTGAAAGGACCCGTCAAAATTGGGGAATTGTCCGCACCGGCCGACGTCCTTCATGCTGCCGCCCGTCCAGTTTGACATGATTATATGTATTTATTCTTAAGCGATAATCCCTATCTATGAAGTCGCCAGGCCAGCGACGCACGCCCGTTGTCGCCACATCCGGTTCCAAGACCGCCGACCGGTTTCAGCCGGAGCGCGAGCTCTGGGCTGCCGGCCACCGCCGGATCGCCGGCGTGGACGAAGCCGGCCGGGGGCCATTGGCGGGTCCGGTGGTGGTGGCGGCGGTTATTCTGCCCCGCATTTGGATTGGGGGAGGAATCCCGCGGGAGTTACAGGACCTGAATGATTCGAAACAGCTCACCGCTGCCCAGCGCGAGCACTTCTTCAAGCTGTTGACAGGAACACCCGGGCTGGAGTTTGCCCTGGCGCAGGCCGATCAGACGGTCATCGACACCCTGAACATTCTACAAGCCACCCATCGAGCGATGAATGAGGCGCTCGTCCGGCTTCAGCCACGCCCGGGTCATGCGCTGGTGGATGGCACCCAGGTGAGTTCACTCGTGATCTCCCAGACCCCGCTGGTAAAGGGGGACTCCCGCAGTTACTCCATCGCGGCCGCGAGCGTTCTGGCGAAGGTGACCCGCGACCGGATCATGCAGGAGGCCGACCACCAGTGGCCGCAGTACGGTTTCGGCCAGCACAAGGGATACCCCACCCGGGAACATCTGGCCGCCCTCGCACGCCATGGCCCGTGTCCGATTCACCGGCGCTCGTTCGCTCCCCTCCGTCCGCCGGATCCCGAACTGTTTGCCCCGTGAGCCTTTGGCAACGGCTGCGCGAGCGGTGGTGGAGGCCGACCCGGGCGACCCCGGAACATCTGCGCCGCGGACGATTCGGCGAAACGGCTGCCCACCGGCATCTGGTCCGGATGGGACTCCAGTTCCTCATCGCCAACTTCCGAGGCCGCCATGGGGAGATTGACCTGATCTTTCGCGATACGGATTGCCTCGTGTTCGTCGAGGTCAAAGCGCGGTCGTCGGAAGAATGGGTCCGGCCCGCTGCCGCCGTAGATGCCCGAAAACGCCGCCTGTTGTCGCTCACGGCGGAAGAATACCTGCGCCAACTTCCCGACCGGCGGGTCAAATGGCGGTTCGACGTGGTGGAGGTTCTACTCGACGTCGGCGGCGACCGCGCTCTCGAGATTCGTCATGTGGTGAACGCCTTCGTCCTCGACACCCGGAAACCCCGGCGGCGTTGAAAAAGCTCCAAAACCAAGGTCCAAGTCCACACCCGGGGCAGCGCCTCAGGCGCAGCCCCGGGCTGGGGTCTCCAGGCCCTTCGGGCCAGCCAATTCGAAGTTCAAAGTTCCCAATCCCCAGATCCTACGCGTCGGCGGAGGGAACGAGGGCCAGCGACCTCCGGTCAGTTGCTCAGTTGGAAGAATCCCGCGGTCTCTCCGGTGGAGACGTCCACCACGTTCTCGTTGGTCGTTTCATCCACGATCACCGGATCCGTCACCTCCACCCAGGGTCCACCCAGAATTTCGGTGCGTTGCAAAAGGTATCCGACCGCATCCGCCGGCCAGCGAATCTGCACCGTGGTTCCCGAGAGAACCGCACGCAGGGCCGGAGTTGGAGCAGTGGATTGCACCTCGACCGTCGCGGGTTCAGTGCTGAACACCCCCAGACCATCCGACACGAGCGCGGTGTAATCACCGGCATCGGCGGTGGTGCTGTTGTTGATCGTCAGCGTGGTGCCGGTCGCTCCGCTGATCCGCCCGCCATCCGCGAGCGAAAGGCCATTGCGTCGCCACTGGTAGGTCAAGTTGCTGCCTGTGGCCGCCACGCTGAGGACAATAGGCGTCCCGGCATCGACGACGGTCTGTTCGAAGGGCTGGGTCGTGATCAAGGGGGGCGTCCGCTCGCCGGGAACGATATGCACGTCGTCCACCAGGAGTGACACATCGCTCCCCACGGGATCCGACAGCTCAATCCGCAGCAGGCCTTCCGTGCCATCGGCGGTAAAGGTCAGATACCTGGCTAGGAACGGATTGCGTCCGCCGACCGGCACCATCTCCTCTTCCAACAAGGGCACCTCATTCCATGACACCCGTGCGAAGGGAATGCCGCCGCAGCAATTACGGCCGTTGAGGGAGACCACCAAGGTGTAGGGCTGGCCGGCAGTCAAGCCGGTGACCACCTGGCTGAGATAGCCGCCCACGCCTTGGATGAATCCAGCGCGGTCCTGATCGGGCACCGCGCCGTTGTCGCTGAAGGGTCCCGCCCCATCGACATTAACGCCTCGTCCGCCGCCCGCGATGCCCTCCCATCCGGCGATCTGGAACGGCTGGAGATATCCTACGCCCGGAGGCGATCCGCTGGCTTCAAAGCTGGGATTCTGAAGGACGATCTCGTCCGCCGCCCGGGCCACGATGCTCACGGCATCGATCACCACGGAGGCATCCCCGGTGACTTCGTGAACGAATTCCAACCGGCCGGACGCATTCGCCGGCGTGAAGGCGACGCTGGCGTGGTAGTAATTGACCTCGCCCAGGTCCCCGACGGGGATCAGCTCGGGATACTCCGCCAGAACCTGTCCATCGAAGCGGACGATCAGCTTCTGCGATCGCTCCTCACAACAACCTCGCGCATTGTAGTAATACTGGAGCCAGTAGTTGCGGCCGGGGGTGAGGCCGTTGATGTGCTGGGACAGGGAACCGTTGCCTTGGATGAAGGCCACCTGTTCGCGGTCCGGGACCAGTCCATTGTCACCAAACGGACCAGCGGGATTCGCGGGCCCATCGGTCCGGTTCACCCCGGCATTGCCTTCGCGCTGCCAGCCGATGATGTCGCCATAGCCGGGAAACGCCGGGGCCGGTCCGCTCTCAAACGACGCATTCTTGACCAACGATCCCACCACGTTGACAGCCGGAGTCGCCGAAAAGGGGATCTTGGCGGCCTCCAGGACATTGATGGCCATCGAGCCCCGGCTGACGGTTTCGACCGCGAAGGTCTTGCTGGTCACGTTGGGCTCGAATTGAAGCGTCAATGAGCCGTCCTCCGCTGCTCCCACCAGCCGTCCGACTGCGGTGCTGGAGCTTCCCAATCGGAGGCTCACCCCGCTGGTGGCGACGGCTTCTGCCGGAAGGGTGAGGGTGTGGGTCACGATGTCCCCGGGCGATACCTCACTCACCAGCGGGGTGAAGGTCATGGGAGGCAGGGGAACCTGCACCTCGCCGAGCAACCGCACGTCATCCAGCAGCAAGGTTTCCGAACCCGCCTTGGTCTGGCCGAAACTGAGCGGCGTCTCCGTGGTCGTGGCGTTGAACTTGACGCTGAGCACCTGGTATTCGCCCGAGGCGATGTCCTCTTCCAGGACGACCATCTCCCCCACCTTCACCTGCAGCCGCGGCGCGGTGCCGGCCTTGGCATTGGCCGCCACGCGGAGTTCGTATTCATTGCCTACAATCAGCCCATCTAGCGTTTGCGAGAGCGATCCCTCGCCTTCGATGAACCCCACGAGATCCTGGTCGGGGATGGTCCCGTTATCGGCGATTCCCATGCTGCCATCATCCACCCCGACGGTCCCGGTCTGGCTCCAGCCGGCGATGTTGGGGAGGACGCCAGTGAAGGGCAGGATACCGCTGGCCTCGAAACTGGGATTCCGGAGCACCACTTCGTTGGTGGATCGGGCGACCACCGTCACCCCGTCCAACAGGATCGTCCGGTCACCGGAGACCACGTGAGTGAACTTGATCGTGCCATAGTCCGCCTGCGGCGTGAACGGCGCGTTCATGAAATAGTAGGCTCCCGTGGACGGACGGATGTTGGGGTCATGACCAATTTCCACGTCGTCGAAGTACACAAACACCTCTTCCGATGCCCCCCCGCCCTGCCGGCCGTCGTAGAAAAACTGCAGCCAATAGGTGCCGCCCGGCTCCAGTCCGTAGATCTCCTGAGTGACATCGCCGCCGCCTTGCTTGAACCCCACCCGCACCCGGTCAGGTACCGGCGTCCCGGCATTGTGGAACGGTCCGTTGGGGTCGAACTCGACGTCGTTGACGCCGCCCGCGCCGGGCCATTCGTCCACCGAGCTGTAGTAGGGCCAGGCTTCGCTGAAGTTGCTTTCGAAACTGGGATTGCGGACGAAGGCCGCTCCCCAGACAGACCCGCCGGCCAGTCCGAAGACCAGTGGAAGGGCGAGGAGGTAGTGTTTGGTGTTCATGGAGTATTGGTTTTGAAGTTCAGAATGACTTCATTGGTTTGCCGCCGGTTCTTGGCGGCGACGTGGTAGTCGAAGAAAAGGATGTTGGCGGCGCCCTCGGGATGCCGCTTGCCGTGCCGGTATCCCAGGTCGTAGGTGCCGTCCGGATTTCGTCCCAACGTGCTGACCGCCGGGTGGTTCAGCTCCATCGACACGTCCACGCCGGCCAACGTCTGGCTGGGCTGTTTGACGGCGGACATTTTTTCGGTGCGCGGACTGGTCACCGCCGGTGGAAAACTGACGAGCGTGTACTGGCTGAGAGCGTAGCTGATTTTCCAGGGATTGCCGGGCACTCCGGCCCGATACTCACGGTAAGCCCGGTAATGGTTCTCCTTCAGCCGCGCGGGACACGGATAAACCAGGGTAGCGAAATCGCTGTTGGTGGTGCGGGTGCCGGATTGGAAGGCGGTGCGTCGGAAATAGGGCTGAAGGAGGTAGTGGAAATTATTGACGTCCGCCGAATCGTTGCCGGCGTTGTACCACCAAGCGTAGGGCATGCGATCCTGGTGGTCGTCGGCGTACATCGCCATGGCCAAGCCGATCTGCTTCAGATTGCTGGCACACTTGGTCTTGGCCGCCTGTTTCTGGGCGTTGGCCAGGGCCGGAAGCAGCATTCCGGCGAGAATGGCGATGATCGCGATCACGACGAGTAATTCGATCAAGGTGAAGGCGGCCCGGCTGGCGCAGGTGGAAAAACGGGGCGTCGAATCACTCACGGGAATGGCGGACTCTAAACGCAGGCCCCTCCCAGTCGCAAGATTCCCAGGCGGCCCCAATCGTCGCGGGCGCATCGGGAATGGGTCCTGATCGGGACCGCGATGGAGACCGCGATGAAAGCTCCAAAGACCAAAATCCAAGCTCCAAATAAGTTCCAAGGGCCAAAATCCAAGCGCCTTCCCCCGTTCCCCGCTTGGGGACGCCGCTCGACGGGCAGGGTGCGACCGAAGCCGGGTCGGCCAACACCTCGTTTCAGGACGGTCCCGACGGAAAACCGGAAGCTTGGAGCTTGATGGAGCTTCCCGTGGAGTTGTCCGGCGGGCGAGCCGCCCGCGCTCCTGCCGGTAAGGACAGACTCAAGAGGCGCTCTCAGCGGCCGGCCGTTGGAGGTACCGTGGCCAGAGCCGCCTCCCGTTCCAGGAGCGTGGGGTGCGAATAGTGCCAGGCGCTGAACCAGGGATGAGGCGTGAGATTGGAGAGATTCTTCTCGCTCAGCTTCCGTAAGGCTCCGATGAGCGGCGTCGGGCTTTGCACCGCCTGCGCGGCGAAGGCGTCTGCTTGGTATTCGTGATGCCGGGACCACCAATTCGACAGGGGCGACAGCCAAAACGAGAGGGCACCCCCCAACAATCCGAACAGAAGCAGGGCCGGCGCGAGACCGGCCTCCGGCGGAAATCCAAACGCCCCGGCAAACCAGGGTTGTCCGGCCAGCCAGGCGATGAACCAGAATCCTCCCAGGGTCAACAGGGCCGACCAGACCAGGCGCTGGGGGATGTGCCCGCGCTTATAGTGGCCGACTTCATGCGCCAGCACGGCCTCCAGTTCCGGCTCCGGCAATTGGGCGATCAGGGTGTCGAACAGGACGATCTTCCGGAACCGCCCAAAGCCCGTGAAGAAGGCGTTGGAGTGGCGCGATCGTTTGCTGCCATCCATGACCAACAACGTGCGCGCGGAAAACCCGGTGCGCTCGGCCAGGCCGAGGAGCCGATCGCGCAGACTTCCTTCGGGCAGCGGGGTGAGTTTGTTGAAGAGCGGCAGGATCAATACGGGCGCCACTACCAGCATGAGGAGTTGGAAGGCGAGGAACACCGCCCAGGCCCATAGCCACCAGCGTGGCCCCATCCAACCCACCAGCTTGAGAATCAGCAGGAGCAGCGGGAATCCCAGCAGGACAGCCAGGAATAGTCCTTTGATCCGGTCGGTCCACCACAGGCGAGCCGTGGTGGTGTTGAAGCCGAACCGTTGTTCCAACCGAAACTGTTCCCACCAGTCGAAAGGAAGCGACAACAGCGACATGGCCGCTCCGACCGCGAACATCCAGGCCGCATCGACCCAGGGCGCGGTTCCGAACGCCGTCCGGAAGGCCACGAAGGTGGTAGGCAGGACTCCGGAGAACAAAACCAGCAACAGAACCGCGGTATCCCAGAGGTCGGTGACTTGGCCGAATTTCGACCGCACCAGAGTGTATTCGACGGATTTGGTGTACGTGGGTGCATCCACCGTGTCCTGGAAGGCGGCTGGCACGGCTCCGGCGTGCGCCCGAACGGAGCGTCGGTTGAGCCAGCTCAAGAAGGCGTCGGCAGCCAGGCGGGCCAGAATTAGGCCAGCCGCGGCGCGAGGGATGAATTCAGCAGGTTCCATGGGCGTCGGGAAACCAAGCGACGGGGCGTTGGTCCTGAACTTTGTGGTATTTCGGCCGTAACTGCGGCAGTGGAAGACGCATCAGAGGCAAGGTAGCGCTGATGTCCGGCGCCCACAGCACCAAATCCACCACCACCTGATGCCTGTCGATAGATTGTTCAAAAGCCAAATTGCACGTATGCGTATTAACGGTAGCCTGCCCCGGCCAACTCCATGAAAACGCTGATTCTACTCGTGATTGCTGCCGCCCTGACCACCGGGGGATGGTACTATTGGAAGCAGAAGAAGGCGACCGACGCCGCGGCCTTGGCGGCCAATGCCCGCCCCACGATGGCCACCCTCGAACGACGCGACATCCGCTTTGCGGTCAGTGCGGCCGGCGAAATCACGCCTTCGGAGCAAGTCAGCGTTCGGCCGGAGGTCAATGGCAAGATCCTGATCCTGCCAGTGGACGTGGGCGACTCCGTCAAAAAGGACGATCTCTTGTTTCAGTTGGACGACAGCGATCTCAAAATCGAGAAGGAGCAACGCGAAACGTCGATCGCCCGTGCCCGATTGAGTCTCGAACAAGCTCAGCGCGACTACCAACGGGCCGAGCAGTTGTTCAACGAAAAGCTGCTGCCGGGACAGGAATTCGAGACCGCCGGGACCACCTTCGAACTGGCCAAGAATAGTATCCGGCAGGGCGAGAAGGAGCTCGAACTGACCGAAGACAAGCTGAAGAGAACCCGGGTCACGGCGCCGTTCGACTGCACGGTGTTGACCCGGCCGGTTTCGGTGGGACAGGCGGTGAGTGGGTCGGGCGGTTTCAATGCGGGCACGGAAGTGCTGACCATCGCCAATCTCAATGACCTGGTCATCAACGCCCACATCAATCAAGCCGACGTGGGTCGCCTGGTGGCGGACCAGCAAGTGGAGGTGAGCATCGAGGCGGTTCCCGGTCTGAAGGTCATCGGCCGCGTGGAACGCATCGCTCCCCAGGCGGTGATCAAGAACAACATCAAGGGCTTCCCGGCCCGAATTCTCCTCAAGGACGTGGACAAGCGGGTCAAGCCGGGCATGACAGCCAACATCTCCATTCCGGTCGCCAGTGCGGAAGGAGTGGTGGCAGCGCCGCTTTCCTCGGTGTTCACCGAATTCAACCAGGAGACGCGCCAGGTGGAACGCTATGCGTGGGTGAGAGACGGAGAAGACTGGATTCGCCAGCCCATCCAGATCGGCGTGAGCGACTATTTCTTCGCGGAAGTCACCACGGGGTTACAGGCCGGCGACGTGGTTTCGTTGGAGGACAAATCCAAGGTCGCAGGCACCAAGCAGGTGACGTCACAGACTTCGCGCGGCAGCTCCACCAGCACCGGCTCGCCCCGTTCCTCGGGAACCGCGAGCACCGCGTCGCGCCCGGTCGCGGCGGCACGTTGAACGGCTGGCCCAGCCTACCTCTGCTTCCCATGGCGCTTCTCGAACTCCGCAATGTCAGCAAGATCTACCACCTCGGCGGGGAGGAAATTCGTGCGTTGGATGACGTGACTCTCGACATCGGGATCGGCGAGTTCGTCTCCATCATTGGCCCGTCCGGAAGTGGCAAATCCACGCTGATGCATATTCTCGGCTGCCTCGATACCCCGTCGCAAGGCACCGTGAGCCTGGATGGAACCCCGGTCCAACAGGCCTCGGCCCGGGAACTGGCCCAGATGCGGAACCGTAAAATTGGCTTCGTCTTTCAGTTCTTCAACCTGCTGCCCAAGCTGAACGTGGTGCAGAATGTCGAACTGCCCATGATTTATTCGGGGGTGAGCGGTCGCGAGCGTCGCCAGCGGGCCGAACACGCGTTGGAGCTGGTGGAGATGAGTCACCGGCTGAAGAACCGGCCGTCCCAGTTGTCGGGCGGACAGCAGCAGCGCGTGGCGATCGCCCGGGCCTTGGTCAATGATCCCCGGATCGTCTTCGCCGACGAACCCACCGGCAATTTGGATACGCACACGGGGGAAGTGATCCTCGCCCTCTTCCGCCGGCTCAGCCAGGAAGGACGGACGATCATCATCGTTACCCACAACCCGGAGATCGCCGCGGTAACGCCACGCCGCATCGAGATTCGCAACGGCCAGGTGGCCGAGAAAGTCGATGAACGTCTGGCTGGGCTCGACCGCCCCAGTGCGGTGCTGGCGACCGCGGCCTAAAGTTGTCCAGGCATGTCGCTGTGGAACGCCATCGTCGTCGGGTTCAAGGAGATTTGGGCCCACAAGTTCCGGAGCCTGCTGACCATGCTCGGGATCATTCTCGGCGTGTCGTCGCTCGTGGCCATGAATGCCATGGTGCAGGGAATGGAGAACGGCGCGCGGGAGTCCCTCGTGGCCGTGGGCGGAATCGCCAAAGTTCGCGTGGAGGCCCAGCCCGTCCCAGTGGAACAACGGCACATGCGCGACCTGGCCGTGGGGGTCACCATGAACGACGTGTATGCGCTCCGTCATTCCGCACCGGAAGCCGCCAAAATCTCCCCGGAGATGCGCCTGGATGGTCCCAACCCCACCCTCGCCGCGCGGGGGAAAACGTTCCGAACCTGGATGACCGCCGGAATCTGGCCCGTGCAGATCGAAATGATGGAGCACAAGATCGCCCATGGCCGGATGTTCAATGAGCTCGACGATGAATCCGCGCGCAATGTGGTCGTGATCGGCACGGGCATCCGCGACGAACTCTTCGGCAAGCCCGAGGATACCGGGGAGCCGATCATTCCCATTGGGGAAACCATGACCATCAACGGCTACCCGTTCACGATCATCGGCATGTTCGAGCACTATGAGAGCGAACAGGAACGTAAAACCCGCGAGTTGCGGGAGAAGGAAAGGGCGGCACTGCTCGCTGCGGGCGGTACCAACCAGCTTACCGGACCCAACCGGAGCCGGGGCGGGGGCCGAAGAGGCGGGAACAACTGGGCCTTCTGGATCAAGAATCACACCGTGTACATGCCGTTGAACACGATGTGGATGAAGATGCGGTCGGGCCAGAGCAACGCCCCGGCGGTGCCGACCCTCTCCAGCATCGAGATCCGGGTGGCGGATCCGCTCCGCATCAATGAGGCGCTGACCCAGATCCGCAACGTACTCATGATCACCCATCGGGGGATCGAAGATTTCTCCTTCCGCACCCAGGAAGACTGGGCCGATCAGATCAACGCCTTTATCAGCAATGCCCGCATCAGCGGCGGTCTGATCGCGGGCATCAGCCTGCTGGTGGGGGGAATTGGCATCATGAACATCATGCTGGCCAGCATCAGTGAGCGGATCCGCGAGATCGGTATCCGCAAGGCGGTGGGCGCCGGTGACCTCGAAGTCTTCCTCCAAATCATCATCGAGAGCACCGTCATCGCGGTTTTGGGCGGCCTCGTGGGTTTGGCCACCAGCTTTGGCTTGATTCAACTCATCAGCAGCGTGACCCCCACCGATAATGCTCCCATGGTAACCGTCGGTTCGATGGCTCTGGCCTTTGGGGCCAGCGTCACCATTGGAGTGTTGGCCGGCCTCATTCCCGCTTTCCGGGCGGCCCGCATGAACGTCATCCAGGCCCTGCGCTACGACTGATGATCCTGCTCAATTCCATCATCGTCGGCCTGAAGGAAATCTGGGCGCACAAGGCCCGGTCCTTTCTCACCATGCTGGGGATCATCCTCGGCGTGACCAGTCTGGTAGGCATGTCGGCGATCATCAAAGGCATGGAGAACGGGATGAAGGAGACCATGATCGCCATGGGCGGGGTGGACAAAGTCCTGGTGCAAAATCAGGCCGTTCCTGCCTGGCAGGATCACCTGGCCGACTCCGCACCCGGGCGAACGCTGGCGGATGTGATGGCCCTAAAGAATAGCGCGCCGCTGATCCACCTCGTGTCCCCGGAGATGCGGATCAATGACCCGACCCTGAGTCGCGGAGAGAAACGGACGGAGCCCAGCGAATGTGTCGGCGTGTGGCCGGCCGTTCTCGAAATGAATCTCCATACCCTGGCTCACGGTCGCTTTTTCAATGAGCTCGATGAAGAAATGGCCCGCCCGGTGTGTGTCATTGGCACCGGTATTCGCGATGAACTCTTCGGATCGCCCGACGAAGTCGGGCACGAGATCATTCCGATCGGGGAACAAATTCTCATCGAGGACCAACCGTTCGTCATCGTGGGCATGTTTCAGGAATACGTCGGCGAACAGGAAGCGCGGGAACGCGCCCGACAAAAAGAACTGCGGGCCAAACAGGAAGAAGCCGGTCCCAAGCGATCCCGCGGCTGGGGTCGGCGTGGAGGCTGGGCCTTCTGGCGGAAAAATATGACGGTCTATATCCCGCTCAACACCGCCTGGGTCCGATTCCGATCTGGAGGAACCGCCGGTGACGAGATCCCCGATCCCCGCCTAACCGACATCGACCTGAAGGTGGCGGATTTCAGCCGGCTGGAGGAGGCCCTGCAACAAGCGCGCAACGTCCTGCTCCTCACTCATCAGGGCATCGAAGATTTCACGTTCGAAACCCAGGAAAACCAGATCGAGAACATCAACAAGCAGATCAAAAACGCCCGGCTCAGTGGGGGCATCATCGCGGCCATCAGCCTGCTCGTCGGCGGGATCGGCATTATGAACATCATGCTCGCCAGCATCAACGAGCGCGTGCGCGAGATTGGCATCTGCAAAGCCGTGGGGGCCACCGGCGCCAATATTTTTATTCAGATCCTGATCGAGAGCGCCGTGATCGCCGTCATCGGCGGTCTCTTTGGTCTGCTGGTATCCGAGTTGTTTGTGGACCTGCTCAGGATTCTCACTCCTTCGCAGAACGTTCCGGTCATTACCCGCGAAGCGCAATTCGTGGCGGTGGGATTCAGTGCCGCCGTGGGCTTCATTGCCGGGATCCTGCCCGCCTTCAAAGCGGCCCGATTCAGCCCGATCGAAGCGTTGCGTTACGAGTAGGGCTCCGCTTCAAGGAGCCCCCCTTTCAGAAACGGCGTCCCCGGGGTGTTCAGCCTGCGATTGCGGCGTCGAGTGCCTTCTTGAGGACTCCCTTGCCTTGGGCGCCGGCCAACTGGTTGACCACTTGCCCCCCTTTGAAGAAGAGGAGGGCGGGAATCCCAGAAATACCAAACTTCACTGCCAAATTCTGCTCCTGGTCCACATCGACCTTCGCGATGGTGGCGCGGCCGGCGTATTCGGTGGCCAGTTCGTCGAGGGCAGGGGCGATCATCCGGCACGGGCCGCACCATTCGGCCCAAAAATCCACGAGAACCGGAAGGGAAGAGGCGGTGACCGTTTCGGCGAAGTTTTGCTCGGTAACGGTGACAATCAGGTCGGATGCCATGGATCAAAATGGGCTCGGCACGAGGAAGAGCAAACTGACGATGATACAGATGCCAATCACCACCGTGGCGAAAGCGAGACCCACGTCGATGGGATCTAGGGCGAGGGCCGCGGCCCGAACCGGTGCCTTTGGGGCCACCGGCGCCTTGGGCGCGGCCGCGGCGCTGGGGGCCGCAGCCACTGGGCGCGCCGGAGCGGGAGCCGCGGCGGCGGCTGGAGCAGGGGCCGCGGCACTGGGAGCCGCGGCGGCGGGCGCCGCCGTTGGAGCCGGAATTTTGATGGCGGGGCCCCCCGCCGGTTTGGGCGGTAAGCTGATGCGGACCGTCTGCTTCTTCTGCGCGGCATCAGCCGCCTTGGGAGGCTCCGGCGGCGAGGGCGGGGTGGTGGGATTCCCGGGATTCAATGGATCGGCCATAGGAAATGTTGAGGAAAGCTAGGGAGCGATGGGGGACAGAGTCAAACCGTTTATGACTGTGAATTCCAAACGCCCACCGGTTCCGCCCCCGGCGCCTCTTGACATAGTCCTTAACGGGAGCGCGCTGAAGACGGAGATAGGAAAGCTCCAAGCTCCAAGCTCCAAGCTCCAAGCTCCAAAGAGTTCCAAAGACCCAAGCTCCAAACACCCGGGCTCCGCTCGAATCTACCCTGGGAGCGAGGTCTTGGGAGGGCTTGAGCGCTTGGCCGTTGGAACTTGCTACCCATGAACCGTCTTCGCAACCTACTGGAAATCAACGAATCCTTCGAAGAGGGTTCATGGTCCCAATACGCGTCCAATTTGGGAGGTACCAGCTACCCATGAACCGGAAAGTCGTTCCGTTGATTTCCAACAACTTGCAACTTTTCGGTTCATGGCCTCGATTCACGTCCGGATTTTGGAGGTCTACCCTTCTTTGGAGCCTGTCCCTTGGCGTTCGGAGCGTTCGTCCGCGGTCCCGACAAGGAGCCATTCAAGATGCTCCCCCGGCATTTCTATTTGTCGTTTGAAGTTTCCCCTCCGCCCCGGAAGCCTCGTCCGTGCTTTCCGAGTTCCAGAGCGTCCACTTCGTGGGAATTGGCGGCACGGCCATGGCCAGTGTCGCGGTCGCCCTGCGCGAACGGGGCTATGCCGTCACCGGTTCCGACCAGGACGTCATCTACCCGCCGATGTCCACCTTCCTGGAGGCGCGAGGCATCATTCCCGATGCCGGTTATGCCGAGGCCAATCTCGCCCACCGGCCGGACTTGGTGGTAATCGGCAATGCCATTTCGCGAGGCAATCCCGAAGCGGAGTTCGTACTGGAGCACAAGCTGCGCTATTGCGCATTGCCGGAGCTGCTCAAGGAATGCTTTCTGCGCGGAAAACGTTCACTGGTGGTCACGGGCACCCACGGCAAAACCACCACCACCTCGCTGCTCGCCTGGGTCTTCGAGTATGCCGGATTGAATCCTTCCTTCCTCATCGGCGGCATCCCCGCCAATTTGGGACAGGGGGCACGATTCACCGATTCGCCGTGGTTCATCCTGGAGGGCGACGAGTACGACACCGCGTTCTTCGACAAGCGCAGCAAGTTCGTCCATTACCTCCCGGAAGTCGCGATCCTGAACAACCTGGAGATGGATCACGCCGACATTTTCGGTTCGCTCGCGGAGATCCAGCTCGCCTTCCGGCGCTTCATCAACCTCATCCCGCGGAACGGTCTGCTGTTGGCCAACGGCGACGAGTCAGGTGTGGCGCCGCTGCTGGAGGTCCGACACTGCCCGGTCAAGCGATTCGGGCTCGGTGAAACGAATGAGATTCGGGCCACCGGGATTCACTTGCGGGCTGAGGCCAGTGAATTCCAGGTCCCCGGAGCCCGGTTCGAGATTCCGCTGGTGGGTGAGCTCAACGTTCGCAACGCCCTCGCCGTGGTCGCCTGTGCCCGGCATTGCGGTCTGACCGACACTCAGATTCAAGCGGCGTTCGCCCGCTTCCAAGGCGTGGAACGGCGGATGACCGTGCGCGGGGAAAGTCGCGGGGTCACGGTGGTGGATGACTTCGGCCATCATCCCACGGCCATTCGGGAGACCCTGCGGGCGTTGCGGGTGCGGTTCCCCGGCCGACGGCTCTGGGCCGTTTTCGAGCCCCGCTCCAACACCACCCGGCGTAACGTGTTCCAGACGGAACTGGTCGAGGCCCTCGAGCGCGCCGACTTGATCGTGGTGGCCGAAGTGGCCCGTCTGGAACAGCTCCCGCCTGACGAGCGGCTGAATCCCGAGAAGCTGATGCAAGACTTGCAGCTTACCGGCAAACCGGCCGCCTACCTGCCCACGGTGGAAGCGATCGTGGAACACGTCGCCGACGCAGCGAAGGAGGGCGACGTGGTTTGTGTCTTCAGCAACGGTGGCTTCGGCAACATTCATCGGCGTTTGTTGGACCGAATGACGTGTTAGCGCAGACCGCTCCAGCCCTTGCCGGAACCACCAGCCCCTTTCACCCTGAAGCCACTTGCCATGAAACGAGTTGCCGTTGTTTTCACCTTGTTGGCCTTCACTGTGATTTCGCACGCGGAAATCCGCGAACCCGTCCCGCTCTGGCCGGATACCCCACCGGGTGCGCTGGGCCAATCGACCAACGACATCCCCACCTTGACCCCGTACCTGCCCGCCACGGGTTCGGCCACCGGGGCGGCGATCGTGATTTGCCCGGGCGGCGGCTACGGCGGACTGGCCGCCCATGAAGGGCACGATTACGCCCTGTTCCTCAACCGCGCCGGCCTGACTTGTTTCGTCCTCAAATACCGTCTGGGCCGCCACGGCTACCGCCACCCCGTCATGTTACAGGACGCCGCCCGCGCGGTTCGTTGGGTGCGGGCGCAGGCCCCTGAGTATGCACTGGATCCGCGTCGGGTGGGTATCATGGGCAGCAGCGCCGGGGGACACTTGGCCTCGACGTTGATGACCCATTTCGACTTGGGCCATCCGGAGGCATCGGATCCGGTGGAACAGCAGAGTGCGCGTCCAGACCTGGGAATTCTGTGTTACCCGGTGATTACCATGGAGTCCTTTGGCCACGCTGGGTCGCGGCGCAATCTGCTGGGGGAATTCCCTACCGCGGAACAAATCCGGCTGCTTTCGAATGAACAACAGGTCTCCCCGGGAACACCGCCGGCGTTTGTGTGGCACACGTGGGAGGATCAAGCGGTGCCGGTGCGTAACTCGCTCGAGTTCGCGGCCGCGCTGGAGCGTCACGGCGTGCCCTTTGATCTGCATGTGTATCAGGCGGGGAAGCACGGCCTCGGGTTGGGCACCAAGCCCCCGGAGTTCGAGAATGCCCACCCCTGGGCCGCCGACTTGATCTTCTGGTTGAAGGCGCAGGGCTTCGTGCGTTGACCAGCGCCGCATCGTCCTCCGCAACGATGGCGGAAATGAAAACGCCGTTCCGGGTGAGGGAACGGCGTGGCAAGAGCGTCGGCCAGCTTACTGGAACCGGTAGATGACGCCGGCGAGCAGTTGGTAGTCATTCTTGTCGCGAAAGACCACGGGGTCGGTGCCGGCCCATTCGGCGGGATTGCTCCGGTAAAAGTTCCGGAAGACCACCTGGAGGGCGAGACCCTTGGCGATGTCGGTCTCGATACCCACCACGGCGTTCATCAGGAAGTTTCCGAAGTCGGCGATTTCCGGGAGGTACTCGAACGACTGAAAGAGACGGGTCTTCTCCGCGAATTTCCATTCGAAGTTCTCGGCAAACCGGATGGTCGCGTAGTCATTCTTGCCGCTCCCATCGAGTTCCTCCCAGATGTAGCCGGGACCAGCCTCAGCCGTCAGGAACATCTGGTCCTTCTTGATGAGGTAATAACCTACGTTGGCCGTGGTCGCGATGCGGTAGTTGACGCCGGCGATATCGTCATGCCGGCCTTCGAGGCGGGCTCCGGCATACCAGCGGTCGGTGATCAGGTAGTTGTATTGCAGGAAACCACCGTAGTTGTTGACGTTGGTCGTATCCGTTTCGATCAACTGCCCGTTTTCCACCGACTTGGTGGTGGCGTCGGAGTAAGCGGCGTCGGCGCCGATCTGGATCTGATGTTGGCCGAACTCCCGCTTGGTAAGGAAGTCCCCACGGACATTGAGACTTTCCGAATTACCACCATTGAGGCCGAGATTGAGCGCGATCGACGTCTCCCAGCCCGGGGGCTTCTCAGGAACGGGAGGGACGGCAACCGACGCGGCGGTTTCCGGAACGGAGACGGTGCCATCCTGAGCCACCAACTGGGGCGAAACCAGGACGAGTGCCGAGGTCGAAAAAATGAAGTGCTTGACGATTCGATGCATACGGAAGGGGCCAGTTACCCCAGAAACCTCCGGCCGGCAACTTCGCAGTCACCGGCCCAGGATTCCGGGCGCATCTTGACACCGTCCTTAACGGAAAGCGCGCTGAGGACGGGGACAGGAGAATTCCAAGCTCCAAGCTCCAAAGAAGGCTGGACCTCCAAAATCCGGACGTGAATCGAGGCCCTGAACTCTCCCCTGTAGAGTCGTCTCTCCCGAGACGACTGTCGTCTCGGGAGAGACGACTCTACAAGGTGGGAAGGGACGGTTCATGGAGTGCCAAAGACCCAAGCTCCCAACACCTGGGTTCCGCTCGAACCGTCCCGGGAAGCGCGGTCTTGAGAGGTCTTGAGCGCTTGGCCGTTGGAGCTTTTTGGGGATTTGGGTTTTGGCCTTTGGAGCTTGGGCGCGGTCCCGTTGAAGGACAAAATCAAGATGCGCCCGGCGCCCCCCACGGGAAGAATCCCTTTCCGACCGCCGGTTCAACAGGCATGCTGGGGTGCGTTCGGGACGTAGCTCAGCCTGGTAGAGCACTTGGTTTGGGACCAAGACGTCGCAGGTTCAAATCCTGTCGTCCCGACCATTTTCCCCCTCCCTCCTGAAGAAATCCGCATCCATCTGGGGAATTCTTTGCTTCACCCAGGATGGCCAATCCTCATCCTATCCGGTCATCGGTCCGGGGTCCCGGGAGCAGAATGACTTTGGGACCTCTACCCTCCGCCTACTGCGAGCAACACACTTCCGCACCCGTTTGACCCCGGACCGGAGTTCCTATGGATGCAGGGGGCGTGCCATCGGCTGGCATCCGATTTCGGCCCGATTTGACCGAAATTCCCAACCGCCCGAATTCAGACTGTCCGCAATTGGGATTGGGTCGTCCCAAATGCGGGATTCAACGGCCCCGGCGGTTCATGATAACTGAGGAGAAGGAATTGTTCCCCGCCGGCCAGGAACAGGCTCGCCGCTGCCTCACCGGGGAACCGGACCATTGCGGGAGGCGGCGGAGAACTCGGGCACGCGGAAGAACTGCTCTCCCGGAAAGTAATGGTTGTAGCTGCTGTTCGCTCGACGGAACTGCCACGCCGCCGGCAGCCGTCGGGCCAGTTCGGCCAGCACTTGGACATCGCGCAGCAGGTATCCCCACCGGCCTTTCGCCAGGTTGTTCAAGACCACGGCCGGCCAGTTCAACGCCGCGCTGGGCAAGGCTCGCCAGGAGAAATACTTCAAGGCGATTACCCCTAAATTCGCCCGTTGCGACACGTAGCGGCGCTGGCCGACCGTCACCTGCATCGAGGTGAGCGTTTGCAGGTTCGAGGCATTCACCGCGTGATACACTTTGGCCTCGGGCACGACCACCGACTTCCACCCTCGCTGCCACGCCCGGAGAAAAAGGTCGGTGTCCTCGTGGTCCAGGAAGAAACTGGTGTCCCACCCGCCGACGTCGTCGTACACCTGACGATGGATCAAGACCGCCCCAGCGCAGGGAAACGGAATGAGGTCGCCCGCCACCAACGGCACCCGGAAATCGGTGGCCCGACGTGGATCCGGGGAATTCAACGCCCAAGCCGCCGGAAGGAAGCGGGTGCCGCCATGAATCCATTCCCCGCCATCGTAAGTCCATTGCCATGGATCGGCGGCCCCGATCCGCGAACCGGGCTCGATGCGTTCCACCAGGCGTCGTAGGCAGTCCGGATCAAACCACATGTCTTCATTGCAGAAGAACAGCAGGTCCGACGTCGCATGGGTGCTGCCCGCGTGGTAACCGGCCACCAAGCCCGACTCCGGAGGCTCGGAAATAACCTTCAGATCGGGCTGCGCCGACAGGATCTCCGCCGACCGGTCGGAGCTATGTCGGTCCACGACGATGAGCTCGGTTTCCACGCCGCGTTGCTCGCGAAGCGTCGTGAACAGTCGGGGCAAAAAACGCGCGCCATTGAAGTTGGAGATGATGACCGACACCCGTGGCACGCCCTTGACATGCCAGAAGTCGGGCAGGGGCCGAAGCGGGAATTCGCGCGCTCAGAGCCTGTTGGAAAATTCAAAGGGGTCCTGCGGCGAGGGATTTTGGCCTGGGCCAAGGCGCCGAGACCGGAGCATCCCCGTAGCGGGCTGTGACGGTCGAGGCAACGCTGGCCCGGGGCAAAAGACCCGCCGCCCGGAGGGTTTTCGGGGAAACGGCCGGCGGGCTAGGCGTGAGGAGGGGACGAGACCCGCAGGGCTCGGTGACGGAGGAGCAACGCCGCCCGCCGGCCGTTTCCCCGAAAACAGGACCCCTTTGAATTTTCCAACAGGCTCTCAGCGCCAGCCGGCCGGAAGGTGTTCACTGATTTCCAGCGAGTCACGGCGGACTGGAGGCGCCGGATCCAAGGTCTGTGCCCAAGCCGCCATGCGCGCCAATCCGTCGGAAAGAGGGACGGAAGCCGGTGGATGAAACACGTCCCGGGCCCGGCCGTGATCGGAAAAGGCATGCACCACTTCCGGCCGGGCGGGCAGATGGCGGATGCGTGGTTCGACCCCCAGCGCCGCCGCCACGTTTCCGGCCAAATCCAGGATCCGGATCGGTTCGTCGGCCCCCACGTTGAATACCTGATTCGATGCGCCCGGTACCAAAGGGGCCTTGGCCATCAAGGGCGCCACATCATCGACATGGGTGAAGGCTCGGGTTTGGGAACCATCGCCAAAGACGGTCATCGGATCACCGCGCCGGCACTGGTTGAGGAAGATCCCGATCACGTTGCGGTACGGGTCGGCGAGGTTCTGCCGTTCGCCATAGACATTGTGCGGGCGGAAGATCGTAAAGGGCAGACCGAACACGTCACGGGCCGCATGCAGGTCGAGCTCGCACGCATATTTCGAGATGCCGTAGGGATCCTCCGGCCGCGGGGGTGCGTCCTCGCGCAGCGGAAGCTGGCCGGTTCCATAGACCGCGATGGAGGAAGCGAACACAAAGTGCCGGGCCTGTCCGCGCACCGCCGCATTCAGCAGGTTCACGGTGCCAATCAGGTTGTTCTCGTAGTTGAACCGCCGGACGTGATGGCTCAGTCCTTCGGCGGCGTAGGCGGCCAGATGGTAAATGTAGTCAAACGCTCCCCGTTCCTCCCACAGCTCATCGACCCACACCGGGTCACGCAGGTCGCCCCGGACAAAGTCGGCGTCGGCCGGCACGTTGCGCCAAAAACCGCCGCTGAGGTTGTCCACAGCGACCACGTCCATCCCAAGGGCGAGACAATAATCCGCCACATGCGATCCGATGAAACCGGCTGCGCCGGTTACCAATGCCCGGGTCTTGCTCATTGACCGGGGCACTCAACCTGTTTTTGGGCGAAAGTCGAGCCGGTCTGCGGGCGGAGGATCGTGCCGGGTGCGCCATCCCGGTAGGGCCCCTCTCGCCGACGCGGCCCCGCTTTCTCCGTGCAGCGCAGGAACGCGGCAATTTGCAGTGCAGCGGGTCATTTGGGCGTTGCCGGACCCGCCACCAGCAGAAACTGAAAACCGAAGAGCCCCGGGGCCAGACGGGTGGCGAGAGAATCCAAGGTGACGCGAGCCGGACCCAGCAGGCGCGAGCCGGGGAATCCGCCGTCGGCCACCCGATCGCGCAGGGTGTAACCCGAATCCGTCACCAAACTCCTCGCCGTTTCCCAATCAAAAAAACGGAGGTGAGTCGAATCCATCAAACCCCCGGCGGTGTAGCGGAACCGTCCCCGCAGAAACCGCAGCCGCTGTCGCCAGAAAAGAACATTCGGCAGGGCTACGACGAGAGTGCCTGAGGTGGTGAAACAAGGATGCAGCGCCTTCAACCACCGTTCCGGCCGGCTCAAATGCTCCAACACATGGCTGCAAACCACCGCATCAAACCTTCCCAGCGGTGCCGGATCGTAGGTTTCCAGGTCGGCGACCAGCACTTCGTCCAATCCGGAACGCGCGCGCTCGGCTTCCTCCTCGGAGTGAGTGATTCCCACGACGGTCGCAGTCCACTCCGCCTTGATGGCCCGCCCCAACGTCCCGTCACCGCACCCGACGTCCAGGATGCGTCGGGCAGACCGCGGCAGGCGTTGAAAAAGCGGCGGATTGACCGACCCGTAGATCACCGGGCCGACATTGACGGGAATGGAGGGCTGGTGCAGCCGCAAAACGGCCCGCCGTCTCGTCTCAGGGACCCGAATAACTACCAAGTACCAGGT
>CAYYSX010000042.1:0-29628 GCA_964474315.1 uncultured Verrucomicrobiota bacterium | reverse complement strand
GCCAATACTACGAGCGGGAAGGCAAGGTGCTCTCCGCTCATCTCGACGACGTTCTCTCCGCCCTGCGCGATTCCGGGTACGACTATGCCGAAGGAACGCTCGACACCACAAACCCCGACCAGAACGCCCGGTTCGCCGAACGTCTTGCCGCCAAGGGGCTCAAGCCGGTCAGTCTGTATTCCGGCGGCGCGCTGCACGTGCTCGGGAAGGCCAGTGAAACGGCCGAGCAAATCGCCCGGGCTTCGGCCGCGGCGGCGAAGGCCGGGTTCGGGATCATCAACGTGAATCCGGATCCGTTGGGGCGTCCCAAGACCGAGGCCGAACTGGCCATTCAGGCCGACGCCCTGACGGAACTGGGAATCGAACTCGCCCGGCTGGGGCTGAAGTTGGGGATCCATCATCACACTCCCGAACTGGCCAACAACGGCCGGGAGTTCCATTCCAATTTTCAGAAGTGTTCTCCGGAGCAGGTCGGATTTTGTTATGATGTTCACTGGGTGTACCGCGGCGGCATTTCACCGGCCGAATGCTTGCCCCAATATGGAAGTCGCATCGTCTCCTGGCATCTACGCCAAAGCCGCGACCAGACGTGGTGGGAGGACTTGGATTCCGGAGACTTGGATTATCCGATGGTCGCCCGGTTCGCCCAGGAACAGCGTCTGCCCGCGTTCTACACCGTGGAACTCGCGCTGGAATCCGGCACGAAGATTACCCGGTCCGTCGTCGAGAACCACGCCCGGAGCCGGGAGTATGTGAAGCGGGTGATGGGATGTTGAGGCGTGAAACGTGAGGCGTGGGGCGTGGGGCGTGACCAGAAGGGGTCCCGCCCGGCAAGAACCCGGCGCCGAAGTCACGCCTCACGCCTCACGTTTCACCCTCCACGCCTCACGGGAATAAGGAACCCCAGGTGTTAGCACACTCAATGATTCGCATCGGATTGCTCCTCTGGCTGGCCACCTGTGGCTGCACGCCCAGTGATTTCGTGGCCCATCAGTTTCTCCGGGCTCCCCGAACCTTTCCCCAGGTGGTCAACCCCCAGCCGCGGGTCTATTTCAGTTATCCCACGAAAGTCACCCAGACATTTCCCGAACAGTTGGCCACGGTGGGCGAACCGCCGATCACGCTCAGCTATCGGGTGATTCCGTCCGCCGACTATGGAGCCGGCCTCGTGTTGACCAACTACCGCGCGCGGGGGCGGGACTGGCCGATGTACCGGTTCCCCGCCCGCGTCCCGGATCAACCGCTGCCCAGTCGCGGAACCGTGGTCTTGTTGCACGGCTACGGACTCGATCACGAATCGATGGTGCCGTGGGCGCTGAGACTGGCGGGCGAGGGGTGGACCTGCGTGTTGGTCGATCTGCGGGGACATGGCCAATCGGGGGGCAACCGCATCTCCTTTGGCCTGCGGGAAGCGGAGGATCTGTCGAACTTTACGGACGAACTGGCACGCCGGCTCCAGGTCTCGTGGCCGGTGAATGCCGTGGGCGTTTCGTATGGAGCAGCGGTGGCCTTGCGGTGGGCCTCGATCGAACCGCGCGTTCACCGGGTGGTGGCCATCACGCCCTACGACCGGCTGGCCGCGGCCGTTGAAGGGCTCCGTCGTGACTATGCGGCCTGGTTGCCGGAGCGAATGATTCTGCGGGCCACCACCAAGCTGCCCGGACTTGTGGGCGTGCCTCCCGGCGGCCTCGATCCGCTGGAATGGTTGGAGGAAAGACCGGTGGCCGCGCTGTTCGTGGCGGCCGAAGCGGATCGGGTGGCTCCTCCAGAAGCCGTCAAACGCCTCGCCGCCACGGCGTCGGACAGCGCACTCTTGGAGCTTCCCGCCAGTGTCCATGAGATCGCTCCCTTTCGTTTGGATCTATTGGCCGCACCCGTCGCTGCCTGGCTGGCGATGCCCTCATCCGAATCCACTCACTGAGGCGGACGGATCCGCCTGGCAATTCAGGGAGGGGATTTCCGGAGTCGTTCCGGAACGGAGGACCGAAGCGGAAGGCCTGTAGCGTCAGCTGTCCTCAGCCGCCCCCCTGGCCGTCGAGAGCATCAGGCGTCTTCTTCTCCACGCCCTGTTTGGTCCCTGGCCCCCCAGGCGACTCCACCCGCCCGGTCGGCTGAGGACAGCCGACGCTACATGGTCCCTCCAGACCGTCCCTCGCCACCTCCCAAAAAACTGAGATGCGCCCCGGGGATTCTTGCTTCTCGGGCCAAGTCATCCACCAGCCTCCTGCCCTTTGGCTGGCCAGCCGGCGACCAGCAATAGCCCCATTCCCGTGGCCGACCCTCGTTTTCCCGACTTCCACCTCGCCCCCGTCAATACGTCAGCAGATCGACCAGTTCCTCGCCCCGGGGCAACAGGGTCCAAAGCTGGCCGCGTTTGAAGACCAGCTTGCCGCACGGACGGCGACTGTGCTCGGCGGCGTCCACCGCCAGCAGCTTCATGCGCGTGATGCCTTTCAATTCAGAGGCGGCGCGAGGCGTCACGCGAACGGGCACCCCGTTGAACGTCAGCGCCAACTCATAACCGGCGACCCCCTCGCGCTCCGCCAGAGGATTACGGACCACCAACTGAGGGTACCGCTTCACCCATGCGATTTGGGTGTCCCGTACTGCGACCCGCGCGAGAACCGGTCGCGATCGAAGGAAGCTGACCAGGCTGAACCGGTCGCCCAAGCGGGCCTGCTCCCGAAAGACGGCCTCGGGATCGAGGCCCAGCAGGTTGCGTCCGTTGAAGTTTCCGTGGTCATTGCGAAGCCCCTTCTGCCGCGTCTGGTGCCAGGCAGAGTAGCGGTCGTTCACCACCAGGTTGATCTCGAAATGGAGGTGTGCCCGGTCTTTGGTAATCGGCTGTTTCGTGTTGGTGGTCCGGCCCATGGTTCCGATGCGCTGACCGCGGGTGACCTTGCTGCCCACCGACAGCCCGGACTGCACGGACGCCAAATGAGCGTACAAGGTGTACACCTCCAGCCCTTCCACGTAGTGCCGCAGCACGATGTAAATGCCGTAATTGGAGAGCGGCGACCGGGGATTGATGTAGGCCACCGTACCGGCGGCGCTGGCCTGGACGGCATCGGTGGGCTCCCCCTGGCGGTCGCGCTGAAGGCAGCGGATGTCGAGTCCCTCGTGGAACTGCTGCCCGCCACTGCGGACGCAGCCATATTGACCACTAGTCCAGGGCCGGCCGGCCGTGCCGACAAAGAACCGCGGCTCACCGCCTCGTTCCAGCAGCGAACGGTTGGCCGTCGGGAACGCGAACGGCTGCGCGACCGCCGTCCCGCCCCCGAGGACGAAAACTACCATCCAAACCCAAGTCGAAATCCGCATCACCGCTGGTTCTTGTCGATCAGATCCCGGGCCGACGAGTTGGGCGAGGAAGGTGGCTTGGACTGGTCGGCCTTGGTCGTGCTGGAGCTCGAACTGGAGCTGGAGCCGGATTTCGATTTGGGTTGATTCTTCAACTGGACGGCCACCGCGTTGAGTCCGTCCACGATGCGATGGGCCTCTTCCCGCGTGCAATCGGCCGAGAAGATGATGCTCCCATGGTGCAAGGGACCGCGGATCAACGGGGCCGCGATCCACCGTTCCTCCGGCTTGTCAGAACCGTCCACATTCCACTGGCTGAAAATGACCAAGTGCCGCCCATTGGAAGTAACGGTGGCCATCTCCAGCGCCTGCTTGCCGTGGGAGGTGGTCTCGATCTGGATCATGAAGCCACCGTCCGGGGTCTCGACCAGGTAGGCGCGCGCCACATCGCGTTCGTCCAGAAACGGCTGCTTCATGATGGGGAACGTCTGGGGAAGCCTCCGAATGACTTCGACCTTCGGAGCGTTCCCATCGTCCGTCACCTCGACGTGCAGCCGGATCATGGCCAGCGGATCTGCCTTTTTCCCGCTTTTGGCCTTGGAGGAAGACGATGGGGAGGTATCCGCGGCCGTCAAGGGAACCGCCCCACTCCCCCCCAGCGCCAACGCGGACGCGAGCAAAAAGGAATTGAAGGGGCGCAAGCCGCTCCGCATGGTCCGTCGTGCCGTTGCAGTCATTGTTCGCAAATTAAAACAGCTATGGGCAAACAGCACAACAAAGTCGAGAAGCGCCGACGTCAGGTTCGTCGTCTGAAACGCAAACGAATCGCCACCGCCGCCCAGCGCGGCCGGAAGTCCTGAGCCGGGCTCCGACTCAAACGCCACCCGCCGGGTGGCGTTTTTGTTTTCCCGGGCCTTTTCCCTGACCTCGACTGTCCTGCTCGCCACCCGACGCCCGCTCCCCTAGCCTGGGCGCCTTCATGAAGGTCGTCATTCTTTGCGGTGGACTCGGCACCCGGCTGCGCGAAGAAACCGAATACCGCCCGAAGCCCATGGTCCCCATCGGCGGCCGCCCGATTTTGTGGCATATCATGAAACTCTATGCCGCGGCCGGACATGCGGAGTTCATCCTCTGCCTGGGTTACAAGGGTGAGGTCATCCGGGACTACTTTCGCAACTACCTGTGGAACACCTCCGACGTCACCCTCCGGCTCGGCCGCCAACCTCGGATCACGTACCACACCCGGCACGAAGAGGAGGATTGGACCGTGACGCTCCTGGAAACCGGGTTGGAGACCCAGACCGGCGGCCGCTTGCGTCGCGCCCTTCCCTACGTCGGCCAGGAGACCTTCCTCTTCACCTACGGCGACGGTTTGACTGATGCCGACTTGAATGGCGCGGTGCGCCTTCACCGCGAGCACCGCGCCCTCGCCACGGTGACCGCGATCAAGCCAACGGGGCGTTTCGGCGAGCTCGCGATGGACGGGCAGACGATCACCGCCTTTCGCGAAAAGCCGGAGCAGGAGAATGCTTACGTCAGCGGCGGTTTCATGGTCCTCGATCCGCGGATCGGCGAGTACCTCGAGGACGGCGACGAGTGCGTTTTCGAGCGCGGACCACTCGAACGTCTGGCGCGGGACGGCCAGTTGAAAGCATTTACCCACGACGGCTTCTGGCAGTGCATGGACACCTACCGGGAACAACAGCTCTTGGAAAAGCTGTGGCAGAGCGGCCAGGCGCCGTGGAAAAAGTGGTAAACCGCCAGACCTCATGTCCACTTCCACCGACTTTCTCGTCCTCGGCGGCGGCATCATCGGCCTCAGTGTCGCCCGAGAGCTCCGGCAACGGCAGCCGGACAGCACCATCACCCTGGTGGAGAAAGAGGCCGCGGTTGGCCAGCACGCCAGTGGACGCAACAGCGGCGTGTTGCACGCCGGATTCTATTACTCGGCGGATTCGTTAAAGGCGCGCTTTTGCCGGGATGGCAACCGGGCGCTGCGGGACTACATCCGTAGCCGGGGTCTGTCCCTCAACGAGTGCGGCAAGCTGGTGGTGGCCCGCTCCGCCGCCGACCTGCCGCAACTGGACGAACTCCAGCGCCGGGCCTCCCGCAATGGCGTGGCGTTGGAACCGATCTCCGCGGACGAAGCTCGGCGACGGGAGCCACGGGTTCTCACGTTCGAACGGGCGCTGTGGTCTCCTTCCACCGCCACGGCTGATCCCGCTCAAGTCATCGAAGCGATGCGCCAGGACGCCGAACGGGAGGGCATCCGCATCCTCACCGGAACCCCGTTTCTAAACCGCGCGGGCGACCGGGTTTCCACCGGAGCCGGGGACTTCAGCGCTGGTTACGTGGTGAACTGCGCCGGCCTGTATGCCGACCGGGTGGCGTTGGCGTTCGGTTTTTCGCAAACCTATCGGATTCTGCCGTTCAAGGGGCTCTACCTCTACAGCGACGAGCCGGCCGGGGCGTTTCGGACCAATATCTACCCGGTGCCTGACTTACGGAACCCCTTTCTGGGGGTGCATTTCACGGTCACGGTCGATGGCCATGCTAAGATCGGTCCCACGGCCATTCCCGCCTTCTGGCGCGAGCAATATGACGGGCTCAACCGCTTCAAGGCGGCGGAGTTCGCTGAGATCGTGTGGCGCGATCTCGGGTTGTTTGTCTCGGCCGGGTTTGATTTCCGGCGGCTCGCCTTGGAGGAGTTGCAGAAATACTCCCGCCCGCACCTGGTCCGACTCGCGGGCGTGTTGGCCACCGGAATCGAACCCCGTCATTACCGCCGCTGGGGTCGGCCCGGCATCCGCGCTCAACTGATGCATCTGCCGACCCGCAAGCTGGAGATGGACTTCGTTCTCGAAGGCGATGCGCGTTCGCTGCACGTCTTGAATGCCGTGAGCCCGGCCTGGACGTGTTCGATTCCTTTCGCCGCCCATGTCTGCGACCGGATCGCCGAACTCACGCGCTGACGAATCCAGTCCGAAGCCCCGGTCGGTCACGGCGTGGATGGCTTCACGGTGCGGTGCGATCCTCGACGCGCGGCGCGCGGCGTTCCTGCCTGAATCCGGCATTCTGGCCGTAGCCGACCTGCATCTGGGCTATGCGTGGGTCCAACGCCGGCGAGGTGCGCTAATCCCCGTTTCGAAGCCCGATTCCACTTCCGTCCGGCTGGCCCCCCTCCTGGCCGACTACCGGCCCCGAACGCTGGTGGTGTTGGGTGACCTGGTGCATCAAGCCGTGGCCCTGCCCGCGCTGCGGGAGGAGCTGGAATCGCTGGTCAGGATTCTTCCGCAAGGAACCGGACTGATGGTCTGTCCCGGAAACCACGACCGGGACCTGTCGAAGCTGCTGGCGCCGCTGGGACTCCCGTTGCGGGTAAAGCCCGTTCTGCCGATGGGGAGGCACCGCCTGCATCATGGTGACGGGCCGCTGTCGGCGGTGAAGGGGAACGCTGACTTGGCCCTGCACGCGGAGGAACCCATCGACGTGATCGGACATGAGCATCCGGCGATCCGGCTGGGAGACGGTGTGGCCACGGAAGCCAAAGTCGCCTGTTTCCTGGAGGCGGATCGGATTCTGGTGTTGCCGGCCTTTTCCGACTGGGCGGCGGGATGCGAGATCGGTCGAGGCCCGTTTCTGGGCGAGGTGGCGCGTTCGGCGCGCTTTCACACGGCGTATGCCTGCCTGGGACCACGCCTGTTGCCTATTCCGCTGCGCCCCTTGGTTGCCGGATCAAAGGTTCACTGATCCCGGGCTGAAGTGGAAAAAGTCACCACACGACGGTTACCTTCCATCACCTGTTCGGGCGTCATCCTGACGGCGAGGCATTCAAATTCAGCTTCGGAACCCTTGCAGCCTTGGGCCGAAGCGAGTCGGAACCATTTGTAGGCTTCCAAAGTGGATTCGAGCGCGCCTTCTGGAGATGCTTTGAAGCAGGCGCGACGGCATCGTAATCCCAGCGCATGCTGGGCCTCAGGGCATTGCTGTTGCGCCGCCTTGCCAATCCACATCAGCGCTTGGGCCTCATCCCGAGGCACGCCATGCCCATTGGCAAACATTCCGCCCAGAACGAACTGAGCCTGGGCATGGTCTTGATGGGCGGCTTCGAGATACCAGTGCGCCGCCTGTTCGTAATCCGACGCGTCGGAAAAACTCAACCCCAAGTCGAACTGCGCCTGGGCATCGCCGTTTCGCGCGTCGCCGCGAAGCTTTTCCAAGGCGCCATTAGGATTGCGAAACAGCTTGGCAAACCACGATGGCTCCATAATCATTATCGTGGGGCTTTCACCAACCACTACCAACTACCAGGACTGGTTTTGGGCTGGTTCAGCATTGGGTAAAGCTCATCGATTTTGATCTGATTCAAAATTGATGACTTTATCGAATAGGAAATGAGAAAAAGGAACGGCGAGGCCCGGTTCAACCGAACCTCGCCGTGTTGATTCCCACAAATTGGTTTAGTAACGACTACGACTACCGCTGAATTCACGGCGCCCTCCAGCGGGGCGATCTTCGCGCGGGCGGGCCACATTGACAGTGATCGATCGCCCATTCAAATCCCGGCCACTCAAGCCGGAAATGGCGCTCTGCGCTGCCTCGGCCGACTCCATGGTCACGAACGCAAAGCCCCGCGAGCGGTTGGTCATGCGATCCATCATTAAATTGGCTTCGGTGACCATGCCATACGCCGCAAAAGCGTCTTGGAGGTCGTTTTCGGTCGTTTGAAACGAAAGGTTTCCAACGAATAATTTATTGCTCATGTGATGTTTAAATGTCCTAGACTGAATTAACTTTAACGAGACTGTTTCCGGGGATCGGATTTCAAATCATCACTGAAGCAAGTTCACTTGAAGATTTACCACGCCTGGGAAGCAAGAACGATCTAGCAGACCCCGCAAACGTCGCAGGCTTGGCCGTGATAGCAACTCCTAAATCCATTTTTATGAATGACCGATGCCCCCCCTTTGCTTTCCGTTCTCACCCGGAAGTGGCCGACCCCGTGGCTGGGGGAACCGCTGCGCCGATGCCGGCCCTGCCGGAAGCGCTCGTTGAGTTGAAAGCGTGGGTTTCTTCCGCGCCGATTTCAAAGCCGAACGCGGTAAAACGCGAACGTGGCGTCGGGATTCGGGGTGATGGTGATGAAATGGGTCGTCCCGGCGGCGGTGAACGTGCCCAGCGAACTCCAATTCGGAAGGTTCGTCGTGCCTTCGACAACGAACTGCGTGCCGGGAACCAGTGGGTCGATTTGCAGCTCGAACGTGTCTCCCGTCCGGCGAATGCGAACGCCTGGGACCACGGGCGGGACCGACAACCCCGGCGCCCAGGAGGGATACGACGCCGGAACCCCGACCAACGGGCGGGGATCGGTCCCGTCCGCATTGACGACGCTGATGGACGAACGCGTGACATCGCCGAGCAGCGAGTTCCATCCGTTGAGCACCAGTTGCGGTGCAACGTCGAAAGCGATTTGGGTGCCCGTCGGTGACCACGACAATTTGCTCACCCAAACGCCCTCGTTCAGACGCACGATCTCGCGATCACCCGTCCCGTCGTAGTTGATGACGCGGATGGAGCAAATCGCCGGCAAAGGCGCGATGCCCGCACCATCGAAGCGGGAGTCCTGCCGGAGAAAGTGCCGAACATAGGCCACCCGGGTGCCATCCGGAGAAATGGCCGGCGCATAATCGTGCGGAGCGATTGCGGTCGAGATGATCTGGGTCAGGTCAATAACCGCATCGGCCTGACCTATCGGATTGGTAAGTTTGCGGAGGAACGGCGAGAGGCTCGCGGTGGAAAAAACGGCGAGCACGGTCCCTTCCATACTGGTGCGCCCCGCCGTGCCGACCACCGGGATGTCCGAGGCGACCGTGGCCACGACCTCATTTAATGCCGGGTGCCAATCGATGCCGTCGCCGCCCTGGTTAAAGCCGTCCCGTTCCTGGGGCGACAAATACACAAAGGGTCCCGCGGGTAAGGCGTCGGCAAGATTGTACACATCGACCACCGGGAATCGGCCACTTGCCGCCTGAACATCCTCTGGATTGAAGGCCAGGGTGGTGGAGCCCAACTTCGCGATGTTCATCACGACCACGCGGCTTCCCTCGGGCGAGAACGCCTTGTGATACGGGAATTGGACTTTGTAGGAAGAGATCCGATTGCCGGTCAACTGACCCAGGTCCGGGTTGAAGAGCACGCCATCCACCACCACTTCATCCTGATAACTAGTGGCGCGGCCCAGTGTTCCGGAGGCGAAGTCGAGCACATACACGTTGGCGCTCATCTTGAAGGGACGGCCCGGATCGCCCGAAGTGACCAGCAGGCGGCGCCCGTCGCGCGACGCCACCGGATTCAAGGCCGACGGAAGATTGACGGCCAGGCCCTGGTCCGCGGTGCCATCTCCATCGATGCGCCGTAGCAAGGCGGGCGAATTCGCCGTCGGGATGCGGTTGTAATAGATCGTGCCGTTCGCCGCCTGGAGGGGGGCGAGATCGGACCAGAACAAGAGCGTGAACGCGCCGGCCGCCAACAAAGTCCCATAACCATCCCACGTCGGCAGAGAGGCGTTGTCCCGGCTCGACTGCTCGTTCGCCGGATTGGGATCGCAGGGGAGACGGAAGCGCCCAAGGGGTCTGCCTCCGATGTCATTCCAGCTCGCCTTCAAGATGAAAGCATCCTGGCGATCTCAGATGAGCAGGGGAAGAACTGGTTCTTTGGTTTGCGTCCGCCATGGCCTTCGTCGGGAATGCGAATGAAACGCGCTTCGAGCTGATTGGCGCGTCGCGGCTTCCGGGCCATCACTTCTTGGTGGGGACTTGCCGCAGCGTGTGTCGGGTGGGACCCGGCAGCAGCGGCGTGGGTTGGCCCTGCACCCAGGCGTCATGCCCGGCCCGGTAGAACGGCGATAGAAAATGCCCGCTTTGGCCGCCAAGCATGTGGAAGAGGCCATCCTTTTCCTGCCCGGGAGAAACGACGAACCGCTCGACCGCGCCAGCCCCACCAAAAACGCCGGAATGGATGCGCGGCATGTCGTCGCCGCCGGAAACGCCCTCGGTCCTGGCATCCAACCAGCGGGATAGCGCCGGCACCGCCTCCGAGAAGGGATGCCGGGCCGGCTGGTCGGCGGATTGTCCCCACGTCGCCCGACGAAGGTCGCCAGCGTAGCGGGACCGCAGTTGCCTCACCACGTCGGCGATGGCCGTGAGCAGCAGGTCGTCGTAGCTGGAGAAGCGCGGATTCAACAGGTGCGGCGGGCGCGCCTCCAGCAGCACCCACACCGGCCGCTCGGCGCCCTCCCAGTACCGGGCCGATGGCGCCTGAGTCAGCCGCTTGAGGCGCGCGGTCATCGGCTCATAGACGTAGCCGATGGCGATCCCGCGGAAGGCGTTCAACATCCGGTACGCGACCGAATCGGGCGTGGCGCGGCCGGACCAGCCCGACACCTCGTTAGCAAGCCAGGCGAGGTCGTTGGTGAGTGCCGCGGAGGCTTGGGGCAGCCGCAGGGTCTTCAGCAGCAGGTCGCGCCACGGCTCCAGCACGAGGGCGCGATCATCCAACTGGATTGCCAACAGGTCGGCGGGCGTCGCGTTGGTCAGGCCCTCGAGCGCGTCGCGGATTTGCTTCGCCCGTGCGCCGAAGATGCTCCTGGCCCCCGCTAGCGCGAGGTATTCCGGCGTGCCCAACTTGCGGTGGTTGCCCGAAAAAACTCGCGAGACCGCCGGCGAACTCAGCCGGGGAAGCTGACCGGCCGGAACCCAGCCGTCCCAGCCGTTCGTCCCGTCGGCCCAGGAAACGATTTCCCGGCCGGCCCGTCCCAGGCGTCGTGGCAGGCGGCCCGCAACCGTCCAGCCGACGTTCCCAGCGCGGTCGCCGACGATCACGTTGATGACCGGCCCGCCGCGGTCGGCCGCGATCTCCAGGGCCTCCGCCGTGTTGGTGGCGAGCATCAGATCGCGCGGCCCCATGAAGTCCGCCGCGTCCGGGCTCTGGAAGACGTAGCGCTCGACGATCGGCTGACCGTCGAAGTCCTGGGACGCGCCCCGGCGAGTCTTCTCGGCCACCGGACCCCAGACCGTCTGGCGGATGACCACCTCGACCGGATCGCCCCCGGCGACCTCGATGCGTTCGGTGAGGCGCTCGAACGGCCTCCACTCGCCGCCAACGCGGTAACGGTCCGGCTGATCGGGAGAAATTTCGAGGGCGATCTGGTCCACGAGATCGAGTTCGGCGGCGGTGGCGGCCCAGGCCACCTGGCCATTACTGCCGGCCCCGGCAACCATCGTGCCCGGCAGGGTCACGGCGATGACCTCGTGGTCGCGCCCGCCTTCGCTCCAGCGCAGTCGCGCGCGATAGAAGGGCGGCGGCATCGAATAGCCCAGATGCATGTCGCTGGCCACCAGCGCGGCGCCTGTTGCGGATACGGAAGCATCCACCGCCCAAGCGTTGCTGCCCGGGACGAAGCGCGGATTCTGCTCGTGGTTCGCGCCCGCCAGGAGGTTCTCCGGCGCGGCGGTTTCCGGCGTGTGAACCCATTGCCGCCAGAATTCCGGCAGCGAGTCGTCGTCCGGCTGCCAGCCTTGGCGGAAATCCAGCACCGCGGGATCGGGGATGGGGGCGGCGGGAAAGATCGAACCGTCCAGCGCCGCGTCCCAGTCCGTGCCGCGCGGATAGAAGAACTCGAACGCCGCCGGCCCAATCTCCCGGAGGAGCAGGGCGTCCAGCCGCTCGGTCGGGGGCGGCGTCAGATTCAGGGCCATCGCCAGACCGGTAAGCAGCGTGTCTTCGGGCTGCCAGGGCGCGGGGCGGGCGCGCAGCACCCAGTATTCGGGCGGACGCGCGCCGAGCGAGCCCAGGCCTGCGTTCACACCCGCGGCATACGCATCGACCCAGCCGCGCCGCTCGGGCGGCAGGGCCGCCAACGCTTCGCGCGCGACGACGCGCTGTCGGTGCATCCGCACCCATTGGTCGTGAGGCAACGCCGTCGGCCCCAGCAGCGCGGCCAGTTCGCCCGCGGCAAAGCGCCGGCTCAAATCCATCTGAAAAAAGCGGTCCTGCCCATGGACAAACCCCAGGCTGAAGACCAGGTCGAGCCGGTTGCTCGCGGTGAGAGTGGGCACGCCCAGGTCGTCCCGTTCGATCGTGACCGGCGCCTGCAAGCCAGCCACCCGCTGCTCCCCGTCCAGCGCGGGCAAGCTGGCGCGGAGCAAACCGATGACGGTCGCCACCGCGAGCAGTGCCAGCACGAGGACACCGCCGGCGAGCCAAAGCAGCCAGCGCAGGAGACGTTTCGAGTTCATGGGATGCGTTCCGATCTTGGTTCATCCGGATGGCTGGGTCACGTCGCGCGGGTCGAAGAAGTTTTCCTGCCCGGTGATCCGTCCGGCGGTGTCCACGGTGAAGCGGTCCACGACCCGCAGGGTGCAGGCCGGCTGGCGGATGTGGCAAAGGAACTCCACCGCGACCGCCGTCAGGTCGCGGTTCACATAGGTATCCACGACCTCGACGCCGGCAAACCGGCTTCAACTCGTGGCACCCGCCGCTCGCGGTTTCCGCAATCGGAAGAAACGGTGTTCGCTGTCGGCGGGAATGGCGAGGCGGTGACGACCATCCTGCACACGAAAGACGCCGCATCGCTATCGAGTGATCTGATGGTCACATTGCTTACAAACGAATCCGCCCGGGGAAGTCACAGGGAATGGGAAGAAAATCGGACGCGATGTCGGCGGGAGTTCAAAGGGAGACTTGTTGAGGGGGCAAAAGGAGACTGGGGCAGAGGGAGAATTTGGCGAGGACATCTGGCCCTCGGTTGGCTTGGAGGCTCGGGGCGACCCGATGGCAGACGCCTCGCGATCTGTGGCTTGTTTTCAGACCCCATCGAAGCCGCCGCGCTCCTCCCCCGGGCCAGGCATTTCGTCGGCCTCCGCTCCGGCCTCCTCCGTGCCTGGCCCGGGGGGGAGTCTCCTTTTGTTCCCACTCCAACCGAAGTATCGAAAACCCTTGCAACACTGGTGCCGCTGGCGGGATTTGAAACCACTCGCAACCAACTACTTACAACGATGAAACGTTCGCTAAAATTCTTTCTCACAGGGGTTTGGTTCGCTTCCGTTCGCGAGGTCCGAAAAGCCGGTTTTGTCGCCAAAGCGTACCGTTGCGAAGCTTCCGTGTCGGAATTTGTCGGGAACCATGGGCCTCTCATCCGGCGTTGAGAATCCAGAAGAGAATCACCCCGAGAGCACAGCCGGCTGCGATGATCAGCCCCACGATCAGTTGCGCGCCCTCTGCGAGCCCGTCGGGAAGTTTGTACATCTTGGCGCCCTCCATCCGGCGCGTCCGGCAAAGCTGGCCCGGTGGACCGAAGGGATGGGGTGCCGGTGTGGGGGGATGGCGATGGGGTATGTCGCGCGAATTGGCTTCGGGGTCTTGATTGAGCTTGGATGTCGTTCGCCAGAGTCCCCAGTCTTCCCGAACTAAGATGCCCGAGAAACCGCCCGAATCGCCTCCCGTCACTCATCGCTTCATCGATGAAGTCGGCGACACGACCTTTTACGGAAAAGGGAGGGAGATCATTCTCGGGCAGGAGGGCGTTTCGCAGATCTTCGGGATGGGTATTGTTAAGTTTAGTCGTCCACTCGCCGACATTCGAGCCGAGATCATTGCCCTCCATCAGCAAGTTGAACGCGATCCTCTCCTCAATACCATTCCAAGCGTTATGAAGCGCATGGCCAAAAGGGGCTTCTTTTTCCATGCCTGCAAGGACTCACCTGAAGTCCGCAGCGTCTTCCTTCACTATCTGCGTGAGCTTGCCTGCGAAGCAGAGGTCGTTATCGCACGGAAAATCCCTTCCCTTTTCATCAAAAAGCACAACGGGAAAGATGATGAATTCTACGCCGACGTCCTATCCCATTTGATTAAGAGCCGCCTTAAGAGTCCCCGTCGGCTGGTCCTTAATATCGCCGAGCGAGGTTCCAGCACCCGTTCCAGAATTCTGGAGAATGCTCGCGCCAAAGCTATCGGGCGGGCGGAAAAGCGTTGGGCCGCCTCGGACTTGCGCGCTGAAGTCGTCTTCAATGTCCAGACTCCGCTGAATGAGCCGTTGTTGACCGTGCCCGACTATCTCGGATGGGCCGTTCAACGCGTCTTTGAAAAGGGAGAAGTCCGCTTCTATGATTACCTGCGGGAGAGAATCCGGCTGGTGGTGGACCTATATGATTCCAGCCGCTATGCCGGCAATGGGAATTACTACGACGGTCAACGCAACCCATTGACCCCACAAAACAAAATCGGCCCACCATCCACCTGAGCGGGATACCCCGCGACGCCATGGAGACGACTTTCAGTGGCGGCAGACCGATAGAAAACAAGGCACTTTTCTCCCACCACGCAAGCTTGTTTTTCGGCTGCAGGCACGCCGCCCTACTCCAGCCTCCGGATGGTCTCCGCGGCGTCCACCAGGGCCTTGGCGACCTCGCGCATCTTCCAGTCGTGGCCGTGCTGGTGGTTCAGGTCCATTGCCAGTTCCCGGAGGTACTGCGGCGCCACGGTGATGGGGCCGCGGGCTGGCGCCTTGGGTGCGGGGAGCTTCCTGGCCCGCTTCCAATTCCGGGTTCGGTCCAGGCAGACCTGACACTTGCTCCGCCCGTCCGCCTTGGGCTTGCCGCAGACCGGACAGAGCCCGGCGGACTTCCACTCCGCGCGACTCGTCACGTAGTACCCGTCCTCCACACTCATCTCCTGCGGGCTCTTGCCCAAGGGAATCCGTTCCCGCCGGACCCGTAGCACCTGCCAGCCTCCTCCCTTCCCAGATGAAGCAGCCCTGCGTTGGGAGGTGTCCAGGGGTACTTCCGAAGTGAATTGATTTCAGTTGCAGATTCAGCCACCGGGCAGCACGGATCCCAAAGCGCCAGCCCCCTGGAGCCCCGCCCCCTTCACCCCACCCCGAAATCCCTGGGCCGGCGCAACCGGTGGAGGCGCTCCACCTCGTTTTCCAGGGCGGTCACGTCGCGCTTCGCCCGGCCGAGCATCAGCCAGTGGGCGGCCTTCCGCGCGCCAAGCTTTCCGAAGGCCAAGGCGGCGAACCAGGATCGGGCCGCAGACCAGGTCCGTCGCGAAGAACAACAGCCTCGGCCACCTCAACCACATGAGCCAGTACCAACCGGGCCAGTAACGGAGTTCAGCCATAGGCCCCCTCACGTCATCCGGTAGTCCGCCGGATTCCGCAGGCGGTCCCGACGTTCCAGGTCGTTCTCGATGGCTTCCAGGTCGCGGTCGATCTGAGCAAAAACGTGGAGCCGCACGCCCGGCAGAAGGCGCCGGGCGTCCCGGAACCCGAAGTGGCGGATCAAGCCAAGCCAGGCGCCCACGTTGATCATGAAGAGCATCAAGCGCGGGCGCCTCAGAATCCATCGCCAGGCCGGCCAATGCTGGAGGTCGATCATAGGTTCTTCAGTTCATCCAGGTCCTGGGCGATCTTCTTCATCTGGTCCGCCATGATGGTCATCTTCTGGAGTTGCTGTTTCTGGAGATCCAGCACGGCGGTCCGATCGGCGCCGACGAAGAAGCCGCCGATGCGCGCGCGGTCGTTGCCGGTGGAGGATTGGAAAGGGCCGGCCGTGAGCGGCGCATCCAACTGGGACATGATCCGGCGCCTCTTGGCCGCCTTCTCCTCTGCCTCCAGCTCGCGCTGCCGCTGGTTCGCCAGATTGATCGAATCTACCGTGGATTGGTAGCCAGGCTCCGGGATGCCCACGTTGAGATCCGGCTCGCCCGCTGTTGTCGTTGTCGCGGGCTTGCCGGGCCAGAATCGATTCTTGAGCCGTCTGGCCACGAATCCCGCCGAATCGAATGGAGCAAGCATCCGGTCAATCACTCCTGCGAAGAACACCTTCGCGCCTCGCCCCATCCGGTTCAGGGTTCGGTCCGCTTGCTCCAGACGCTCGATCTGGCTCTCGCTGATCAACTCCAGCGGGCCGAGCTCGCTAATCCCCCTAACCGATGCCAGCAGCTTGGACGACTTCTCTCCCGCGAGCTCGTAAACGGCGCTCAAGTCCTTCGCGTGGCCAATCTGCTTGAGGATCTCGTAGGCACTTTGATTGGCGTTGACTCCGAGCCGATTGAACAAGTCTGCCGCGCGCCCGTCGCCATCAAGGGCATCGGCCTTCAGCCGCTTGATCTTCTCCAGCACGCCGGTCAACGTCTGGAGGCTCACTCCAGTGTTTTCGGCCGCTGACTGCAGCTCCTGAACCTGCGTGGTGGTCAGGCCCGTCTGATCGCTCAGATTCTTGATCTCAACGGCGGTCCTGGTCACGGAACTGCCCAGAGAGGCTAGGCCGATACCGACGGCCCCGGCGGAGATGTATCTCCCGAGTGTTCGACCGAAACCAGCGGCGGCACCTTCCGCCCGCTTCATGCCGGCCTCAAACTGCGAGGTATTGAGGCTAAGCCTCGCGAAGATGTTGAAAATGCTCATGATCTCTTAGCCGCGGTGGACGCCTCACACCACTCCACAAACGCCTGATCCTTCTCCGACCAGAGCTCGGCCTCTCCGGCCGCCTCGGCCGCGGCCAGCACAAGCTGCAAGGCCGTCCGGACTGGCAGGCGCCGAGCGTCCTCGATGCTCATGTTGAGACGGGACATGACCGACCCCAACAAATGGAAATGCAGTGGCGCCGAGCCGTGGCGCGACTTCCTGGAAAGATCGCGAACCACCCGCGGCCCCGACAACTGGGCATTCAACCAGTCGCCCAGGCGCTTGGCTTCCGCGTCCATGTCGAGGTCTCGCGTCCGACGGCCGATGTACCACAGCAGGGGCCGCATCCACCATTTGGTCAGGTCGCGGCGCGACTTCTCGGCCGGCTGGGCCAGGATGAGCGCCAGAATTGCGACATCACTCCGGGACCACGCGCCCATGATGTCGATGCCCAGTTCGGCGATCAGCTCGAGGTGGCCGAGGGTGACGGGGCCGACCTGGATCCCCGCCACCACCGGCCCCCGTTCAGCAATCCCGAACGCTGGATGCCATTCGGTCATTCGGTGACGGGGGTGTGGCTGGTGATCCCGAGGTAACGCCGAGCGGTCAGCGTGATGGTGGCAACATCTTGGGACGGACCCCTGAGCGTTGCGCCCGGCTGGACGAACCAGGGTTGGGTCTGGGTTGATTCCACGTAATTAAGGGCGTTGGTAAAGCTGCCGGCGGCGAACGCCTTCATGCCTGTTACCCGAAACGAAAAGCCCGCCCCGGGAAGCCTGGCCGACAGTAGGGCGTCCGTGGTGGACGTGCCATCGCCGTTAGTGTCGCACGGCCGAAGCTGGAAGGTGGCTTCCAGGTACTCACCTTTGCTGCGAATGAGCGACACTTCGCCCGAGGTGCCGACGACTTCGGTGTGGGTGAAGCCAACCGTGACGGAGGCTTCGTCCATGGCTGGGTTGACGTAAGCGGCACCCAGATCAGTGCCGGTCTTACCGTACATGGTGATGGTCGGGGGCGATTGCCCGAGGATAACGTGAGCGTTTCCGTATGCTGTAGCCATAATGAGTTTTATTAGTGTTGATCAATCAAGATGGGTGATTGCCTTTGGTTTGTTATTTGTCTTCCGGACTTAATGGCAGCGGGATCGAATTGAAAATGCTTATTGCACGAATTTATAGTGGAAGAAAGCCGGCGGATCGAGGTAAGGCTTAGGACTCACTTCGCCGGCGTCAGGGCCGCCTGACTTGATCTCGTTCTCAGCGGCATGCTTGACGAGCGCAGATTCCGCACCCGCAACCTTCGAATCCAGGTCGGCGAGTAGCTGCTCAGTCCCGGCAACCGCCGCGGCGGTTGCCTGCGCATACGACACCCGGTCGCGCAGCGCATCGTGTCGGACGCCTGGAACGCCCAGCGCCTCATCCACCGCAGCTTGTGCCGCCGCGGCGTCGGACCGTATGGCCGCCAACTGTTGGGCCGCGACGGCCTGACGGCCACGAAGGGACTCCAGTTCTCCCTTCAAGGCCAAGTGTTGCTCTGTCGCCGGCGACCGGGTGCGTATCGCCTCCCGAAGGCTCGCCATCTCGGTTTCAATCGCTCTGCATTCAGCCACGATCCCGGAGAACCGATTTTGAATGGACTTCTCCAGAGCGGCAATTTCTTTCTCTTCGGCGATGGTTCTCCCGTTGGCGATGGCGCGGGACAGAAGTTCCTCTTCAGTGATTAGTAATGAAGCGGCTTTTGTACTCATATTATTATCGGTGAAAGGTTAGAGAATTGGTTGTGCAAGTTAGCTGAGTTTGATGCCGGCGGCTCGAAGCTGTTCGACTTGCTCAGCCGTCAGTGACAACGCGGCGGACTTTGCCTTCTTCAGCGCCTCCCGCTGGAGGGCGGCGTGATCCACGCTCATAGGCAGCCCGAGCTCGCGGGCGAACGAAGCCTCGGTGAGTGCGCGTCCGGTGAGCCCATCGAGGCTGTAAGTCTCCGGGGCTTTGCCCAGCGGTCCTTTGCCGCGCTTCGCTGATTTTGCCTGGGACTCCGACGTCAGCGCGAGCGCACGTTCCACCACCTTAGCGGCCTCGACCCGCCGGCTTGGTCGCTTGATCTCGTGGATGGAGAATCCCCGAGGGGCGAGCTTGGTCAGATGCCGGTTGAACGCGACGATTGCGTTCACGTCACCGCTCGCCAGCAACTTCGTTACCCCAGCCTCGACTTCGTCCGGCGTCATGGCCTTCGGTGCCACGGGTGTGGTGGTCGCATTCGGCCGGGGAACCTGGGGTGGCGGTTGAGCGGGAGCCGCGATGGGTTTGGGCGGGGCCTTGGCCGTGAACGATTGGGCGGGCTTGGCCGGGGCGGCGGTCGCCTGCTCGATCAGCGCGGCCAACGTCTTCGCGGCCTCCGCCTGCTCTTCCGGCGAACCAGTGTCCAACCGTTTGATGATGTCCATCGCAGGGTCGTGGGCCTTCACGGTCCCGACGAAGCGAAGCAGGATTGTCGGATCCCCTTCGGTCAGAGCCTCGATCTTCGCCCGCACTTCGGCCGGCGAGGGCGCCGATTCCGTAGCCGCGGTCGTGGCCGGCGCGACGGCACTGGCCGGGGTTGTGGTGCTGCCGGCCAGTCCGAGGATCTTCGCCACCCGCGCCCTGAGTTCGCCCAATTTCAAACTCGCCGCCAACTGTTCCATTCGGCTGCCGCGCTTCCGCGCCCGCTCGGCACGTTCGGCAGCAAGCGAGGCGCGAGCCAGGTCACCCGCCTCACCGTTGTCAGTTTTCGCGAGGTGCTGACGGCGCACATAGTCCAACCGCCGCTCTTTGCGGGCGCGTATCACTTCCCGCACATTCCCCGGGCGTTGAAGGTCGCGGTCCACCTCGGCTTTGGCCTGTTTCTCAAGTTCAGTTTCCATAGTCGTGTTGTTCGAGGGACCGGACCACTGGTGACCCGCCGCCCGGCGGGATGTGAGCCTTTGGTGGCCCGGTCCCTCTACCCTTACTTTCGCTGTCCAGTTTTGGCACGCAGAAGCCCGATTTCTCGGCACAAATCTAAGCGTAATTGTCCAGCCCGGGACTTTGACATGCCCAACCGTTTGCCAAGGTCTCGAACCGTCGCCGGAGCGCCGGGGATCCGAAGTACGTGGGCCGCGACCACCATACGCCGGCCGGACTCCTCTACCGACGTCACCGCGCCGGCAAGCCAGCGCAACAGCCGACGCAGATATTCGTCCGATTGACGCTCCGGCTCCGGCTCGTCGATCTCCTCGATGTCGGGCAGAACGGCCAGTACCGGATGGGGCTCGCCATCGGCGTCCATCTCGGTGGCGGTGAAGCGGGTCATCGGACGCAAGCATCAGGCCAGGCGCTATCCAGCTCGTCCCAGTGTTCATCTAGCCACCGCAAGGCCTCATGAACAGCCAGCCGGCCGTTGGCCCGCATGCACCCTGATTCCTGCAAAGCGCGATCCTTCCATTCTTCCGGTACCCTGCTTCGCTGCTTCGATGCTGTGAGCCCAAAGTTTTGCGGGTGTGTTGGGCACTTCGTTTGGGTCAGGCGGGGCGTCCGCCCCCCAGGGGTCCGGACGCCGCCGGCGTCGCAGGCCCGCCGAATCCACTCGACTGGCACGCCCAGCGGCGGTCGCCGCAGCACGCAGCGTCGCCGCGGTGGCAGCGGGTTTCCTGCGCTTCCGCCGCCGTTTTGGAGAGAGAGATGGAGTTTTTCTGGTTCTCATGGAGATTGGTCGGGATCCCGCGGTCACCTGTTTCATAGCTTATCAAATAGATTCCTTACCGGGGTGGGGTGGCGGCTTGCCCGCGTGCCGCGCTGAGAGCTTCGCTTAGCGCCAGTAGTGCCCGCTGAAACGCGGCCGCCTCACCAGACATCTTGACCCCGTCGTGAGCCCAATGGTTGGCCATCGGCACAAGTATGGCATGGACTTGCGCGACCGCCCTGGCCAGCCTGCGGATGTCATCGATGCTTGGTTGAGTCGAAGTCACCTTCGTCCTCTCTTCGTTGAGAAGATCAGTCCGTTGAACCAGCAGAAATTCCACGCGATCCCCACGCAGATTGCGACGACCTTGGCCGCAATGGGCCAGGGCACCAACAACAGCACGATCGGCTGAACCAGTGTCACGTTGGACACCGTGACCAAGACGAACTCCAGCGCCTGTCGGTTGACTCTACCCTGAGAGCGGAAGGCCAGGTTGCGCTGACCGAGGAACGAGATGGGCAGAATGATGGAGGTCGCGATGGCGTGACTGAGCAACGCCGACAGGCCGAACCACGCCGACATCAGCACAAAGATCCCGAAGTCCGCCGCGGTCGTGGCGAACCCGGTCACGGCGTAGCGGGTCACAGTTTTCATAGGCCGAATTGCTTCAGGGGTGACGCATTCTTGATTACTATTCCTTCAGGGACAAGGTCCTTTGAGACGTAAACACCAACGGCCTTATCTATCTCAACCAAGCTGTAATTCGTAAGCAGCCGATCCCAAGCGCGTTCCCGATCCAATGGTATAGCCAGCACAGGCACTTTGTTGCTAACGAGCGTATCAATCAGCGCAATCCTGGTTAGGTTGCCTGACCATACACGTTTCGATGGTGCTATGGTCACCCAAGGCGGTGGCATTAATCCGGAAGCAAACGCTATGATATTGTCATTCGAGAATCCGAGCCTATCTGTCGTAGCGTATTTCTTCATCGCAGCGATCAACGGAGCACTGTCGGATATGTCCGTTGAGGCGGTATATTTGCCCCCCCAATTGTTCAATCTTTCGATTGACCATGACACCAACAGGACGCAGACCGACGCGCCTACAAGCGCAGCCCGCATCCTTGTTTGTCGCGAAAGCATGGCAACCACGTCCACAACGCCGATCCCGGCGAGAAGGCACAGCGGCGCCAAAAAATGGATTGAATAGTAACCCCAATACGGCCGGTGCCCCAGGTGAATCCCAATCGCGACAAACAGCGACATGTAAAGTGGGAACAGCGGCGCGAGCCGGCGGGTGGCGTATCTATAGCAGAATGACGCTATAGCAAATAAAATCGGCACCCAAGCCAACGCAATCTGTTGAGTATTGAACACGAACACGCGGGCCTGGCCCGCGGCGACCAGATGCGATTCCGACATTGCTGCCCAAGACCAATTTGGTTGAGCCATGCTGCTAGCCACTACCCCAGCCACAACCAACGCTCCCCACCCGATGGCTCGGACCGGTGACCTCATGAAGATGATCACAAACGGGAGGACCAAGCCGAATGCTGCGGTCAGCTTGATGTTGAGGCTGAGGATTCCTATCAAAACAGAAAGCACAAAGGCCAGCTTCCAGTTTCGCATGGCAATCAGCGGAATTGCCGACGCTGTAGCCACAGCGTATGCCGCCGGCTCAAGCTGTGCGCTGCCAATCATCTCGGGAATCAACGCCCACAGAAAGGCAACCGCAGGCGCTACGGCCCAGGTGAGCTGGTGCGGCTTGAGAAATAGGATCCACGTGGTTGGTATCAGAAGCCCAAGAATTGCAACGAAGGTTCTAGTCACCGTCAATGACGGCCAGAACCAATGAAACAGAGTGGCAAAAACGTGAGTGAGTAGCGGAGGCTGGTCATTCCACATCTCGGGTTGCTGCTCGGGATGCTCCATGACCAGCAGGGCTTTGGCTGCCTCCATACTTTCATCACTATCGGCATCCCTGCCATGGTATGCAATGACGAACGCCGCCGATGCCACCGCCCAGACAAGGATCGCCGCTCCAATTGCAATCCAGTTGCCACGGACCGGTTTCGATTGCTCCATGAGACTTCCTCTTTGGCACAGGCCAAAGAAAGCTGCTAGCGCAATGGTTATCGCCAAAGCGAATGATACTCTGGTTTCAATTTCAGCCATTCCATTACCCATCATTCCCCCGAGGCACGGGCATGGGCTTGGTACATTTTGCCATACCTGATACCAATGATATGAGATGAACAACGAGCCAAGCACCAAGCTGGCGATGAGGAACAATCGTTGTTTGCCAATGGCCAGAATCGCAAGAGCGGCAACTTCAGCAATTAGACCAACAACGGCCCACGTGAGGAACGTCCCAGGAAGCCAGGGGTGCGCTTGACTTAGCAGTGCGTTTCCCTGCCACAATGCGAAGGCCTTCGCGGCCGCCGTCGCGCCGATGATGATGGCGCAGACGGCGACCGGAAGGTATGTATAATGTTTGTGAGCGTTCATGGATAGCACCCTCTATCCTCCACTACTGCCTTGGCCTCCAGGGCAATCGTGGTCGTTTCCATAGACCGGGAGCTTGTATTTGTAGCTTGCCATTGGAATCTGATGCAAATACAAGGGATTGCAATCAACCAGAGTCCCATCTTGATAACCGTCGCAGATTGGGTTCTTGCACATTCCGGTGTGTTCTGAAGTGAGGTGTTGCCACGCCTCCCAGTTTACAGTTTTGTAGCCGTATTTTGAATCATTTGAGTAACAATACACCTGGGTAACCCATGACGGGCCATTCGGACAGCGTGGAATTTGGACAGTCGGACATGTTGTGGTGTTGGTATCGTAGCAAGCTAATGCTATGACAAACGACGACAGGATCGCCGCTATTGATATGAGTCTGTTTTGTTTCATACAGTTCTACCTTTCTTCCTTCCAGCGTTATTGCTGGAAATTGTTTAATGCTTTGGGCGTAAAATCATCCAGGCCGTAAGCAGTCCTATTAATACCATGGCTGCCAGGCCAATTAGTTTTCCCCTATTGGCCTTTGCGAAGGGGTCTGGCTCACTTTTAACCAAAAAAGATTCTCCATGCACGACATCAACGGAATACTCTAAGGCGTTCGTGAACATCACGAGATATTTTGCGCTTGAAGTAAAGACCGACGGAACATATCCATCGGTTTCCCGAAGATCGTTTGTTCCTGGGTCGAAGCGCAGCAGAGTGTATTCCATTGGCCCGGATTGAGGATGCGTCCTGCGGATATATGCTGGCACTCCCGGTGGAAGATTTGTTGAATACTTCATGTGAACCTTTATTGGACCGCTGGTTCCGTACCAATACCAGTATTCGGCTGGTGCTCCGTTTGTCATCTCGGTAATGTATCCGGAGATATTTTCCCGCTCTCCGCGGAAAGGCACGGATTTCCCTCTGAATTTCAAGTTATCCCATTCAATTGTTGTATGATCAAATCCTCCCGCGCCACTTAGTGCCTGTTGGATACGGCTTTTGTTCCTACCAATGATCATTCGAACTCGGTTATTGTCGTCGATGTATATCGATTCATGATTGGGCAATGTTTCGGCTGTCACCAATTCGCCCATAACCTCCCATATTATTAGCCCAGATGCCCCTCGTGTCTGCCCCATTGGGACCAGTCGATTTATTCCAACTTCCGTTGAGTTTGTATTATCAATGTAGTCCTGAAAAAAATGTGTATCATCTTGCAACCCGAAGCGGAACCACTTAACATTCATTGTGGTTTCATTGGTGTTGTACACGGTATTTTGTATTAAGACAGACTTCACGGGATACTTCCCGCTGATCCACTGCTTCCAGGTCTCGAACGGGTCATTGGTCTGTGCATTCACCGCGAATGCGGTGATCAGCAGTGCGAGTGCTATCAATGTTCTCATGTGGTTTTGTGCGCGTTGTCTGTTCACTTGCGAAGAATGTTGGTCCAAGCGAGGTACCTGAAATCGGGCGTTTGGGTCGTCAGGAACATCGCCGGTACGTAGCCCCGGCTAGTTTCCACGTTGCGGGTTCCGAGTTTGAGCTTCTCCAGCTTGTACGATACGATCGTTCCGTTTGTTCCCGTTTTCGACACCACGCTTGGTATGCCAATCGGTATTTCCCCTCCGTATTCCAGATGGACCACTCCCTCGGGCTTTCCGTTCGACGTGGCGACCAGGCGCTCGGGCAAGCCGTTGGTTCGCGCCTCTATTCGCAGCTCGACGTCATTGGTGTTCGCCGGGCTCGGCATTCTGTCCAGGGCGCGGCTGATGACGATCAGGTCGTCCGATACCCACCTGGCGCTGTGCGGGTCGCAGTCCGCGAAACCGCCCGCAAACAGGCCCGCAATCAGTGCTGCAGCTCGGCCGGCGTAGGGGTTTGGCGTGTTGCTGTGCTGTGGTCTGTCGGCAATTCGGACGGACTTGTCCTCAGTGCTCTCCCATAAGTAGTCATACGACGCCCCGGCGAGGACGACGGCACCGTCATCAATCTCCGACCAGTAAGTGTCGGGTTGGGAGCCGAATCGGAACCGGTACTCGGTCGATTTCCCTCCCGGTTTCTCAATCTCAACCTCGACATCACAGGCCAGCACGGCGGTCTGCCCGCTGAACCAGTTTTTGAATGTCTCTGAGGGTTGCGCAGCGGCCAGGAATGGAAGAATGATGCAGAGTGTAAGGAGATGGTTCATGGGATTGGGTAGTTGCGTGGCACGGTACTGATCGGAGATTGGTGCGATCTTTTACTGCCTGTCATGGCGTGTCAATAGGGTAGTTCTTTGATGCAGTGCTACCGACCACGGCTTCACGCTGGCCAGATCCACCAGCTTGGCGCAGCGCCTGAGTCTGTCGGCGACGCGTTTACCTGAGCCGGACCCGTCATCCCACTGGGCGGCCCATCCATTGGGTGCGATGTTGGTGGTGACCACGGTCCATTTTCGCTCGCGCTTCCCGAGCAGGCTCACGAGCTTCCGTTTTGGTTCGCCTGATTTGAAGCGGTCCACCTCGCCACCGACTTCGTCGATGACAAGGAAGTCAGCTTCGAGGGCGTCGCGCCAGACGCCCTCTTCGTCTGAGGACACAAGGTCCGGCCAGTCCACCCGGACGCGATTCGGCGGCCGATCCCAGTATCCCATATCCCACGCGGTGATTCGCGCGGCGCCGGCGTACCGATAGAGGGCTCGGGCAATGTGAGTCTTGCCGGTGCCATTCTCGCCTGAGAGCACCAGCCAGGTGCGCGGCGTTCCGTCGTCACGGAATCGGACGTTGCGCGCGAATTTCTTCGCGAACATTTCAGCAGACTCGGCTGCTTTGGTCAGGTTTGGGCAGTGCTCAGTGAGTCGCAGGTGACGCTGCCGCCACTCGGGCGAAATGAGGATGGGCCATGAGTGAGGCCCCGATTTCTCGGCGCTCTGCGTGATGGCTACTTCGCGTAGCTTGGCAATCTCTGCTTCCAGGATGGTTTCCATCAGAACGCTTCCTCCTCTTGCGCCTGAGCCTTGGCCCAAGCCTCGGTGTCTCTGTCGAACTCGGCGGCGGTCATGCCGGCGAGGTGGGGTTTGGATGGTGCCGCGGGTCCTGAACCCCGCTTTGGTTCGAACAGCCCCTGCCAGCCATTGCGGATGGAGGTGCTGAGGATCTCGGTGGCGGTGGCTGCACCGAATGGGGCGAGCCAATCGAGCTGCTCGCGGAACATGGCGACCCAGTCCTTCGGCTTCTTGTAGGCCCGGCGATGGGTTTGCCACCGTTCCCAGGCGGCCCGGAATTCCCGGGTTTTGAGGACCTCGGGGATTTCGATTGGGTCGGTGAGGCTGGTCGGCCGCGGTCTCGATTGGCGTTTTCTGCCCTCCGCCGATGGCGCGCTCCCCCTTGTTGTTTCACCTGGTAGTATATTGGGAGGTTCTACTGATAGTATAGGGTGACACCCTGTCACCGGTGACGACGTACTTTGACACGAGGCCGCCTCCCCTCTCGACGGCGATCAGGCTCTTCACCTCAAGAGCTTGAATCGCCCTCATGCAATGCCGCCGACTGAATCCAGATTTCCGGGCCAGGTCGCCCATGCTGGGCCAGCACCGACCGGAATCATTTGCCCGGTTGGCGAGCACGATCAGCACGGCTTTCTCAACGCCGGGGAGATTCTCGAGGTCAAGCACCTGCCGGAGAATTTCGAAGCTCATTGGCGTAAATTGCTTGCGCCCGGCTCCCGGAAGTGCATGCTGACTCCGCTATTGATTTCAGCCGCGTTCCGAGGTTTCGGGCGCGGTTTTTCAGTTTACTTGGGTCAACGCCGATTCGACGTCGCTCCACCGAAACCGGACGATTTTTCGCCCGATCTTGATGTGCGGAAGCTTGCCCCGGCCCACCAACAGCTCGATGAACCTCGGGGTGACCTGGAGTTTTGCGGCCACCTGATGCTTGGTCAGGTAGGCGGCATCAGTGGCCGGCGTGCGGTGAGTGACGATGTTCGCGCCAGTTGCGGCGCCCGTTGGGATAGTCGCGTTCATATCGCGACGCACTCATACACGGCCAGTGACCTCAGATTTTACCATTTGAGGAGCCCTTTGGTAACACTGGGAACATTTTTTGTACCTAACTTTGATGCTCTTTTAGGAGGTCGTACCGGCGGATAGCCCCCTCAAGCAGCACGGAATCAGGGACTTCCCCCCATTGCTCAATCCCGCGCATCACCATTCCGCCATTTGGATCAAGATATTTTTCCAACAAATTGCGTCGAATCTCCAGCCAGTCGAATAGAATCACCCGCCGGTTGACCCGAATTGATGGGATTATTCCAAGGCGCGCCATTTCCAGGACGATCTTCCTACCCCGGGTCCGAGACAGATGCATCATGCTGGCGAGCTCGCCAGCATTCAGGAGGACTCCACCTTGGGCCCGCGCCCACAGCTTGGGAGTGGCGCCGGGGTGTTTCGAAAACATGCAGCTATGCATCTGAAGAAAATGGCATTAGTCTTCCGGGTCAAAAGGGCGCCCAGCCTCGCCGGGCGCCCCGTGTTAGTTAAGCGTCAACCTTTGCGCTGTTCGCTGAGCCATATTTGGACGAATTCTCGAAATCTGGCGTCAACTCCGACGATCCACTTAGACACCAGCTCACTAACGGTGACCCCAGCCTCTTTGGCCAGAATTTCGAGCCGGCGCATGGTTTCCTGAGGAAGTTCAATCTCCACCAGAACCTTCATCGCGCACCGCCTTTCTCGACGAGGTTGGAGCCGAGCCACCGGAACATCTCGGCCAGACGATCAAAATCCCAGTCGTGATCATCGCCAAAGTAGTCGCCAGTGATCTCCTCAAATGTCCTTAGGACTTCGAGCGGCCTTAGCGGAGTCTCCGACGGAGCGATCCGCTCACTGAAACCAGACTTGGCCGACGAGTCCTCGACGCGGAAGGTTTCAACGCGGAAGTAATGCCCACCGCGCAAGGCGATACCCTGGCACCGGGCCGAAGTGTCTTTGGGATTCGGAAGCGTTCTCCAGATGCACTTGTATCGGCGTTTGAACTCGGCTTCGGTCATGCCGACGTCCGGCTTGCGCGCAGAACGGCGTGGGGTGGAGGTGCGCGGACCTCGCTCCGCGGTTGACGTTGTTGTTCTCATGTGACTTTGCTGTGTTGTGCCGGGGCGCCCGCTTGTTTCGGGTTGGCGGTTGGTTTGGTGACTTTCCGACTGCCGGCCCCGGCATTTCTGGTCGGAAAGCCAAATCTGGTTCAGCCAGCGGCCTCCCGCGGCATGGCGATGACGTTCTCCGGACGGTCCGGGACGATGGAGAACCACTCCTTTCCCTGGGCTTCGGTGACCAAGCTCTTGTAGTGGCGGTGGACCATGCTGGCGGAGTTGCCTGCCTCGGTGGCGACCCGGGCCGCGTCGTGGGTGGTCGCCAGCCGGTAGCTGCAGAAGCTGTGTCGCAAGGCGTTGGGGATCCACTTCAGGCCCGCCCTCTCACCAGTGCGGGAAAACTGGATTGCCAGGGTGTTGGCGGTGCTGGCTGGGCTGACAGGCCCCGATTCCTGGGCGTGGGGTGTCAGCCACTGACTCAGGTTCGGGAGGATCGGGACGACTCGCCGGCTGGCGGTCTTGGTCTTGGTCGCGGCGAGCACGATGACGCCCTCGGACAAGCGCACGTCTTTCCAGTCGAGCCGGGCGATTTCAGCGATCCGCAGTCCGACGAAGGCGCCGACGGCGAGCGCGGGAATCAGGTAGGGCTTCGCTTCGGTCAGGATTCGGCTCATTTCCTCCAGGGTCCAAATACCAGCCTCAGACGGAGCCGCCTTTGGCGCCTCAATAGCCCGGACATCTTCGACCAGGGCGCCCGGGATGTACTTCCGCTTCCCGGCGAAGTGGTACAGGCCCGACACGATCCGCAGGACGTTCCGCCGGGTCCGATTGGCCAGCGGCTTACCGGCGTCGGTCTTGAGGTTCTGAATGAACTCCCGGACCAGACCCGCGGACACGGAGCCAAGCGGGCATTGGAAGGCGTCAGCGAAGCGCCCCAGCCTGAAGCGGAGGTCGCGTAAGTGAACCTCGGAGCATCCGGCGGCCTCCCGGTCATTCAGCAGTTCCTCGACGATCTCCCGAACCGGTCGGGTATCGGTCGCCTGGACGGCATCCGCCAGATGCTTGGCGGACTGCTTGAGGGTGAAGCCGGTTGGCAGAATCGTCCGCGCGTCCACGTACTCCTCGACGGCGGCCAACAGGGGGATGCCCGTGGGCTTCAGCAGGCGGATGGCGCGACCGTACTTCTCGGCATCCGCGGCGGTGAACTCGACGGCTTCGGCCTGCCCACGGGAAAGGGCGGCGGCAACCCGTTCCGCCTCAGCCTGGGCCTTCTCCCGATCGCTGAATGACCGCCTGACGCGTTTCCCGGCCGTGTCGTAGTAGGCCGGCGGTCCACTCTTCGTAAACCCGCCCACGCTTCTCCCGCGCCGTCCGGTACACCGGAATTTCCACACTGCCGGCGCGGACCGTAAACGAAGCCACCTTGGGCTGTTTCCGTGGTGCCAGCTTCGCTTCCATGCGCCCACTGTCTGGAAAGTGTCGGTAAAAGTCAAAAAGTTCTCAAAAACCACTGAAAACATTGGTGCCGCTGGCGGGACTTGAACCCGCACGATCTTTCGATCTGGGGATTTTAAGTCCCCTGCGTCTGCCATT
>CAYYSX010000041.1:2779-29828 GCA_964474315.1 uncultured Verrucomicrobiota bacterium | reverse complement strand
CATGTCTTATCCACGCCGCCAGCGTTCGTTCTGAGCCAGAATCAAACTCTCCGTAGAAAGTCTCTCGGCACCCGTTAAGCACCGATAGATTCTGAAAATTGACAGGCTGCCTTTAAAGCCTTCTTACCGTACATCGCTGCTGTCAAGGAACCCGCGTTTCCGCGGAACGAGACGACAATTTTCCGCTCGGTCCTTTTTCCGGGCCGAGGATCAATCGCCTTCCCGTCATCACCGTTTTGCCGGCGACGCAGAAACAATTACCGAGAGATCTCCCAAGCGTCAAAGAAATTTCGGAAATTTTTGGAGCCGGGCTGCGAAATCCTGTTTTTGGAAATCGTAAATGACTTAACATCAATTGATTAGGGAATCGCAGTTTCGGCATCTCAAGATACGGTCGAGACCCTCCTAAACATGCTGGCCCACCTTTTTTGCCCCATTTCTGTCCCAGCCTGTTTGGTGCCTGCAGGGTGATCGCTGCGGTTTCTTTCTTGCAAGTATCTTGTTTGGTTACAACAAGTTACGACTAGAATGAACAAAAGCGATTGAAGGATTCATCCACCTTCAGTCCTCCCGAAACAGAAGCGTCTGAAAGTCACGCCCTCCTCGGCGAATCACCGCATGGAACGTTCGACGTGCAGGCCCCAGGTGCGCAGTCACCCGGACGGAAAAGGTGCTGCTCAGGACCGTGAACATCTGCTGAAATGCCGGATCTGCTGGTCCCAACAGCCGGGGGATTTCTCCGCCACCCCGAGCTGGCTGGTCGTCCTCCGTACCATCAAGTCCATCCGGTCCAGCCCGAATCTTCACCACTTCCCGCGCCAGTGATTCATTGCCTCCAAGCAGCAGCGCAATCACCTGAGGCCCTGCGGTGTTGATGTTGACCTTGCCATTGGACAGCGCACCGAAGATCGAGATCAGGCCCACAGGCTGGGTTTCGTCGCTGCTCCGTAGTCCACCAAAGTTTGCCGCTCCCCATGAATCATCGCCGAAGGCCGTCGTTCGATGGTCTGGTCCCCAAAATAGCGCCGGCGTGACGCCCCGTATCAGGAGGAGCTCTCTAATATCATCGATTGGACCATTCTTGGCGCGATAAGGCGGATCCAGTCCAAGGTAATATTCGCTCTCGGCCCCGTTGGCCGCCTGGGGGAAATCGTCGGGATCCATCCAATCGATCAGTGCGCTGGTGATGATCGCGGAATCGGTGGCGTCAGCGCCGGCCCGGGACAGGGCATAGTCCAGCAGCATCGGTGTCCGGACGACTGTGTTGATGTTCAGAAGCCGTTCCGTGTCCTCAATGTCGAGGCTGACCCGTCCGTCGCCGATTTCAATATCCCGGAGCGACAATCCGGCAAAGGGATTGTCCTCAGCTTCGATAGGTCCCGGTCCACCCGCCCAAAATTGGTTCAAGGCGTGGAAACCACGTTGGCTCCCAACGCGGTCCTGTTGATGGAGGATCCACTTAGCCACCTCGACTCCCGATCGCCCCAACCACTCCAGTTCCGTCGTGTTCTGGGTGTTCATGGCCAGCCGGGTCTCGACCTTCATCGAATAGGCAAAGATGGCGGCCATAGCGCCCAGAGCGAAAAGGGTTAGGAGGACAATGATCAGCGCCACCCCCTGACGGGCCTGACAGCGACCATTAGACTGGACGATCGCCTTCATCGGACGTTCGCTCCCGGAGGCGCCGCCGCGCCGCCCTGCAGGTCAGCTCCCACCACATTGTCAGGCAGCCGGACGATCCGGGTGACCAACTCGGCTGGACGGGTCGAAAACCGGTTCGCGGTGCCAAATCCCAGCGTCAACCGGACGGCGGGTGGGATGACATTGGTGCGCAACCATTCCACCACAAACTCGTTTCGCTGCCGGTCCCAGAATTCGACTTGGAACAGGCTGACATCCCGCGCCAAAACCAGCGGATGCGTGTCCAATTCCACATCGGGAGGAGCCAGCAAGGCCATCTGATGAAGGACCAGGTCATTGCCGCCTTCGGCCGACTGCTCGACACGGATCGTCAATCGGCGCAAACGCTGACCACCGAAAAAGCCGCTGCCGGGAAACGAATCGGGAAGAGTCGCCACATAGCTAAGTGCTGCATAGTTGCCGCTGGTGTCCGCCTCGAAGGAATAGTGGCGGGCGTTACGCTGGAAAATCTGCGCCGACCCTAGTGAGCTTTCCAGCAATTGGAGGGCCAGGCGGGTACGATGAGCCTCGGTTGCCAGCCGAAGGGCGGTTTCGGTGCTCCGCGCAATCACCCGCCAGGTCCCGAAAAGCGAGGCCAGCACGATGGCGAAAACAAACATGGCCACCAGAACCTCGATCAACGTAAACGCCCGAACCTCCCGGCGACGACCGTTGTGCGCTGGAACATTCATCGGCCCACTCGCGAAACGGAGGCGGGACGGAACAGCAGGATACTTAGCCGTGACTCGCTCCCCTTGGCATCAAACGGCGAATACACCAGGAAATCCGCCTGAAACAGCCCGTTGGTAGCCTTCAGGTAAATCTCGCTAGCCCATTGGTAGCCTGGATTCTCGTCGCCGAAGTTCCCGGAATCCCCCCCTTCCTCCAATTGATTGGTCAAGGACAGCATGGTGGCCAAACTTCCGGCATCGACATGAACGCGGTCGAGCACCCGTGCCGTTCGGAGGCCGTTGGAGCAGATGAGCAGGATCCCGGCGAGCCCGACGGCGAGAATGGCGGAGGCCACGACCACTTCGACCAAGGTGAAGGCGGCGGCCGAGGCATGGGGTTGGGATCGTCGAAGCTTCATTGGGCCGCCTCCACCGTCGGTTGGCCGGTCATGATGTCCACTGTGATTCGACGCGCATCCTGCCTCAACCATTGAAGCTCAGCATACAAGGCATCGCTGGTCCCATTGGGGAAAAATCGAATCGCGGAAGCGCTTTCCGTCATGGCACTACGCCCATTAACGACGAGCTCGCGGAAGGCCACTTCGTCGTCGATCCGCGCTTCAAAGAAGGTGGGCTTCGGGCCCTCCAGCGTTTCCGGAAGCGCCATGTCCACCTCCGGAGCGAAATCAGCTCGACGATCCCGGCGAGGAACCGGCTCCACGCCGATCGCGCCGCCGTTGTCATGGATAACCACCTGCATGGGTTGGCCGGTCAAGATGGCCTTGAGCCGTGCTTGGCGACAGGCCTCGACCAAGGCATTGACGGCGCGAACGAGCGGAGTCTTGCGGACCTCGCGTACGTAAGGGATCGCGGTCATCATCAGCAGGGCGGCAATCGCCGCGGCGACGAGGAGCTCAATCAGGGTGAACGCCGTTTGCCTCCGGACAGCCGTTCGATCACTTGGGCGCGGGGCATTCACCGGACGCTAACGCTGCAGGTTCTGGGTAATCGCGAACATGGCGGACATCACGCTCATGAGAAGGAATCCGACGATGACGGCGATGCCTACGATCATGACGGGCTCGATCAGGTTCGTCATGGCCCGCAGTCCCAAGTTGAGTTCGCGTTCATAGGTGTCGGCCACATTTTCCAAGGAGCCAGGGATGTCACCGGTTTCCTCCCCGATTCGCAGCAAGTCGATCATCAACTGAGGAAAAATCCCTGATTTGGCGAGCGGCTGCGCGAGGGTCTTACCGTCGGTGACCGCCTCGCGGGTTTGCGAGATCGCCTCGCCCACCACCACGTTGGGTAACACCTGTTCCGTAATCCGCAACGCCTCCAGCACAGGCACTCCATTGCGCAGCAGCGTTCCCAAGGTGCGGGCGAACTGACCGAACAGGTTCAACCGGACGACGTTGCCAAAGATGGGGAGGTTCATCTTGAGGCGGTCGAGGGCGCGGCGGCCGGACTCCGTGGCCCGGTACCGAACGAACACCAGCCCCATTCCCAGGGCCACCAATAGCACCAGCCACCACCAATGGGTCAGGAAGCGGCTGGTGTTGATCAACATCCGGGTGGAGGTTGGAAGTTCGAATCCTTGAATGCTTTCAAAGAGGTTCATGAACTTGGGCAGGAGGGCCGTCATGAAGAAAATAACCAGCCCCACCCCCACGCAAAGGACGATGACCGGGTATATCATCGCCGACTTGAACTTCGACTGGACGTCGGCGAACCGTTCGAAGTGACCGGCCTGCCGCCGCAGTACCTCCTCGAGAGCCCCGCTTTTCTCCCCCGCGCGCACCATGTTGACCACCAGGGCGGGAAAGACCCCGGACTGACGACCCATGGCATCGGAGAGGCTGCGGCCTTCGGTCACATCCTGCTTCAATTGCCGCGATACCTCGGACGGGATTCCCTTGCTGGTCAGGCTGGTCATGGACTGGAGCGCCATGGTGAGCGGCATTCCCGCGTGCAGCAGGTTGGCGAGTTGCTGCGTAAAGGCGGCCAGTTCCTGCAACTTGGGTTTGCGCCGCCGCTGCAACTGGGCCTGCAGACTGGCGGGCAGCAATGAGCCTAGGCGGCTGGTGGGAGTGGAGGGTGCCGCACCACTCGGCCGAGCGGGCGCCCCGCGGGAGGTGTTCAGGGCCAACGGGAACAATCCCAACTTCTCCAACTGCGCCACCGCGGCCGCACGATCGGCCACATCGAGCGTCCCCTCGACCATTCCACCGGTGCGTCGCCGGGCCTTGTACTGAAACTGGGGCATGCCGCCCCTTTCCATAACCGTCGGCCCAGGAAAGTTCCAATCCAGGAAACGGTAGCCCAGGAATTCCTGTGCTACATCGTCGTCTGGATCATCGAAAAGGGGAACAGGGAGGTCGGCCCGCCGTCCCACCGTCTTCCGATGCTTGCCGGCCCGTCTGCGGGAAGGCAATTTGCGCGCCCAGATGAACGTTTGCCGAGTAGTCCTGGCCCTTGGGGTCGTGGCGTTGTTGACAGGTTGCGCGCCGACCTACACCAATCTCACCCCGCGCAATGCGGCCCGCACCGGCACGGATGTCTATCATTTCGAGGTTCAATGGGACATCTCCCGTCGCGGCGCCAACGGGGCCGATGTCCAGGGCTTCGTGGTTATCGAGGAAAGCCTGTATCCCCTGCAACGCGTTGCCGGTACCCCGAATCGTTGGGAAGCCGACGTACCGGTCCCGCGCGACAAGGCGGTCGTGCCGTACCGCTACAAATTCGACTACACCTACCCGACTATCACTCGGCGTCTGCCCAACAGCGATTATTCGCCTCCCTACTTCCTCGACCTGAGCCGCCCGGTGCCGCAATTCGTTCCCCCGGGACCATGATCACGCCCGGCCGGTTGGCGGGCTCAACGACTCGAGGCGTTCCCGAAACTGCCGCCACGCCGCCTGCATCGAGGGAAACGCCAACGCCTCCGGGGACACCGTCCTCGGGTCCAGCCAGTTGATGCTGGCTACGTCGTCCAACGCCAACGCCATCGCTCCATCCATCGCGCGGGCGGTGAAGAAAAGATCAAGGACGAGATACGTGATATCGGCGTAGGAATAAGAGTTGGGTTGGGAGCACAGGAACTTCAGATCCGCCAGGCCCAGTCCGACTTCTTCACGAACCTCCCGGAACGCCGATTGTTCGGCCGTTTCTCCAAAGTCGATAAATCCGCCCGGAGGCGCGAGCCGTCCCAGGCCCGGGTCTTTCGCCCGCCGGATGAACAGAACCCGACCATCGACGCGTTGAATGAACACCGCGGTCGCCACTGCCGGGTTGAAGAAATAGCGGAGGCCGCACGCGGTGCAGTCGAAGACGTTGCCGGTCGGCGGGGCGGGCTGACGAGATCCGCAACGCGGACAAAACTGGAACAGAGCCGACGGAGTCATGGCGACGGCCAAGCAAACCGAGCGTGGCCACCGCCGCCAAGTTCTTGCTGCCGGATCGCCCTTTCCGGCTCCACGACTACCGCAGGCGGACATCACGCAGGTGGACAACGCGACCGTCCAATAGAAGTCGATTCCGTCCGCCCAAATGGGCGGCCCAGCCGGCCACTTCAGGAGGGAGGGACGGAACCGTGCGCGGGAAATAGGGATCCACCACCAGTTCCACGTCGCCCGGCCCCTGAGCATCGACTGCTCCGGGATTTCCCGATCCCTGCCAATCTGCCACCGCTCCTCCGACGGACTTTCCCCAGAAATTATCCAGCGGAACGGGTTCTTCGAGACGATCGAATCGCCACATCCAGTAGTTCGACCCGAGAGCTTGGTTGGTTGCCGATTGGGTCGGCTGCCGGGCCTGGTCCAGCCGGGCGAGCGGTCCGGTCAGGACTCCGGGACACTGCCACACCCGCCCGTTCGGAATCACCCTCTCCAGCACCACCGCGGCCCAACCCGAACGAGGATCGCTGGGGGGCCAGGTCTCCCAAGGCCGATAACCGCCCGGGAGGGACGTCTTGAGATCGCGCCGATCCGGGAAACGGTCGGCCTGGTCCGTCAGGTAAATCTGCCAGCTCAAGCCGAGCTGATGAAGGTTGGAAACGCAGACGGATTTCCGGGCGGCTCCTTGGGCCCGGGCCAACGCCGGCAACAGCAGGGACGCGAGGACCGCGATCACTGCGACGACCACCAACAGCTCCAGGAGCGTAAAGGCCGCCCATGCCCGAACACGCATCTTCGACGCGCCTTCGGGGAAGCGAACCGTGCTATTGACGCAACGCAAACGCGACATAGGCATCGCCGCTCTTGGTCCCGATCTTGCCGCCGCCACACGCGATCACGATGAACTGCCGGCCGTTCACCGAATAGGTTGCCGGGGTTGCGTAGCCCGCCGCCGGCAACTGGGCCTTCCAGAGTTCCTTACCTGTCTGGCTATCGAAGGCGCGCAGATGTTCGTCACGGCTGGCCGCGATGAATACCAGGCCGCCCGCGGTCACCACGGGGCCGCCGTAGTTCTCGGTGCCGGTCGGAGGCAGCCCTTTTTCCATCAGCGCCGGCCATTCGCCCAAGGTAACGCGCCAGCGGTACTGGCCGGTGTTGAGATCGATCGCGTTCAACGTTCCCCAAGGTGGGCGAATCGCCGGATAACCATTCGTGTCGAGCCACCGATTATATCCGGTCGTCGTATAAGGAATCATCCCGAGGACGTCTCCGCCGCCCAGCTCCTCTTTTTGTCCCGGGTCGTTGCGGGTCGGACGGGTCGTGCCCAGCAGGTGATCCACGACGGCGTTGCGCTGGGAGTCGTTGAGAAAATCGAACGACGGCATCACGCCCTTGCCCGTCTTCAACAGCGCCAGCGCGTCCTCACGTTTCACCCGTTGTTCGATGCCGACCAGCGAAGGAACGTTTTGCGCCGCGTTGCCCTGGCGATCGAGCCCGTGGCACGCCGCACAAATCTGCGCATAAATCGCCTCGCCTCCCGCCAGCGGAACGTCCCCTTCACGCTTCGTTTCCACCATGGTCAGCACCCAGGGCATTTCGTTTGAGTTGACGTATAAGATGCCTTCGGGATCGGTGGCGGCTCCACCCCATTCGGCGCCGCCATCGAAACCAGGCAGAATGATCGTTCCCTCCCGGCTGGGCGGCTGAAACGGCACGTGTGGACGCCGCTTCACGAATCGTTCCAACACCTCGCGGTGTGACTCCGGAGAGATGTCGGTGATTTCGTCGTAAGTGAATACCTGCCGGGCGAACGGGAGCGGAAGCAAAGGCAGCGGCTGGGTGGGCCAGGCGGATTCGCCCTGCAGATCCGACGAGGGCACGGGACGCTCTTCCATCGGGAACAGCGGTTCGCCCGTTTCCCGGTTAAACACAAACACATGTCCCGACTTTGTCACCTGCGCCACGGCATCGACCTGGCGGCCCTGGTGCGTGAGGGTGACCAGGTTCGGGGGCGCGGGCAGATCGCGGTCCCACAGGTCGTGGTGAACGAACTGGAAATGCCAGACACGCTGCCCCGTGCGGGCGTCGAGCGCGATCAGGCAGTTGGCGAACAGGTTTTGTCCAATTCGGTTCCCACCCCAGAAATCGAAGGCCGCCGAGCCGGTCGGGCAAAAGACGAGGCCGCGCTTCTCGTCGAGGGCGAATCCAGTCCAGACATTGGCGCCGCCGATGTACTGATAGGCGTTCGGCGGCCAGGTGTCGTAACCGAGCTCGCCCGGCAGAGGAATCGTGTTAAAGCGCCAGACTAGCTTCCCGGTACGAACGTCGTAGGCGCGGATGTGTCCGGGAGCGGCAGGCGCGGGGCCTTCGCCGAGGCGCATCCCCATGATCAGCCGGTCGCCGAATATGACCCCAGGCGTGGTCGCCTGCAGGGCCAGACCGCGCACCTCGCGACCCAAATCGTCCTTCAGGTCAACGGATCCGCCGGCGCCAAAGCTAGGAATTCGCTCGCCGGTACGGGCATCCAGGGCGTGCAGAAAATGATCATTCGCATAGAAGATGCGACGGTCCGTGCCGTCGGCCCACCAGACCAGGCCCCGGTTGACGCCGGCCTTGGTGACGCCTTCCACCGCTGCCGGATTGAATCGCCAGAGTTCCCGTCCGGTTGCGGCGTCGAGGGCGAACGCCTGCAAATCGGGTGATGTGCCGTAGAGCACGCCATCGATCACCAGCGGGTTGCATTGGATCTGCGAGCGATTGTTGGTGTCCGCCCCACCCGCATGATACGTCCAGGCCACTTCCAACCGGGAGAGGTTCCGCGGGGTAATCTGCCGGAGGGTGGAAAAGTGGGTGCTGGCCTTGTCGCCCAAATAAACGTCCCAGTTGGCGTCGGCCGCCGCGGCGACCACGGCGGTGGTCAAGAAAATGATCAGCTTCATGTGTTCGAGCCCTTGCTGGCATGTGGAGAATGGCAACATCACCGGGTGTGTTCCGCAGCGTTCAAAGCGGCGAGACAGTTGACCGCCTGCCCGGCGCCACCCAGCAGACGGAGTCGTTCGGCGACGCGCGGTTGGTAGCGGGCGGCAATGAAGGATTGAAGCCCGTTGTCCATCGCGGTCGCCTTCCACTCCGGGTGATCTTTAGCGAGCTGGGCCGAGTGCGTGGCGAAAAATTCCAGCGCCGCCTGTGACCGGATTAACAACGACTCGCTCGACCAGTTAACTTTCACCACGCCCGCGGCAACCGCGGCCCGCAGATTCGTTTCGGACAGACCGGAAGAACCATGCAACGCGATGCCCACTGGACGTTGCATGATGCTGCTGGCCACTTGTTGATGCCGCCGCACCGCTTCCGCCGAAAACCCGCCTTGATCGCCCCATCCATGCTGCGTCCCCACGCCCGGCGCCCACAGGTAAATGCAACCCGGAACCTGGGACTCGACGCCACCCAGCAACCGTTCCGCCACTCCCAACGGGGTCACGCCCTCATCCACACCCGCCTCCATCTCCAACGTCACCGGCCGCCTGCAGTCCTGGGCCTCCCGACATAACTCGACGATGGCCGCGATGTTCTGCTCGTCGGTAAGCTGAGAGGAGTCGAGTGATATCGTCGAAGGCGACACCCGCGAATCACTCACCCCGGTGTGAAGCCCGCGGATGGCCGCCTTCAGCAACGGCAGGGTCAGCGGCCCCTTGATGTGGTCGGTGTGGAACAATACAGGAAGGGCTCGGTAACGCTCCGAACCCGCCAGCAACGCGAGTTGGACGAGATAACGCGCCAAACCCAGGACCGCATCGCCCGCGCCGAAGCTGTGTCCGGTGAGTTGCCACAGGCTCGCCTCTATCATCACCGGAGCGGCACAGTCGCGCGCCGCCTCCAGCACATCCGTGATCGCGGCGGGCGAATCGGCATTGACGGCCAGCAGGGCGAACCGGTGGTCGAGCGCCGTTCGCAACACCAACCGTGCCTGGAGTGGATCCAACAACATGAGATCCCCCGTTCAATCCAACGCGACCTTCACGTGCTTTGGCTTGAGATACTCGAAGATTGCCCGACGGCTGAGTTCCAAGCCATACCCGCTGTCCTTCCAGCCAGCGTAGGGACCATAGTTCGTATTCACCGCGCCGTGGTTGACACACACCGTGCCCGCTTCCAAGGCCTCACTCACGCGCACCGTAGTCGAATAGTCCTTGGTGAACAGATAGGCGACGAGGCCGTAGTTCGTGTCGTTCGCCAGGCGGACGACGTCCTCGAGTGTTTCGAACGTAGCCAATCCCACCACCGGCCCGAACGTCTCCTCACGCATGACCCGCATCGCCTGCGTGCAATCCGTGAGAATAGTCGGTCGGAAGTAATTTCCTTTCGCCAACGCTTCGCCTTCGGGACTACCGCCACCGGCGACCAACTTCGCACCTTGCGCCAAGGCCTCCGCGACATGCTCCCGCGCGGTCTGGACGCCCTCACCAGTCGCCATCGGACCCAGGTCCACGTTTGGATCAGTGATCCCATCACCCAATGTCATCTGGTCGGCAATGACTTTCAGCTTCGCCACCAGCCCATCGTGAATGCGGGAGTGGACATAGACCCGGTTGATGGAGCTGCAGGACTGGCCGCAGTTCCGGAAGCCCTTGTAAGCAATCGTCTTCGCTGCCAGGTCCAGATCCGCATCGGCACAAACAATCGCCGGGCATTGACCCCCCAGTTCGAGCGAGACCTTTTTCAAGAAGGGGGCCGCCAGGGCGAGGATCCGCTTGCCCGTGTCGGAAGAGCCCGTCATCGCTATCTTGGCCACCTGCGGATGCCGGATTAGTGCCTCGCCGAGGGTCGCGCCGGAACCGGTAACGCAATTCACCACGCCCGGGGGGAGGCCGCCGTCGGTCAACGCCCGGCAGAAGGCCAGCGGTGACAGCGGCGTAACCGTGGTCGGTTTGACCACCACCGTGCAACCTGCGGCCAGCGCCGGCCCTAACTTCCAGCTCAACAAAGACACGGGATAATTCCACGGCGTGATCAACCCACAAACACCCACCGGTTGCCAGTTGACCCATGAGCGATAGTTCCGGTCCTCCGTGGGATTGGTCCAGCCTTCGATGCGGACACCTTCCGCCGCATAATAGTCAATCGTATCGCAAGCGCCGCCGATCTCGCTACGCGACTGAGCCAAGGGCTTGCCTTGCTCCAAGGTCATCAGCCAGCCGAGGTAGTCGGCCTGGGTCCGAACCTGCGCGGTAGCCTTGCGGACGATCTTTTCGCGCTCGTACGACGTGAACGCTGACCACGCCTGGAACGCCCCCGCGGCGGCGGAGACAGCGTCGTTCAAGTCGGCGGTGGTCGCCTTCGGCACGGAACCGATGAGCGAGCCGTCATGCGGTGAATGGAGTTCGTGCCGTCCGCCGTCGGCAGCGGGTGGATTCCGGCCGTTGAGGTGAAGGTCAAGATGGATGGGGGATTCGGTCAGCATGAGCAACGTCCTGCTGGGTACTCACTTCAGAGGAAAGCGGCCAGCGGAGATCTGCGGTAGAGGAGAAGAAAGGTAAGTTACCTCTTGGGGAAGAATGCACACCTTCAATGCCTCGCCACTCTCCATCAGCGGAAAGGCTTCGTTGATCCGTTCGAGCGGCAAGCGATGAGTGATGATCTTGTCAGCGGGGAAACGCCCGCTGTGCAGCAGGGCAAACGCCGCCTGAAAGTCACTCTTCTTCTCCGAATAGCTGCCCGAGATGACCAACTCCTTGTAGTGAATATGATTCACATCGAGGGGTGCGATGGGGTGCGATTTGGGCAGGCCGGCAAAAAAGTTCACCCGGCCGGCGCGGGCCGCGAGGTCTAACGCATCGTTTTGCGCGGCGGCGGCGCTCACCGCCACAATCACCACATCCGGACCCACGCCATTCGTTAACGCACGAACTTCGTCACGATGACAACCGCCGGGCGTGACCAGGACCGTACCATCAAGGTCGAAGCGTTGCGCCATCTCCAACCGCGCCGGGTTGTTATCGAGCACGATCACCTTCTGCGCGCCCTGCAACCGCGCCAGGGCGGCATGCATGATTCCGATGGGGCCGGCACCGATCACCGCTACCGTGTCCTTGAGTCCAATACCCAGACGGGAATGCGCGTTTAGGCAGCAGCCCAAGGGCTCGGCCAGGCTCATCACGTCGGACGGAATGTCGCTGGTGACCTGGAACAGGTTGCCCTTCTGCACGGCGAGCGCGGGTACCTTCATGCGTGGGGCAAACGCTCCGTCGTGGTGATAACTCATCGTGGTGCGCTGGGTGGTGAGGTTCTCCCGCCCCATCTCGACATAACGGTCGTTGCCATGGACGAGCACAATGTACATCACCACCCGATCGCCCACCTTTACGTTGGCTTCGGGTGCGCGCGACTCGATCACCCGACCGCAGAACTCGTGTCCGAGAATACGCGGCGGGGTGATCTTCCTGTCCCCGTGACGGTAAGTGCGGAGATCTGTGCCACAGACCGAGCAGGCGTCGATGGCCAGGAGGACTTCGCCCTCCGCCAGGGACGGTTCGGGAACCTCAAGGACGGGAAGCTGCTCCTTCCCCAAATAAACGGCGGCTTTCATGGACACGAATGAACACCAAACAAGAACACCAATGGACACCAATTTCCTAAAGGATCAGACGTTCCCATTCGAGTTTTGGGCGGCCAAGAAGTTGAGAACGACTCCAACTCGAAGTTTGGTCATCCGGAGATAGTTGAGCATCTGGCCGCGTTCACGCTCCGTTATTTCTGGGATCACCTTTGTGTCCACAATCACGGAATCAAACGCGATTAGATCGGGAATCAACAGACCAACGTCTTCACCCTTGTAGAACACCGTGAATCGTTTCTGTTGCTCGAATCCAATCCCATGCCGTCGGAACTCTACGGTCAGGGAATTTTCATAGATCTTCTCCTTACCTCCGTGACCGAGCTCATTCAGCACCTCGAACGCGCAGCCGACAATATCATAGACCTCTCGACCGAGCAGGAGTCCATCCGATCTGGTCTGGTTCGACCCGACATCATTCGATTCCATAACCAACCTCCATTCGTGCTTCTCGATTCGTGTCCATTTGTGTTCCCAAATTAGTGTCCATTCGTGTAATCAGCTCATCCAATTTCCCTGATGAGGGGTCCATTTCAGCGTGGTCTTGCGGGAGCGGGTCCAGAAGCCGATGGCGTCGTGGCCGGTGATGTCGCCTACCCCAAACTTCGAATCGTTCCACCCGCCAAAACTGAACGGCTCGCGGGGAACGGGCACGCCGATGTTGATGCCCACCATCCCCGCCTGCGCGTGGGACTCGAAGTAGCGCGCCACCGCTCCGTTGGTGGTGTAGATGCTCGCCGCATTGCCATAGGGACTCGCGTTCTCGATGGCCAGCGCCTCGTCCAGCGTTTCCACCCGCAGAACGCTCAGTACCGGACCAAAGATTTCCTCCTTCACGCATGCTGAATCGCGCCGCAACCGGTCCAGCAGCGTCGGCCCCACGTAGAAGCCGTTCTCGCGTCCCTTCACGGTCACGCTCCGGCCATCCAACCGCAGGTGCGCGCCCTCCTGCTCGGCTTGGCTGATGTAGCCGAAGATGCGGTCCCGCGCCCTGGCGCTGATGACCGGCCCCAAGTCCACCCCCGGACGCAGTCGAGCCATTTCCGCCTGGATGGCCTCGACGAGGTGATCCGAATCGCCGACGGCCACCAGCACACTCGCCGCCATGCAGCGCTGTCCGGCGCAACCGGTGGCGGAGGCGGTGACGTTGCCCGCGGTAACCAGTGGGTCGGCGTCGGGAACCACCACCAGATGGTTCTTTGCGCCGCCGAGCGTGAGCATGCGCTTGTGGTTCTGGATGCCGCGCCAGTACACGGCGCGCGCGACCGGGGTCGATCCGACCAAGGCCGCGGCCTGCACCTGCGGATGGTCCAATAACGCTTCCACGGTTTCGCGGTCGCCCTGCACGACATTGAACACGCCGTCGGGCAACCCGGCTTGCTGCAGCCATTCGGCCAGTCGAATGGGAGTGAAAGGCGCCTGTTCACTGGGCTTCAGCACGAAGGTGTTACCGCAAGCGAGGGCGATGGGGAACATCCACATCGGAACCATCGCCGGGAAATTGAACGGCGTAATTCCGGCCACGACCCCAAGCGGCAAACGGCGCAGGAAGCAATCGACTCCCTTGCTCACCTCAAGAATCTCGGCGGCCATCAAGTTGGGCAGCGCGCAGGCAAACTCGACCACTTCGAGCCCGCGTTGAATTTCGGCCGTTGCTTCGTCCGGGGTCTTGCCGTTTTCGCGGGTGATCTCCGCCGCCAGCTCTTTCACGTGTTGCTCAACAAGCTGTTTGAAACGGTAAAACGGCTGAACCCGTTCCTTGATCGGTACCGCGCTCCAATCCGGGAAAGCTCGGGCGGCCGACCGTACCACCCTGTCCACGATCCCGGCGTCGGCGGGATGCAATGAACCCAAGGGAACGGCATCCACCGGAGACACCAACGGATGCGACCGCGAGCCGCTCGTCGGCCTTGGAGCACCGTCAATAAAGTGGTGGGCTGGGGAGAGGGAGCTCATGGGGAAAATTCGGGTGCGCAACCCTGCAATTCGCGGTGGATCATCGGCCAGAATATTGTGAAATTCGTAGCGATCACCACGGCAGAAGGTGTCCTCGACGGGCGCGCGGATCAGACTGGTGACATCGCGTGATCCCTGGTAGCTCATCGTTTGGCTACTGCCCGCCCAACTCTTCCCCAAGACCTCGCTTCCAGGGACGTTTCGAGCGGTATCCGGGTGTTTGGAGCTTGGGTCTTTGGAACTTCTTTGGAGCTTTGAACTTGAAGCTTTCCTCCCCCCGCCCCATCGCCGTCGCGGTAAGGGCAAACCCAAGATGCGCCCGATCCTCTTCCTCACCCTTTCCGCCCGAGAATCCGGTCGAGTGAATCCGAGGTCTGCCAGATCAGGGCCTCCGGATAATGCGGATAAGGATGGAAGTACTCGAACGTTAGAAACCCCCGATAGCCAACCTGATCCAGCGCCTCGGTCAGCGCCGGCCAGTTGGTCGTTCCGTCCAGTAGCGGACGGAACGTCTCCAGCGAGAAGTCGGTGCCTTTCTTCGTGAATTCCTTGAGATGTACGTTCTTCGTCCGGCTTCCCAAGATAGGCACCCAATGCTCGGCATGCTGAAACATGGCGATATTTCCCGAGTCGAAATGCACCCGCACCCGCTCGCTGCCAAGGCTGTCCACAAAGGCATTCATCTCCATCGGTGTCATAAGGAACCCGTTGAAGAAGATGTTCTCCAGGTTCAGCGACACCTTCAATTTCTCTGCCTGTTTGGCCATTTGCCCCACCGCCTCCCGGGCGCGCCGTTCGCAGACGTCGTTCGGAACGGGCTCATGGTCGGTCCGCCACGGGATATGCACCGCGCCCGGCACCACCAGAACATTCTCCACGCCCAGTTCGTGAGCGGCCTCGGCGATCTTGCCGGCCAGCTCCAGCCCTCGCTCCCGCTTTGCCGGATCGTTGCTCGTCAGCGGATAGGGCCAGAAGAGAAAGGAACACAACCCGCTGATCTGGATGCCGATGTCGTCCGCCATCTTACGAATGGCGGCGTACTCCTTCGCGCCGGATTTGGGCGAGAGATCGTGGTCGAGGTCGTAGTTCAATTCGATGCCCTCAAAGCCGGCGTCCTTGGCCAGTTGCAGGCACTCGCGGAGACTCATCCGCTCCGGATAGGGAAACGCCCAAAGGTTGATCGACTTTTTCATGTCGTAACGCTTGGGCGAACTGCGGCGGACATCGGGGGTCGGTCGGTCCGCATCGGCCGCGCGGACCGGTTCGAAGGCCAACGCGGACCATCCCGCGACCGCGCCGGCGCGGAGAAGGTCACGTCGGCTTAGTCCAGACGGGTCGGAGAGCGCGGAGGAAGGAGGGACGGCATTCATGATGAAACGGGCTGAGGTTGATCTCCAATTTATGGGCCGCGGGGGTGAACGACCGCAATACAATCCCGATGGTGTTGGTTGGAATGGGCGGAGTCAGCCCAGAAACGGCCGCAGCACATTCCCCGCCACGCGCAGTGCTTGCTTTCGTCCCTCCAATGTCTTCCCAAACGTATCGTCCTCCACTTCGATGCAGACCGGGCCGCGGTAGGAGGTCTCCATCAACGCCGACAGGAACTTCGCCCAGTCCATCTCTCCAAATCCAGGAATCCGCGCCTGATGCCACTCCAGCGGGTGGGCGAAGATGCCCACGTCGTTGAGGCGATCCCGTCGCATCTTCACATCCTTGGCGTGCAGGTGGAAAATTTTATCCTGAAACTCCCGCAGCGGACTGGCCGGATCCATGTGCTGCAGCACGAAATGGGACGGGTCGTAATTGAGGCCGAAATGCTGCGAAGGAAGGTCGCTGAACGCCCGGCGCCAAATGACCGGCGTCGTAAATAGGTTCTTCCCGCCCGGCCATTCATCCGCGGTAAACGACATCGGGCAGTTCTCGATACCAATCTTGACGTCGTGATCCTCAGCCAGGGCGATGAGTGGCTTCCAAATCTTCAAAAACCTAGGCCAGTTGGCGTCCACGCTCCGTGTCCAGTCACGCCCCACGAATGTGTTGACGTTTTTCAGTCCCAGCTTGGGCGCCGCCGCGATCACTTTCCGGAGATGATCGACGCACCGTCGGGACACCGCCGGATCGGGGTCCAGCGGATTAGGATAATAGCCCAACGCCGTGAGGCTGACACCGTGCCGGGCACAGAGCGCGTTGAGGTCATCGGCTCGGGTTTGCGTCAGGGCAGTGACATCGATATGCGTAATGCCGGCGAACTTTCGTTCCGCCTTGCCGACTGGCCAACACATGACCTCGACGCAGGTAAAACGTTCGGCGGCGGCGAAGGCGAGGAGTTGATCCAGGGACAGTTCGGGGAGAATGGCGGAGACGAAGCCAAGTTTCATGGTGAGCCGAACGGTGTTACGAAAGCCTTTCGTCCTCCCCGGCTACGACACGGCAGGAAATTCCCACGGCTCACGATACGGTCGGGACAATAGCTTCGCCGCCTCCGGGTCGCCGAGAATCTCCTCCTTCGCGCCATCCCACTGGAGGCTTCGTCCCACTCGGAGTGAGATCATACCGAGCATGGGCAACACGGAGGCCCGATGCGCCACCTCGATGTTCGCCACGGCCGGACGTCCCTCTTCAATGGCCCCCAGGAAGTCGGCCCAGAGCAGTTTCAGGTTATGTCCGTCGGGCTGCTGCAACTGCGAATCTTCGTGGACCACCTTCGCCTGGTCGTCGGTCGGATAAAATGTCCAGCCGTCCTGCCAGCCAATGTGCAGGGTTCCCTTGGTCCCGTAGAAGTAGGCGCCGATGGGATGCTTCTCGGCTCCGTTCTTGGCGAACCGCCGGTGTTCCCACACACAGGTGAATGACCCAAACTCGTACACGGCCACTTGGTGATCCGGGGCGTCGGTGGTCTGCTCCTGGTCATTGAGGATCGCCGGACCACTGATGGGCCGGCCACCGGAGGAAAAGATGCGTTTCGGATACTTCTCGTCGCTCCACCACAACACCTGGTCCAGCCAATGCACTCCCCAGTCGCCCAACTGCCCGTTGCCGTAATCGAGAAAATTGCGCCAGCCGCCGGGATGAATCCGAGAATTGAACGGCCGCAACGGCGCCGGGCCACACCACAGATTCCAATCCATCCCCTCGGGCGGCTCACTGTTGCGGGACGGCCGTTCCCTACCGCCGCCGCCATGGGCAAACAACCGGACCATGCCTACTTCCCCCACCGCCCCGGATTGGAGGAACTTCATCGCGTTCACGTGATGCGGACCGATCCGGCGGTGCAGCCCCACCTGCACGACTCGGCCGCTGTCCCGCGCCGCCTTGAGCATGGCGCGGCTCTCGTTGACGCAATGGCCGGTGGGCTTCTCCACAAAAACATGCGCGCCAGCCTTCACCGCGGCGATCGTCTGCAAGGCATGCCAATGGTCGGGCGTGGCAATGAGCACCAGTTCAGGTTTCTCGCGGTCCAGCAGTTCGCGGAAATCGGCGTAGAGCTTCGGTTCGTCGCCGTTGAGATCCTTGATCTGGTCGGCGGCGACTTCTCCTACCTGCGGGTCCACGTCGCACAACGCCACCACCTTCACCCGCCCGCTGGCGACCGCTTCCCGCAGGATGTTCATCCCCCACCAACCCGACCCAATCAGCGCCGTGCGGTATTTCCGTCCTGGATCGGCCGCGGAGACGAACGGTGCGGCCGCCAAAGCGGTGCCGGCGGCCAGGGAAGTCTGCATGAACCGGCGGCGGGTAAAGGAGGAACCAAGTCTGGATGACATCGGCGAATTCCGACGCCGAACGACAGAAAAATCATCGAAAATCGTCGCCCCTGGGGCTGGAGGGGCGCATCTCAGTTTTTGGGAAGTGGTGCGGGACGGTCTTGGGAGGGAGCGTGTAGCGTCGGTTGTCCTCAGACGACCCCGACGCCGAGGGCTGCAGCCGCCCTGTTCTCCACGCCGGCTCGTTTCTCCCTACTTCACCCACGTGGCCCAGCCGCGCTGGTCCGCTGGGGACAGCCGACCCGACAGGCCTTCCACTTCGGTCCTCCGTCGTCCGTCCTCTGTCCTCCCGTATGGCAGGACTCGTGAAGACCCCTTCCCTCCGATTGGCATCCGCGCCGCCGTACTCCAAACTTCATTCCGTGCAAACGCCTTCGGTCCCCGTTCCCTTGATCCGCCTCGGCTTGCTCGTCGTCGCTCTTGGCGTGGGCGCGCCACTCACCGCCGGTGACTGGCCCCACTGGCGTGGCCCCAACCGGGACGGGATTTCCTCAGAATCCGATTGGCAGGACCACTGGACCGGCGACGGACCCCCCGTCGCCTGGCGCGCCAAAGTGGGACTGGGATTCTCCTCGTTGGTCATCGCCGATGGACGTGCCTTCACCTTGGGACACGAAGGCGAGATGGACCGCGTTTTCTGTTTTGATGCCGAGACTGGAAAGGAACAATGGCGCCACGAGTATCCCGCCGAGCTGGGTGACAAATTCTTCGAAGGTGGAACCACCGGAACACCCACGGTGAAGGGCAGCCACGTCTATACCCTGAGCCGGTGGGGCGATGTGTTCTGTTTGGAAGCGGCCACCGGCAAGGTCGTGTGGTCCAAGAATGTCGCGACAGAAACGGGTGCCCGAATTCCGGACTGGGGATTTGGCGGTGCGCCCCTGGTCCTCGGAACCCAGTTGGTGTTGAATGTGGGCGAAGCCGGACTGGCGTTGGATCAGCAGACCGGGGCGGTGCAGTGGAAATCGGGGGACAGTCCCGCCGGCTACTCGACACCGCTTCCCCTGGGTGGTCCCGATGACCTGGCCCTGTTCAGCTCGGGCAAAACCTATTCCGCGGTGAATCTGAAGTCCGGTCAGGAGGTTTGGCGCGTCCGTTGGCTGACGCAATACGGCGTCAATGCCGCCGACCCCATCGTACAGAGCAACCGGATGTTCCTTTCCTCCGGCTACGGCAAGGGCAGTGCCTTGTTCGAACTCGGCTCGGAAGAACCCCGCGAACTCTGGAAATCCAAGGCGCTCCGGTCCCAGATGAATCCCGCGGTCCTGTGGGAAGGGCACCTCTACGGAGTCGATGGGGATACCACGGAGAAGGCGGCTCTCAAATGCCTCGACTTCGCCACGGGTACGGAAAAATGGACGCGTCCCGGCTTCGGTTCCGGTGCCGTCATCGTGGCCACGGGCCGCCTGATTGCCTTGAGCGGCACCGGCGAGTTGCTGATCGCCCCTGCCGTTCCCACCGAGTTCACCCCAACCACCCAGGTCCAGGTGTTGGGGGGCAAGACCTGGACCGCCCCCGTGCTGGCCAACGGACGGATCTACTGTCGCAACGGACGGGGCGATGTGGTTTGTCTGGACGTTCGGAAGAAATGAGACCGATCTGTGGTCCGGCTGGCTCACGAAGGTGGCCGAAGGGATTCGAGCGGACGAGCCGTCCGCGCTCCCGTCGAGTTACCAGGGTGAGATCAATGGCCGGGACCTCTACCGACCCCTACCAATGATTCGCCTTTACGACGGCCCCGCACCTGGTTCGGAAAACTGGACGCACTCCGAGAAAGAGGTCCCCACCACTTCGTGGGGTGGACCGGCCGTCTTCAATGTGGTGAACCCCTCGCTCACCGTGGTTCGACCCGACCCCTCCGTCGCCAACGGTACGGCCGTGATCATCTGCCCGGGCGGCGCATTCTTTCTGCTGTCCATCAACAGCGAAGGATTTGATGTCGCCCGCTGGCTCGCGAGCAAGGGTGTGACCTGCTTTGTGCTGAGATACCGGCTGGTGGAGAGCAAAACCGACGACCCGGCGCACGAAGTAATGTCCAGCGGGAACCTTGATCCCATCGTCGCGCCCATTGTTCCCCTGGCCATGGCGGACGGACTGGCGGCGGTCGGTTATGTCCGGCGACACGCCCAGGAATTCGGTGTGAACCCACAGCGCATTGGTATCCTGGGTTTCTCGGCGGGTGGCACGGTGGCCGCTTCGGTCGCCTTCAACTATTCGACGGAGACCCGGCCGGACTTCGCGGCCCTCATCTATCTGGCCTATAGTTGGGTGCCTAAATCGAAGGGCGTTCCCGCAGACGCTCCTCCGATTTTCATTCTCGCCGCCACCGACGATCCGCTCGGGCTCGCCTCGCATAGCGTGGATCTGTATCGGGATTGGACGGGAGCCAAAAAGCCGGCGGAACTCCACCTGTTCGCCAAAGGCGGACACGGTTTTGGCATGAACCAGCAGAATCTGCCCACCGATCGTTGGATCGAGCACTTCGCTGATTGGCTCGACCAGCAAGGCCTGCTGAAGAATTAGGCGCTGCGGGCGCCCAATTTGTACCGCAGATTTTTAATCTGCTGTATCGCAGGTTTTCAACCTGCGAGACGCGCTGGCTGGTGGTTGGTATCTTTCAACCGCTTGGTGCGAGGCCACGCCCGGCCGGCTGAAAGCCGGCGATACCACAGATTCAAAATCTGCGGTACGCACGACCGTCAGCTCATCCGCATGGGCATGATGACGTAGAGGAACGGCTTCATCGTCTTGATCACCCCCGGGCTGAGCTCGTCGATCAGCTCCAAGGCGACCTCCGGTTCGTCCAGCGCCTTCAAGGGATCCATCAGGTACGTCGGGTTGAAGGCAATGGCGAAGTCTTTGCCTTGGTGGTTGATGGCCAGATCTTCGCGGGATTCGCCGATTTCGGGGGTGTTGGCGGTGATCGCCAATTGGTTGCGGCTGAAGGTCAATTTCACCGAGTTGCTCTTGTCACTGGTCATCAGCTCCGCCCGCCGCAACGCCGCCAGCAGCTCTTCGCGGCTCAAGGTGATCCGCTCCTGACATTCGCCGGGGATGACCTGGCGATAGTTCGGGTAGTTGCCATCCACCAGCTTGGATTGGACCACCACTCCCAATCCGTTTTCCGCCATCATCGTGAACACGACCTGATTCTCCGAGAACCGGATCTCCACCGCGCCGGCCCCGGTCAGCAGGCGGTTCAATTCATTGATCGCCTTGGTAGGGACGATGAAGTCGGCTTGGGCCTCCGCCGGGACGTTGGCTTCCTCCTCGGTCATGGCTAGCCGTCGTCCATCGGTGGCCACCAGCGTCACTTTGTGTTCTTTGAGGCTGAAGAAAAGGCCGTTGAGGACGTACCGCGCCTCGTCGCTGGAGGCCGCGAAGCTGGTCTTGCGCACCATGGCTTTGAGGGTGTCTTGCGGCAGGGAGACGGCCCGGGACTGTTTGAGCACCGTTACCGGGGGGAATTCCTCCCCGGATAACCCGTTGATTTTGAAGAACGATCCGCCGGCACGGATGGCCATCACCGCCTTGTCATCGACGTCCAGCTCGATTTCGGGAGCTCCCAGCTCCCGCGTGATGCTAAACAAGCGCTTGACCGGCACGGTGGTCTTTCCGGGTCGTTCGACGGTGGCCGGTACCGCACAGACGATCGTCACGTCCAAGTCGGTCGCGGTCAGTTCCAGTTTTCCTTCCGCGGCCGCCAGCAGCACGTTCGACAAAACGGGCAGAGTCGTTCGGGAGCCTACCACGTTCTGCACCGCCTGAAGACCGGTCAGCAGATGCTCCTTCGCAATCGAGAGCTTCATGTTGTGAGCCCAAGTATTGTGTATTCTTGGGAAAGAGGAAGCTATTAGTAGGGGGTGTGAGCAAGTCGAGCAACCTCAGCGGAGGCCGGTGGAGAACGGTTCCAGAGGCCCTTTCCCCATGGGGGTAACCGGGGAGTAACCCGGGGTAAAACGGACCGCGGGGAGATCGTCGGCAGTTGTTCGGCGGTTGTGCAGGCGTCATGGACCGCGGGCAGGGTGGCGGTGTCTTGGAGCTTCGTTCCTGGAACTTGTTTGGAGCTTGGAACTTGGCTTTTGGAGCTTTCGCCCCGCTCCCGGGCAGGACTATTTCCAGAGGCGCCCAGCCCGGGGCGACGAGATTTCGCTTTCGTTCAGCCGGAACCCCCCCATCTTCCGGCGGTCGCGTGGAAGAACGACCGAAACACTACTGCGGCGTCTTCGGCATTTTCGGGCATCCGAACGCAGCGGAAATCAGTTATTATGGCTTGTACGCCCTCCAACATCGCGGACAGGAGTCCGCTGGGATCGTGGCGACCGATGGGAACCAGTTCTACATGCACAAGGGCATGGGGCTGGTTCCCGCCATTTTCGACGGAACCGTTCTCCACAAATTGATCGGCCATGCTGCGGTGGGCCATAACCGCTACTCCACCACCGGTTCCTCCAACGTCCAGAACGCCCAACCGCTGACCGTCGATTGCGCCAAGGGCAAAATCGCCATCGCGCATAACGGTAACCTGACCAACGCGGCCAGGCTGCGGGAGGAACTGGAGGACAAAGGTTCGATTTTCCAGACCACGGTGGATTCGGAGATCGTGCTCCATTTGCTGGCCCAGCCGGATCGGCATGGAGGCCACGAAAGTTCGTTGATCGAGACCCTGCACCGGATCGAAGGGGCCTATTCGCTGGTCATCTTGACGGAACGAGAGCTGATCGGAGTTCGGGATCCCCACGGATTCCGGCCACTGAGTATCGGACAGTTGGAGAACGGCGCCTACGTTCTGGCGAGCGAGACTTGTGCCTTCGACCTGACCAAGGCGAAGTTCATTCGGGATGTCGAACCAGGCGAGATCGTCATCATCGATGACCAGGGCCTGCGGTCGATTCCGGCCTTTGCCGAAAAGAAACGCAGCGCGTTCTGCATCTTCGAGTACGTCTATTTCGCCCGCCCCGATTCGACGATCGCGGACCGGAGCGTGTATCAAGTGCGAGTCCAGATGGGTCGGGAACTCGCTCGGGAACACCCCGTGGATGCCGACATTGTGATCCCGGTGCCGGATAGCGGCGTGTGCGCCGCGTTGGGTTACCATCTGGAAAGCGGCATCCCGTATGAGATGGCGTTCGTGCGGAATCACTACGTCGGCCGCAGTTTTCTTCAGCCGTCCCAGTTCGTCCGGGATTTTGCCGTCCGGGTGAAGCTCAACCTGATCGCCGACCTGGTCCGGGGAAAGCGGGTGGTCATCGTGGACGATTCCATCGTCCGGGGAACGACCAGCAAGGCGCGCGTCATCAGCCTGAAGGAAGCGGGCGCCAAAGAAGTTCATTTTCGGGTGAGTTGTCCGCCCCATATGAACCCCTGCGTGTACGGCATCGATTTTCCCGAGCGCAACAAGCTGATGGCGGTGAACTACTCGCTGGACGAAATCCGTAAGTTCCTGAATGCCGACTCCTTGGGTTACCTATCCCTGGAGGGAATGGTCAAGGCTACCGGGCGCGGGAAGGATCAGTTCTGTATGGCCTGTTACAATGGGGATTATCCGGTGAAGTACGATCCTCAGGTGGACAAACACATCATCGAAAACCGTCGGAGCCGGACCAGCGGATTGGGTCCGGAGATTGCGGTGGAGGAGCGACAGCAGCGGCTGCTGTGAAGCGGGCGGAGCGCGTACGGAGCGCGGGTCTGTGACCCGCAGCAAGGTGGCTGCTTGGCGGGCGTGAGCATTAGCTGGAGCCTTGGGCGCCGGGACCTTGCTGCGGGTCACAGACCCGCGCTCCGTACGCAGCCGAGTCTCAACGCGTTCCCAGCAGTTCCTCGTACAGTTCCTCATACCGCCGAACCATCGTGGGCAGATCAAACTCGGCGGCCCGGGCACGACAGGCCGGAGCCAGGTTCCGCAGATCCGCTTCCGGCCGTTGAAGTACTGAGTGAAGTCCCTCAGCCAAAGCCGCTTCATCGCCGGTCGAAACAGTCCACCCATGTTCCCCGGCGCGAATCAGACCTGAGGCATTGGCGGCGTCAGAAACGAGAGCCGGTTTGCCTGTGGCCAGCGATTCCAGCACCGCATTCGGCGTTCCCTCCCACAACGACGCCAACACCGAGAAATCCGCCGCATGGAGGAAAGCGGCCGGCTGATCCGTGGCCGGAAACTGTCGGATGAAGCCCTTCAAACGATGCTCCCGAAGCGCGTTTTCCAACCGGGCTTGAACCGTTGGACTTTCCCGTTCGCCCACGATCCAGAGGGCGAATCCCACCGGAAGTCGGCCACTGGCCTGAAGCCGGCCCACCGCCCGGGCGAGCAGATCGGGTGATTTCTGTTCGGTGATCCGCGCCAACATCACCGCCAATCGCCCCACCCCGGGAGCCAGTCGTTCCCGCAGTCCCGGGTCGGGGTTTTGGGCGAACCGGGTGACATCCAACCCGTTGGGAATGTAGCGGAGGCGCGCTTCGGAAATCGCGGCCTGTTCCCGGAGCTTGGCGGCCATGCTCGGGCTGTTGCACACCACCAACGTGGAAAGCCTTTGTTCGAGGCGTTCATTGCGCAATTGCCGGGCGTTGTACTCGGTCCGGATGGCCGTGAGCAGGCGGAAGCGAGAACCCGGCAGCAGCCGCAGTGAGCGCGTGAGGTGGTTGCAGTGGTGGCTGATGGAATGGACGAGGTCCGGCCGGAAGGCCTGGACGCAGCGGCGCAGACGCCACAATGAGGAAGGCAGTTCGCTCCAATGCCAGCGACGATCCAGCTCTTCGACTTCAATCCCTTCCGCCATCAGTTCGGGAACGAAATGTCGGCTCTGATTGGAACGGGCACCGTGGAGCGTGACCAATCGCACCAAAAACCGGGCTCGATCCAACCGCTTGGCCAGTTCAACCGTTTGGCGTTCAGCCCCTCCCGCGGCCAGGCTATCGAGACAAACCAGGATTCTCCGTTGAGTCATCCCGGCCTCCCGATACCCGCCGAGCGCGCCCACAACTCAAGACAGATCAAGGCCCACAACTGGGTCGCCTCCCGGACACTGCCCGCGCCACCGCGTTGGAACGTCTCTCGCACGGCCGCCGGATCGAGCCAGGCATGCAACGCCAGGGAGGAGGATTCGCGCAGTTCGGTGACCAGCGGTTTCAGTGGCCCGGCGAACCAGGTCAGCAACGGCACATCAAAGCCCCGTTTGCGGCGTCGGAGGATCTCTTCGGGAAGCAAGTCGGCCACCGCACGTTGGAGCAGCCACTTGGATCCCAGCCGATTCAACTTCAGATCCGGCGGAACCGCCGCCATGAACCCAAAGACCACCGAGTCCAACAGCGGACTGCGCACTTCCAGCGACTCCTTCATGGAGACCCGGTCCACTTTGACCAGGATATCGCCGGGAAGATAACCGGACAAATCCAGCGCCTGAAGCTGGGAAAGCAGTGGTAAATGGGAGACGGCCGCCACCACCTCCGCACGGCATTGGTCGGAGTCGAAGGCCGACAATACCCGGGCGAGTTCCGGCCGGTAGAGCCGGCGCCGATCAGCCGTTTCAAAGTACGGGCTCCGTTGACGCCAGACGGCCGGGTCATCAGCCAATTGCGCGAAATAGACGGCAAACCGGGCTGGCAGACAGGAGCCAAATGCCCGCGCGAGCGGATGCAGCGCTCCGGGCAACACCGCTTGCAACCGCGCTTGACGCCAGGCACGCCGGTACCAGGTGTACCCGCCGAAAACCTCGTCCCCTCCGTCGCCGCTCAGGGCCACCGTCACCGCTTGGCGCGCCACCCGCGAAACGAACCAGGTCGGTACCATCGAGTCGTCGGCAAAGGGTTCGTCGAGATGGGTAACGAGGTCCGGGGCCGACTCAGCCAACTGGCGGGCCGACACGACTTCATGGGTATGTTCGGTCTGGCAGTGCCGGGCCATCAGGGCGGAATACCGGCTCTCGTCATTGGGATCGTTCTCGAATCCGATGGAGAAGGTCCGCACCCGCTGCGACATCTCGCGGGCCATCAACGCCACCACGGCACTGCTGTCGAGTCCGCCGCTGAGGAAGGCCCCGAGGGGAACCTCGCTGATCAAACGGAGTCGAACTGCGGTTTCCAGCTCCCGGCGAAGTTGTTGGGCCAAATCGTCGGCCGGTTCAGAACGCCATTGCGGCTCGGGCAACAGGGTCGGCTTCCAATAGCTCGTCAGCGTCGATCGCCCGGCGGAATCGACCACCAGATAGTGACCGGGCGGCACCTTGCGCACCGCGCGGAAAATCGAGCGCGGCGCCTGGATGAAGCCGTTGGCCAGATAGTCGTCCAGAGCCTCGGGATCGACGTCGAACGACAGACCAGGAACCTCGCGCAAAACCTTCAACTCGGAGCCGAACACGAGGCGGTGGGCGTCGAGCGCGTAGTACAACGGCTTTTTTCCGAACCGATCCACCGTCAGCGTCATCTGCCGTGGTCGGGCATCCCACACGGCAAAGGCGAACATGCCGCGCAGACGGGTCACGCCCGCGGGACCGTGGTCATCGTAGTTGTGGAGAATGGTCTCGGTATCACCCCGGGTTTGGAACGAATGACGTTGGACCAGATCGGATCGGAGCTCCTGGAAGTTGTAGATCTCGCCGTTGAACACGATCCAGGCGGATCCGTCCTCGTTGGCCATGGGCTGATGACTCCCGGCCACATCCACAATGCTGAGACGGCGGAATCCCAAGCCGACCGAGCCGTCGCAGTGAATCCCCTCTTCATCGGGACCGCGGTGGCGGATCCGCCGGGCCATCCGCACCACCACTTCCCGGTCAATGGGGAGACCGGGATCGAAGTTCCAAATGCCACAAATGCCACACATGCAAGGACGAAGGGAACCGGGACGGAAGGTCGGCGGAACCGGCGTCAGTGTCGTGATGGGAACCGGGGGCGAAAGCTCCAAAACCCAAAATCCAAGCTCCAAAGAAATCCCAAGTTCCAGGCCCAGAAATCCTCTGGAGCACCGCGAGCCCTGGG
>CAYYSX010000041.1:0-2679 GCA_964474315.1 uncultured Verrucomicrobiota bacterium | reverse complement strand
CGGCCCTTTAGCTAGCGCGGGTCAGCGCCGCCATGTTGTTCGTCAGTTGGTCGTTCGCCGTATTTTTGCCGATTGTCTTCGCGCTCCACTACTGGGGCCGGCGCCTGGGCTGGCAGGTGGGTGTCCTCATTGTCGCCAGTTTTGTCTTCTACGGCTGGGCCAACCCGAAGCTGATTCCGTTGCTGGCCGTCGCCTGTCTGGTCAACAGTTTCGCCTCGGCCGAATTGTTGGCCGCAGGGCGGTCCCGGGAACAACGGCGCCGCACCCTGATCCTGACGCTCGTATTCAATCTGGGAACGCTGGCCTTCTTCAAATACGCGGCGTTGCTCGGTGATCTGTTCCTTCCCGCGTGGTTGTCGGAGCGCTGGGGAGGGTGGTTGAGCGACATTCCGCTGCCGATCGGCATTTCGTTCTTCACCTTCCAGGGGATCAGCCTGGTGGTGGATTGTTGGTACGTGGGGAACCAGGGATTTCCCGGACTGACCCCGGTGACCACGCGAACGGACCTGAAGAGCCACGTCGCCAAAGTCACCTTCTTCAAAGCCTTCTTCCCGGCACTGATCGCCGGTCCCATCGTCAAAGCGAGCCAGTTCTTCTTCCAGATCGGTCCCAAACGCCTGCGAGACATCCACTGGGATGCAGCGATCAAGACCCTGATCCTGGGCTTCTTTCTCAAGATGGTGGTGGCGGACAATCTCAAGGAAGTCACCGCCGGCATCCGGTATCCGGATTTTCTGGAACTGCCGCGGATCAATCTGATCGCGCTGGTCTATGCCTTTTCCTTTCAGTTACTCGCCGATTTTGCGGGTTACTCGATCATTGCCATCGGGTTGGGACGGCTGTTTGGCTACGAACTGCCGGTGAACTTCCACTTCCCCTACCTGAGCCGGAGCATCACCGAGTTCTGGCGGCGGTGGCATATGACCCTTTCGTCGTGGCTCCGCGAATACCTGTACATTCCGCTGGGCGGCAATCGCCGCGGCGAGTTTATGACCTATCGCAACTTGTTCCTGGTCATGTTTTTAGGAGGTCTGTGGCACGGCGCCGCGTGGAGTTACGCGGTGTGGGGAACGGCGCATGGAGTTCTCCTCGCCGGCGAGCGGTTCTTCTTTCGCCAACATCGGGCTCCGCTCGAGGAGTGCTGGAGTGTGGGAGCCGTGCTGCGGGTACTGGCGATTTTCACGGTGGTGACGTTTCTCTGGTTGTTGTTCCAGTTGCGGGAATTCCGGCATGCGGTCGAGTACCTGCGCTGCATCGCCACCCACGACGGCGCGCCCCAGCTCCAGGCCCTGTTTGTCATCACGCTGTTTTCGCTGCCGGTGGTGCTCTGGCATGTCTGGGGAGCCCTGGAGAACGTGCGGAAGAACTGGGCCCCCCGAACCCAGCAAACCCTGGGCATGGTGGCCCATGCGCTGATGCTGTTCCTGATCGCGACCAATGCCGGTCCGCCGGGAGCGTTCATCTACTTCCAGTTCTGAGTCCGGATGAGTTCTGCCCGGCAAACGGTTCGCATTCTCCTGTTGGCGGCGGCCCTGTGCGCCGGCTGGGCGCTGCTGGTGCGCGTGCTGCCGCGACCCGAACTGGCGGAAACCAACTACATCGCGAATCGCCTGCGCATCGAACACTGGTTCCTGGACGAACCGGCCACCAACGTGATCGTCGGAACGTCCATTTCCGGCCGTCTTTTGCCCGCGGACTTTGCCGGTACCCCCTTGGCGAGCATGGCCAATCTCGGTCTGGACGGCGCCAATCCCGACACCGGCCTCGCCCTGGTTCTTGCCCGGCCCACCCCGCCGGCGGTGGTGTTTCTGGAAGTCCACCGGCTGATGATGGCGCCCGGCCCCAACGATCAGCAGTTGTTGGATTTGGTCCACGGTCCGGGTTTGGCCGCCAGCCGCCTCGTACCGCTCACCCGGGCGAACTGGCGACCCAGCACCATTTTGTACGGCTGGTTGAAGAGTCGGCAGAAAGGGGGCGCGGGTGTGGCGATCCCCGAGGGCGTTACCGGAAGCCCAACCAATGGACCGGCCCCCGTGCCTCCGGATCCGGATTGGGTCGAACGAGTCAGCCGGCGAATCCGGGAAGTGGAAGCGCGCGGAACCCGGGTGATTCTGCTGCGGCTGCCCGTTGGGCGAGAGAATCCTCCCACCGCCGCTGCCGCTAGTTTTGCCGATGAAGCCGCCCGCCGACTGGGCCTTCCTCTGATGGATCTTTTCCGGCTGAGCACGGCCCGGGGAGACACCGTGACCTACACCGACGGACTCCATCTCACACCGTCGAGTGCCACGGCCCTGGCCCAACTCTTAGCCACCGCGTCGATGGGCCAGAAGAAATAGCCTGGGAAGAAGCGAGGAATGTCCGGCAGGCCTCGCTGGCCACCGCAACCGGTCTTTCGGTCCCACCGATACGATAGTTCGCTCCGTGGCGCGGAACCCTCGGCATCTCACTGAGATAGCTTGAGGGAGGCCGGCTCAGGCTGGGCATCAATGCTCGGCCTTCTCGTTTTCAGGGGAGGACCGGCCGAGCGGGGACACCTATCGGGGTGACAAATCGCTGCGAGTCATAGATTCGCACTCCGCAAACTTCACGGGGCGGGCGGGGAAACAGATGACGGCCGGCGAATCCCCCAGCAGAACGGATCCGCCGCATCCAGACGGAGCGAGCTCTCGGCCGTGACAT
>CAYYSX010000040.1:0-30104 GCA_964474315.1 uncultured Verrucomicrobiota bacterium | reverse complement strand
GTCTCTCCCGAGACGACTGTCGTCTGGGGACAGACGACTCTACAAGGTGGGAAGGCCGGTTCATGGGAAGTTCCAAGTTCCAACGTCCAAGCGCCCCAGCCCCCCCCAAGACCTCCTTCCCAGGAACGGTTCGAGCGAAACCTAGGAGTTTGGAGCTTGAGATTTGGAGCTTTCCCCTCCCCCTGCCTCATCGCCGTTGCGGTCAGGACCCATCCAAGATGCATCCGGTTGGTTTCGGCGGAACGCAACGCTGATGTTTACAAGCGGGAGACAACCGACGGAAACTTCCAGAACGAACATGCGCTTTGAATCATCACCGGTCCGCGTCGCCATCGTCGGTGCTTCCGGTTATTCGGGTGAAGAATTGGTCCGTTTGTTGTTGAACCACCCGCGGGTGGATTTGGTGGGGGTGACCTCGCGGTCCAACGCCGGCCAGACGGTGGCGCAAGTGTTTCCCAAGTTCGCCAGTCATCCGCGGTCCCGGGTCTTGCGCTTTACCGATCCGAATCCCGAGGTACTGGCGAAACAGGCCGACGTGGTGTTTCTGGCATTGCCCCATGGTGTGGCGGCCGAGTTCGCCGTTCCCCTCCAGCAGGCCGGTGTCATCGTGATCGATCTGAGCGCCGACTTCCGTTTGCGGAGCGCGGAGGTGTATCGCGAGTTTTATGCCCACGAGCATCCGGCTCCGGAACTGCTCTCCAAGGCGGTGTACGGACTGCCGGAAGTCTATCGCCACCAACTTCCCGACGCCCTGCTCATCGCCTCTCCCGGGTGTTATCCCACCAGTGTCCTGCTGCCGGTCCTGCCGTTGTTGCGCGCGCGGTTGATCAAACCCACGGGAATCATTGCCGATGCGTTGAGCGGGGTGAGCGGGGCGGGACGCAAGGTGGAGCTCGATTACCTGTTCGTGGAGTGCAACGAAAGCATGCGGCCCTACGGCCTGCCCAAGCATCGGCACCTGTCGGAGATGGAACAGGAGCTAAGTCTTGCCGCGGGCGAACCGGTCACCATTCAGTTTACGCCGCACCTGATTCCGGTGAACCGGGGAATTCTTACCACTCTTTATCTGGCGCCTTCCCGGCCTTTCGGTACGGCGGAGGAAGCCGCCCGGCTCGGTGAGGAAATCACCGCCTGCTACCGCACCGCTTATGCCACCGAACCGTTTGTCCGCGTGTTAGAGGGCAAGGCGCTTCCTGACACTAAGAACGTGATCGGAACGAACGTGCTAGAACTGGCCTGGCGTCTCGATCCTCGGACCGGCCGCCTCCTTGTGATCAGCGCGGAGGATAACGTCGTGAAAGGCGCCAGCGGCCAGGCGGTGCAATCCATGAACATCGTCTGCGGATTCCCGGAGACGACCGGGCTGATCTAAGCGCTGGACCGCGGCGGTGGGGTCAGGTTGCTGAGTCGTCGCCGGTCAATTCAGCCGCTGGGTGGTCTTGCTCCAAAGCCACTCGATGTCCTTGTTGTTGCTCTGATTGCCGGGCACGTAATCCAGACGTCTGACCGGGACCTTGGTACGGCGATCCACCCACCGCTTGATTTCGGAGTGACCGTCAGCGAACACAAACCCGCAGGCCCCATTGTGATAGCTGGCCGGGCAGTCGGGCAGAACGGCCGAGGCGAGATTCGGGGCGGGCTTCATGTCCGTGCAGAAGAAACCGTCATTGATGCTGTCGGGATGCTCATCCACAAACACCCAGGTATCCGAAGGGGCCACGAAGTCGGCCTCCTTCAGGAACATGCGCCAGGGAGGGCTGTTGCCGAACCAGGTGGCCTTCCCGTCATGCATCCCCACCCAGGCATTGATCGAATTGCTCCGGAGCCGTGGACGAGCATTGGGAGCCTTGGTCATGAAAATATCCGCAGGACACTTATAGATCTTATACGCCTGTCCGGTGTACCGCCAGATGGAGCCCCTCGCCAGCGTATTGGTGATATCCCAGTTGTCGCGGTTGCCCCCGTTCCAATCGAGAATCCCATAAACCCAGGAGAGGTTCGCCGGATTGTCCGAATACGCCGGGGGAATCCTGCCATTCTGGTCCTCGACGTAGAGCCGCCAGGCGAGCATGAGCTGCCGGGTGTTGTTCATGCACATGATCCCCTGTCCCTTGGCCTTCGCCTTGGCCAACGCCGGAAGGAGCATTCCGGCCAGGATGGCGATAATGGCGATCACCACGAGCAGTTCGATCAACGTAAAACCCCGCGACGGACCGGGATGCGGGATCGGACGACGATCGTGCGGGGACGGAGACAGATGGTTGGATGTGGATGGCATAAAGAATGGAGAGAATTTTTCGTTGGGACTTGGAAAAACGGCCCGCAGCGTGGCCCACCCCTCTTAGCGATTTTCAGACTGCATCAAGACGTTTGCAGGCGTCAAGGCCATTCAGTCTGACAATCGGGTGCAGGACGCATCTCAGTTTTTTGCAAGGTGGGGAGAGCTGAGGAAAGGGGAGGGAGGACCGAAGCGGAAGGCCTGTAGCGTCGGCTGTCCCGAGCCGACCCCGAGGGTAGCAGGCGCCCAGTTCTCCACGCCGGCTCGTTCCCCATACTCAAGGCCCAATTGCCGCGAACCGCCTCTTGCGGTGGGGGCAAAATTCCGGTGTCTTTGGACAAAAGCTTTGACGAAGGGAAGTCCGGCGCGCCAAAAGGCTGCCGGATAACCCTCTGTTCCTCTTACCCAATGAAACTTCCACTTTTGATCCGAGTTTTGGCGGGCGCGTTGCCCCTGGTCGGCCTCCTGACGGGTTTACAGGCGAAGATCCTCGACGATTTCGATGCGGCCGAACGAGCCGGCTGGGAGGATTCCAACCCGATCGGGCTGCCCTTGTCCGGCGGCAAGCAAGCGAATGGGCGTTTCACCTTCAACCTACCGCCCTTTGGCCAGCCGTACTTCGTCGCCAGCACCAAGAAGAGCGAAACCTTCGAACTCCAGGAGGGCCGCATCATCGAGTTCCGAGTGGACCTGGTGAGCGGCCGCGGTCCGGACTCCTTTGCCGTCTTGGGCTTCATTCCCACGGCCAACGGCGCGAACAGTCTGGCTGGCTATGGGTTCGCCAAGTCGGAAACCGACATCCTCATCACCAAGGGCATCAACAAGTATTTCTTCAACGAGAACGTCGATCCGGCGGTGAAGAACGAGAACGTCACCCTGGTGCTCAACCTGGCGGTCAAAGACGGCAACGTCCACGTGTACACGGCCGTCCTCGACAAAGACGACGGCAATCGGGTGCTTTGGGAAAAGACCGTGGTGGACACCCCGGCGAAGGATGTCCTGTCCGATGGCGAGGACGATCCGGCCGCACCGTTCATCACCACTGGAAACTTCGTGCTGTACCTGTACTCCGATGGGGGAACGGATCCGCTGGGATACCAGGTGGTTTTCGACAACGCGGAGACCTTCGTCTGCGACACCGTCCTCCTGGATGATTTCGACGCGGCGGAACGGGAGGGTTGGGAGGACTCGAATCCCGCCAGCCTGCCCCTGGCCGGTGGCGTGCAGGTGGACGGACGTTTCACCTTCAACCTTCCCATGATCGGCCAATCCTACTTCGTGGCCAGCACCAAGAGGACCAAGTCCTTCGAACTGGAGGAGGGGACCCGGCATGAGTTCTCCGTGGACCTGGTCAGCGGACGGGGGCCGGATTCGTTTGCCGTGCTTGCCTTCATCCCGACCGCGACCGGAGCCAACACCCTGGCGGGCTATGGGCTGGCGAAGTCGGAAACCGACATCCTCGTCACCAAGGGCATCAACAAGTACTTCTTCAACGAGAATGTGGAGCCGGCGGTGAAGAACGAGAACGTCACGCTGAACCTGAGCCTGACCGTCCAAAACGGCCAGGTGACCATCCGGGGCCGGGTCTTCGACCGGGACGACAACGATGCCGTCCTGTTTGACCGCACCTTTGTGGATACCCCGGCGAAGGATGTCCTGGTGGATGGCGAGGATGATCCACCCGCTCCGTTCATCACGACCGGCTATGTCGTGCTGTACTTATACGGTGACGCGGGAACGGATCCGGATGGTTACCAAGTGGTGTACGACAACCTCATGGCGTGTGCTCCGGCCGTGGTGGGAAATGAGGCGCCGATCATTTCGGAAGTGTCGCCACCGACGGGCGCGAATTTCCTGCCCGCTTCGACTCAGATCACCTTCAAAGCCACGGACGACCAACCGCTCGCGGACGATGCTCTCGTGGTGAAGCTCAACGGACAGATCATTACCAGCACCAACGGTCTGGTGCTGGGCGGAAATGGGACAGTCCGGACGGCAAGCTTGGGCGGACTGGAGTCCAACACCAACTACGTCGCCGAGCTCATCGTCACCGATTCCGACGGCGTGACCCGAACCGAGACGCTGTATCTCGACACCTTCGCGACGACCAATCTGTTGATCGAGGTGGAGGACTACAACTTCGAGTCCGGCAACTTTTTCACGGCGCCGGTCCGGACCCCGGAGGGCGCTTGGGCCGACAATTCGTACACGGATCGCGAGGGAACCAGTGAGGTGGACTACTTCGATACCCGAGCCGCGCCCAACGGCACGGACACTCCGTACCGGACCCTGGATCCGGTGCGGATGGCTCGCTCGCTGGATCTGCGGCGACCCTTGGACTTCGATCCCGAGGCCGGCGTGTATGACTACGATGTGGGGGATATCGCGGCGGGCGAGTGGTTGAACTACACGCGGGAGGTGCCGGCCGGCACGTATGAGGTGTACCTTCGGGAGGCGGTCATCAACTTCGCCACGGCCGATAGCGTGCTGGAGCAGGTCACGGGGGATCCTCATCAGCCGGACCAGACTACCCAGGTCGTGGGTACCTTCTTTGGCTACTTGTCCGGCTATTCGTTCCGCAATGTTCCGCTGACCGACGGCATCGGTCAGGAGAAGATGGTGCTCCGGTTGGAAGGCCCGACCACTCTGCGATTGCGGCACCTGACCGCGGACACCGATTCCGGGAACCGGTTCCTGAACTATCTGATCCTGGTGCCGGTGCCCGATCCGGGTGAGCAAGCAGCCACGGTTTCGTTCCTCAACCTGGCCAATGGCGCGACCGTGAACACCACTGAACCCCAGATCGAAGCGGTGATTCTGAACCGCGACACCCAGGTGGTGGCGTCCTCGGTGAAGTTGTTCCTCAACGCCGTCGAGGTGGAACCGGAGATTGAGACCACGGATGACGGCGTGACGGTGACCTACTTGTTCACCACCTTGCCGCCGGCTGGTGAAATGCAGGACGCGCGCCTGACCTTCCTCGACGATCTCGGCGAGGAACAGTCCACGGACTGGTCGTTTGCCGTCACGTATCTTGAGGTGGATCCAGCCTCCCGCTACGACACGCCCGGACCGGAGCGCGGCTTCAAGGTCCGGGTCACCCAAGCCGAGGAGGCGGGGGAGAACAATCTGGACCGCGCCGAGGCCCAATTGGCGGCCAACAGCACCCTTCTCAAATTCTATGATACCAACGTGGTCGCAGCGGCCATCAATTTCTCGCAGGACGCCCTGTTTGGCGGGTGGACGGGTTATTTCGAGGAGGATGAACCCATTCCTGGTCAGGCGGACGAATACGGGAGCGACAACTATGCTATGGAAGTGTTGACGTTTCTCGAGCTGCCGGCCGGGGTGACCCGCTTCGGGGTTCGGAGTGACGACGGCTACAAGCTGGCCAACGCTCCCAATCCCACTGCGTCCACCGTTCCCTTGGCCTTCCACAATGGCGGAGCGGCCGATGTGACGTTCGACGTGTTTGCCGCGACCGCGGGGGTCTATCCCTTTCGGTTCGTCTGGTACGAGCGCAGCGGCGGAGCCCATGTGGAATGGTTCACCGTCAACCCGACGACGGGTGAACGCACGTTGGTGAACGGCGCCGGGGGTGTCGCCGCTTATACTTCGGCGGCAGCCGTGCCCACGATCGAGGTGTGGGGCGCCTCGTCTTTGGACAGTCCCTTCGCCCTGGTGACGGCGGCGGTCGTGGATTTCCAACAGAAGACCGTCACCGTGCCCGCGACGGCGGAGGCCCAGTATTTCCGCCTGTCTTCGGAAACCGCTCCGGTGGTTTCCGGAGCGACGTTGTCCGAGGGGAATTTGGTCATCCGCTTCGAGTAATCGCTTCGCAAGCGGTACGGAGCCGGGCATGCTAGCCGCGGCTCCTTTTTCTTTTGTGAATCCTTCTCTTCCTTCCCGGGGCGTTTTTCCCGCGCTCTGGATGCCGACCGACGCCCAGGGACGTCTGATCGAGACCGCGGTGCAGGCGAACATCGCCTACCTGCAACGCTCCGGGGTCCATGGCTTGATGGTTTTGGGTAGCACCGGTGAGTTTCCGTTCTTCAGCGCTGACGAACGGGTTGGCTTGTTGCGGCAATTGGTCGAACTAGCGGCTCCACTACCCCTCATCGCGAACATCAGTGACATCGATCCCCGCGTGGTCGCGCGCCTAGCGCGGGTGGCCGGGGAGACCGGATGCGCCGCAGTGGCGGTGTTGCCCCCCTGGTATTACCCGGTGGAACAGGCCGATCTGCTCGAATTTTTCCTGCGAGCGGCCGAGGCCGCGGCGCCCCTGCCCGTGTTCCTCTACAACTTTCCTGAACGGGTCGGCACTTCCATCCTGCCCGAAACCATCGCGGCCTTCGCCAGTCGCGCTTCCCTGGCCGGCGTGAAACTCAGCGGTGGGGTCTGGGAATTACATGCCGAGGTGATTGGGCTGGCCCGGGAGAAGGGATTTGCCGTCTTTACCGGCTGGGACACCCGTCTGGCCGAGGCCCTGGCCCTGGGTTGCTCCGGCTGCATTTCCGGCTTTGCGAACTTCACGGCGGAATTGTTGGTGGCCGTGTTCCGTGCCCGGGAAGCGCATGACCCGGCCGCCGCCACCGTCCCCACCCGGCAGATGCAGGAGACGGCGGCCTTGTTGGACGGACTACACTTCCCTCACGACGTGGCTGCCGGCATGGAAGCCCGGGGATTCGTCACCGGCGAACCCAAGCCCATCGTATCGGCCACCACCCGGACGGCCCGGGAAGCGGCGACCCGGGCTCTGCGGCAACAGTTCCAGATGCGTGGGTGGGTATGACGTCCCCCGGAACGGACTCCGCCCCGATCAGTCCCGGCCGCTACGCCTGGACCGTGGTTGCGCTCCTCTTTCCGGTCGCCCTGCTCAACTACCTCGACCGGCAGATGATCGCGTCGATGAAGATGTCAGTGATGCGCGACATCACCGACATCGGGCTCGAGGCGAACTGGGGTTACATGCTGGGTCAGTTCAAGTGGGTCTATGCCTTCCTCAGTCCGGTGGGCGGTTACCTGGCCGATCGTTTTAGCCGGCGTTTTACCATTTGCGGCAGTCTGTTTGCCTGGTCCCTCATCACCTGGCTCACCGGACACGTGACGACGTATCAAGGCCTGCTCTGGACGCGAACGGCCATGGGGATCAGCGAAGCGTTCTACATTCCGGCCGCGTTGGCCCTGATTGCCGACCACCACCCCGGCGCGACGCGGTCACGGGCCGTGGGCATTCACCAGATGGGAATCTATTTCGGCGTCATCGTCGGTGGTTTTGGCGGCTTCGTCGCGGACGCCCCCCATATCGGCTGGCGTGGCGCCTTCAACTTTACCGGGTTGGCGGGCATTCTTTATGCCTTTCCGCTGCTGTTCCTGCTGCGCGATGTCCGGCGTTCCCCCGACGCCACCCGTTCGGCGCCCAAACCTTCCCCCCTTCATTCGCTGCGCGAGCTGTTCACCAACGCTTCGTTCATCCTGTTGGTTCTGTACTTCACCCTGCCCGGGTTGGCCGGGTGGGTGGTCCGGGACTGGATGCCCGCCATCCTGCAACAGAGCTTCAACATCAGTCAGGGCGTTGCTGGCGTCTCGGCCACCCTTTACTGGCAGGTCGCAGCGATGCTGGCCGCGGTGGGCGGTGGGTGGCTGGCCGACCGGTGGAGACGCCGTTCGGTCCGTGGACGGATCAACGTCAGCGCCATGGGAATGCTCTGCATCATCCCGGCGCTGTTCGGTGTGGGAAACGCCGCCGGGCTCAACTCGTTTGCGCTCGCCATCGCCTCGCTGGTGTTGTTCGGGATTGGCTGGGGATTTTTCGACGTCAACAACATGCCCATTCTCTGCCAGATCGTGCGTCCGGAACTGCGGGCCACTGGGTATGGGTTCATGAACCTGGTGGGGATCAGTTGTGGCGGCTTTGCCGACTGGGGATTTGGGGTGATGCGTGATCGGGAAATCCCGCTCAATGCCATCTTCGGCGTTTTCGCCGGCGCCTGCGTGGTGTCGTTGGTCTTGGTGTTGCTGATCCGCCCCAAGGAAGAAGCAGGCTGGGAACACCGGTGAGCCGGCCGGTTCTACCCCCCGGAGAATTGGTCGATCGCCGCGCGGGCGGCCACCGTCAATGCCGCCACCCGCACGGCCAGCGGCCAGTCGCTCGGGGATTCCATCGTGTAGCTGAGCGGTCCTTTGTAAACCCCCAGCCAGAACGCCTCGGGCCAGTCGGAACGTTCCTCCGGCTTGAGGTGGGGACGGATGATTCCCGGCTCACTCGCCTCGCGGCCGTCGATCACGGGCGATTCGTCAATAGGACAGACGGTTCGCGCCGCGGCGATCATGGCGGCCGCGAGGGAAGGATGGCGGCTCCAGTTGAGCTCGTAGGTATAGAATCCTTGGGACTCCCAGTCTTCGTGGAGCAAGAGGGTCAAGTCGAACGGGGGCTGGCGGTTCAACCAGTCCACATGGCCCCGCGCCTCGGCGGTCCGGAAGTCGCGGTAGTCGCGGTTGATATCGAATCCCTCGGCATTGACCCGGGTACCTGCCTGCAAGCCGGTGGGATTGAGGCAGGGGAGGAGCCAGAGGTCCGCGTCCGGCCAGAGGTTCTCCTCCAACAGCCGCTGAGCCGCGAGCAGACCGGCCGGTTCGTCGCCATGCATTCCAGCCGACAGATAGAGCCGCTTGGCATCCGACCGACGGGCGGGCCGATGGTAGGCCGGCCGGGCCAGCTCCGTTGGCGCGAGCATTTCTCGCTGCCAACCGTGAACCCGGGCGGCCTGATCACACGCCGTCAGGATGGCGGGAAGGTCGATCCGTTCGCCGAAATATCCCCCCTGATTTTTACCCAGACGTTGCACCCCGAAAGGATGATCCAGGCCGGAGAAAGGCGGAACGCGGAAGTGCAAGCGCGCCAGCAAGGAGTCCGGCCAGCAAGGAGTCCCGCCTTCAGGCGGTGCCCTGTCGAGCCGGACTGCGCGCCAGCGAAACTCTCTCCCCCGACTCACTGCTTTAGCCCCCACCGGCTAAAGCCGGGACTCCGAACGACGGGTTGGAGGCACCCAGGACAGGGACCGATCTTCTATTGAAGGAACGATTGCTCTAATATCCCAACAAACGGCAGGTTTCGATACCGTTCATCGTAATCGAGGCCGTATCCGACCACGAATTGATCCGGAATGGTGAATCCCACATAATCGGCCTTCAACGTGCCCACGCGGCGCTCGGGTTTGTCGAGCAGGACACAGGTTCGCAGACTGGTCGGTCGTAGGGGCCTGATCCGGTGGGTCACCGCCCGCAAGGTGTTTCCCGTGTCGAGGATGTCATCCACCACCAACACGTGCCGCCTGCGGATATCGAGGCGGAGTTCTTTGGTGAAGGTGAGCGTGCCCGACACGGTTCCGCGCCCGTAGCTGGACACGCCCAGGAAGTCGAGTCGGAGCGGGAAATCGAGGTGCCGGATGAGGTCGGCGAGAAAGATCACGGTGCCGTTCAACAGCGCGACAATGACGACTTCTTTGGCGGCATAGTCGCGCGTGATTTCCGCCGCCAACTCAGAGACCCGCCGTCGCAAGCGGAGGGCGGAAATGAGAGGGCGGACGCGGGTGGATTCAGCGGGAGGAGTTCGCGAACGGTTCATTGGGTCTTTCAGCCAGCCAGGCCGAATGGACGGCCAGCCTTGGTTCCATTCCATCCCCATCGTGAAAGCGGGTCAATGACGACGCGGACGCACCGGCCCAGGGGCGTTCATCGGGTGATTGAAGCAGTCAATGAGGATCCCTTGGCCTTCCACTTCGGTCCTCTGTTCTCCATCCTCTGTCCTCTCCCCGGCTCCATCACCTTACCAAAAACGGAGAGGTGCCCGAAAGCCCCGGGCGCATCTTGAGTTTGTCCTTACCGGGACGGAGATCGGGGGCAGGGGCGAAAGCTCCAAAAACCAAGTTCCAAGCGCCAAAGAAGCTCCAAAGACCAAAGTCCAAGCGTCCCCCCAGTTCCCCGGTGGGTGGCGTAGCTCGACGGGTAGGGGGAACAACCGAGGCTCTTTCCCCAACGCCTTGTTTCAGGGCGGTCCAGGCGGGAACCGGGAACCGGGAACTTGGGGCTTAGGATTTCTTTGGAGCTTGGGTTTTCGAGCTTGGAGCTTCCCCGGGGAGTGGTCCTGCGGGCGAGCCGCCCGCGCTCCTGCTGGTAAGGACAAACTCAAGATACGCCCGATAGCCCCCCTTTTTGGGGTAACGGATTGACCTGCCGACCGGAACCACCTATCTGGAAGGCGTTTCCCACGCGGGGAACGGACCGAACCCCACCCGAAACGGTCCATCATGTATTAAGACAGCAGTCCTCATCATTTGAGTTTATACGGCATGAATCGTTTCACCCAATGGCGTCTCGCGATGGTCGGGGCAGCCAGCCTGACCGCAGCCGGTACTTTGTCGGCGGCCGTGGTGTATCAGGCCGCTTACAGCGGTTCTGGCGAGCTGCCATTTTTTGCCAACGACCTCCGGTATGGCGACCAAATCACTTTGGCTGGGACGGAGCGGGTGCTGGCCGAATTTTCCTTCGCCTACTATTCGGATTATGCGGCATCCCGAGCCCTGGCCTTTGAGCTGTACGCCAATGACGGCTTCGGAGGAGCACCGGGCACCCTGTTGTACTCCGACTCCTATGATATCGTGCGGGGTACCAGTGGGGTGGATGTGACCATTCCCTTTATCCCGGACTTTGGCGACTTGCTGCCGGATACCTTCACCTGGACCGTGCAGTTTGGAGGTTCGGGCACAGCCGGGCTGTTGATTGCCGATCCGCCGACGATTGGCTCCAGCCGCGATGAATTCTGGGAACTGCAAAGTTCGGGCTGGAGCTTGCAAAAGGTGGGTGGCGGACACACCTCCAACTTCGAAGCGAAGGTGACCGCCATTGCCGTCCCCGAACCCCTTCCCTTGACGCTGGCGGCCCTGGGATTCGCAGTCGCCGCAGTCGCGATGAGGTCTCGTCGGGCCCGGCGCGGGTGACGTTCAGTCGTCAGGTGAGACGAAACAGGGTGGTCGGCCAGTTCCCGTCGTATCACAGACTGGACGAGCGGGATGGTTTCGGAGCAGTCTGGAGGGCGTGAAAGCCATGGTACGCCTCAGCTTGTTGCTACTCTTCCCCCTCGGATTGTTGGCGGCGGAGCCGGAATCCCTGTTCGACGGACGCAGCTTTGTCGGATGGGATGGGGACACCAATAAAACCTGGCGGATTGTGGACGGGGTAATTCAGGGCGGCAGCCTGACCACCACGGTGCCGCGCAACGAGTTCCTCGCCACTACCCGGTCGTTCACCAACTTCGTTCTGCGCGCCAAGTTCAAGCTGGAGGGGACGGAAGGGTTCGTAAACTCGGGCATTCAATTCCGCAGTCAGCGAGTTCCGAATGATTCCGAGATGATCGGCTATCAGGCCGACATCGGTGATGGCTGGTGGGGCGCGCTTTATGATGAATCGCGGCGTAACAAGGTGCTGACCAAACCGGCGGATTCCGAGCTGGGCAAGCCGGTGAAGAAGAACGATTGGAACGACTATGAGATTCGCGCCGAAGGACGGCGGATGGTCCTGAAGATCAACGGCGTCACCACGGTGGATTACACGGAGCCGGAGCCCGATATCCCCCAGCATGGCCGGATCGGAATGCAGGTACATGGCGGTGGGAAAGCGTTGGTGTCGTTCAAGGATATTACGGTGGAGGAGTTGCCGTAGGGGAAGTGAGGCGTGAGGCGTGGAGCGTGACTGGCATCCGTTAGAAATCAGCGGGTGAGAGGCCGAGGCTCAGGATGGAGCAGGATTGAATCACGTGCAGGTTGAGGCGGGAGGCCTCGGCCAGCACCTCCGGAGATGCCGTTCCGGGATTGAGCCAAAGTTCCTGGCATCCGCGGGCGGCGATATCGGTGAGCAGGCCCAGCAACACGGCCCGGGGGTAGATAGATGCTGATGAGGTCAGGACGCTCCGGCAGGTCCTGGATGGAGGCAAAGGCGGGCAGGTGTTCGATCTCTTTCTCGCGAGGATTCACCGGGAAGACGCGAAAGCCGCACTGGGAATAGGCTCGCACGGCCTTGTTGCCGAATTTGTTCCGTCTGGATTTCCCGTTTCGTGGATGTGAGCACTGCGTCATGATTTCCCGGTGCCTCGGGCATCAATCTCCACTCCCATCACGGCGGGTCGCTGCGATTATTGCGGCGCACCGTTGCCCGGCGGGGATTCTTCCGGCCCGAATTCGCGGTTCTGTTGTTATGGCTGTCGGGTGCTCGGCGAAAACCGGCCTTCGGTGGCTCCCGTTGCGGATCCCGCAACTATCCGGTCGGATGCCACCGCTTGGTTTCGGATCGGGATTGGGGTGGCGCTGGCCAGTCAGGCAATGTTGCTCGGGTTTGCGGTCAACCTGACTCCCCCGACAGGTACCATCCGCACGGTTCTGCATGCGGCCCTGGCCGGCTCAGCGGTCTTGGTCCTGGGCGTGCTGGGATGGCCGCTGTGGCGGGCTTCATGGGAGTGCGTGTGCCGGAGGCGGATCACGGTAGAACTGATGTTTCTGGCTGGCATCGTGGGCGCCTTCGGCGCTTCGGTCTTCAGCAGTTTCACCGGGATTGGAGCCGTCTATTACGAAGTCGTGGCCGTCCTGCTGGTGGTGTACACCATCGGCAAAACTCTCACTGCCCGCGCGCGGGAACGGGCCCTGGCAGAAACGGCGCGGTTGCGGGACACCTTCGATGTCGGCCGGCGGGTGGGACCGGATGGTGCGGTCGAACTCGGCCCGGTGGCAGCCATAGAAACGGGGGATCGGGTGCGGGTGTATCCCGGCGAGCCGGTCCCGGTGGACGGCCGAATTCTCACCGGAACCTCCTTCGTGCGGGAAACCCCGCTGACCGGCGAACCTCATGCTGTGGTGCGCCGACCGGGCGACCGGATCCTCGCGGGAAGTTGGGCAGAGGACGGCGAGCTGGACCTCCAGGCCACAGCTCCAGGACGAGCGCGCCAATTGGATGAGCTGTTGCACTGGGTGGAACGGGCGCGTTCGGAAACCGCGGACGGAGCCACGGGCGGGATGCGACCGTTGGTGGACCGTCTGACCACGTGGTTTCTCCCTTCAGTCATGACCATCGCGCTGGCGACGTTCGCTTTTTGGGGATGGCGTGGAGAGTGGGCTCACGGGTTGTTCAATTCGCTGGCAGTGCTGCTGGTGGCCTGTCCGTGTGCCTTGGGATTGGCGGCTCCGTTGGCGCAGTGGAATGCGCTGGCCACGTTGGCGGCGCGCGGAGTGGCCTGTCGTTCGACCGCGACTTTGGAACGGCTGGCCAAGGTAAACCGGGTGGTCTTCGACAAGACCGGAACCCTGAGCGAGGAGCAGCAGTCCCTGATTGATTTTGCCGCTGTGGAGGATTCCCGGTTCCGGGAGAACCTCCTTTCGTTGCTGGCGGAAGTTCAGTCGCGCAGCAGCCATCCGGTGGCTCGCGCGTTCGCCCGGGCGGCCCGTACCGGCGCGTCCGATCTGCGGGTCCGCTCTCTCAAGCCAGTTCCCGGCTGCGGGATCGAGGCTTGGGTGGAAGGGAAGGGGACTGAACAGCGGCTCCAGGTGGGGACGCGGGCCTGGGTGCAGGGTGCCACGACGAATGACGTAAAGGAATCACGGCTGCTGGAGGAACTGCGGGCCGAACCCCTGGACCAGTTGGTGTATGTGGCGTTGGAGGGTCGGTTGGTGGGAATGGGGGTGGTTCGGGAGCGGTTGCGCGATTCGACCGCGTCGGCCTGGCAACAATTGCAGGAGCTGGGTTGCGCGGTCAGCGTCCTGACGGGAGACCAGAGCGAACGCGCTGCCCGGCTGCTCCCGGCCGCCGAAGAGGGTACGGTCGAAGGTTCTCTTCGCCCGGCAGACAAGGCGGTCCGGGTGGAAGCCTGGGAGCAGGCAGGCGCGTCGGTGGCCTTCGTCGGCGATGGAATCAACGATGCTCCCGCTCTCCGGGCGGCTTCAGTCGGCGTCGCATTGAATTCCGGAGCCGCGCTCGCCACTGCCACCGCCGATGTCGTTTTGGGCGGCGGAGATCTGCGGGAGGTGCCCCGGGCCATCGCCCTGGCCCGACGAGTGCGGAACGGTATCCGTTCGAACCTGCTGTTCGCGCTGACTTACAACCTTTTTGGCATTGCCCTCGCCGCCACGGGCCGGATCGGGCCGATTTCCGCGGCGCTATTGATGGTGGGAAGCAGCACCATTGTGGCGTGGCGGGCGTTGCGAGGCGGCCGGGACTCGTGTGAGCCAGGGGAACGGGGCGGAGGAACGGAGCGCCTTCGGTCGTGGGTCTGGGCAGTCAGTTTGCTCCTGCAGGTTCCCCTGCTGGCCTATCTGGGCCGGTTGGAATGGGAGTCGGTTCTGTGGCTCGCGACCGGCTTTCTGGCGCTGGCGTTCTGGACGGTCTGGCGGGGACGAAGGGGCGGGCGGGCGGGATCCTGGTGGGGGCCAGCCAACCTCATGCTCCTGGCCATGCTGGGTTCCGGGAATCTGGGCATGTTGCTGGGCTGGTGGGCGGATGCGGGGTTTGGACCGGTGATGCGGAACGGCGTCTGCCTGTGCTGTCAGTCGCACCATTACTTTGCGCTGACGGGCAAAATTCCGTGGATGTATCTGGGAATGCTGGCGGGTGGACTTCCCTTTATGTGGACGGGACGGGAGCGTTTCCCTAGGCGACTGGGGCGGGGTGTGTTCGTGGCTTGGGCGTCGGTGGGCATGGTGTTCGGGATGGGTTGGGGGGCGGACCTGATGTTGGGCTGGCTGGGGCCGGCGCATCCCCAGCAATTCATAGGCGCCTTTGCCGGGATGACGGCGGGAATGTTGGCCGGGATGTTCTTTGTGTGCGCCGCCGCCGAAGCCGTCGCAGCGGGATGGCGGCGCCGGTAGTGTCCTTGAAGGACCTCACCAGCTCCTTCGCTTTGCTTCAGCTACCCAGGCTTTCCCGGAAGTTGGACCGAGGGGCCGCCAGACAAGTGGGAAGCCTACCTTCTGGTCCTTTGCATTAGAAAATGGGTCAGGGCCACGACGACCAGGGCGTGGCGAATATGTCCCGACGCCATCAACTCGGGCAGTTGTCCCATGGGAACGAGCCGGACGGTGATGTCTTCCGAGTGATCAAGCTCCAGTTCGTGCTTTAGGATGCACTCTTCCACCAGGAGCGTATGGCAGGTGTTGGATTGGATGGCGGGGTTGGGGAAGATCTTTCCAATCAACCGGGCCTGCTGTCCCTCGAATCCGGTTTCCTCCCGTAACTCGCGCAGGCCCGCCGCCACCGGGTCGCGCTCATGGGGGTCCATGACTCCTCCGGGGATCTCTAGTTCCACCGTATTCGAGCCATGCCGATACTGTTCGACCATCACCACGCGTCCATCGGGCGTGACCGGCACCACGTTGACCCAGTCCGGACAATCGATGACGAAGAAGTCATGCTGACCGCCGGTGCGCGGGTTGATCTTCAGGTCGCTGCGCAGGGAGAAGATCCGATAATTGGCCAAAGCCCGGGAGGAGAGCTTGGGCCAGGGGCGAAGGGTCAGGGGAGGAGGCATCAGGAGCTGGATTCGGAGGAAGTGCCGGCATCGGTTCCCGTGACGCTAGGTTGCCGAGCGGACTGGGCGGCCCAACCGGCGGCCATCAACCTCAACAGATGAGCCACTGCCTCGTCGTGAGGCAGGTTCTTGATGACGGCCAATTGGCCGGCCCGTTTATCGAGTTGGGCCGCCATTTCCGCACAGCGTTCCGGAGGACATCCTAGGGTGGCGAGAGCCTGGGCGATTTCTTCCACGGCCATGAGCATTCCGTTGTGAGCCGACGCCCGGGCAGGACCGGCTGTCCAGGCCCCGGGCGGCGCGCCAACCTTCAGTCCAAAGCGGACCGTGGAACAATCTTGACGGTCTCGACATGTTGTCGGTCCACCGGCCGGCTTTTCTCCCCTCCGCTGGCGACCCGGGTGGCCACGTCGCCCAGGCGGCCCAGGATGTCATCGCCACGAACGAGCTGGCCGAAGGCGGTGTACTGCCGGTCCAGAAAGGACGCGTCTCCGAGGCAGATGAAAAACTGGCATCCGGCCGAGTCCGGATTCGCGGAACGGGCCATGGAAATGACCCCGCGTTGATGGGAACGCGGATTGAACTCGGCTTTGATTTTGTACCCGGGATCGCCCGTTCCCCAGCGACTCTCCAGACCGGATTCCTTGGTCAACGGGTCGCCTCCCTGGATCATAAAGCCCCGCACGATGCGGTGAAACGCCGTACCGTCGTAAAACCCGTCGCGGGCCAGTTTCTTGAAATTCTCCACGGTTTGTGGGGCCACATCGGGCCAGAATTCCAGCACCAGGGTTCCCTGGGAGGTTTGGATCACGGCGACTTCGTCAGTGGTTGAGGGAGTACTCATGGGGGAGGGACTTTATTGGGCGGCGGGTTTGAGTTCCGAGCGCGGGATGATGGTGACACTTTCCAAGACGACCGGAGTCTGCGGGGTGCTGTTACCGCGTCCGCCCACGGGAGCCTTTTCGAGCTTGTCCAGAACGTCCAGGCCTTGGATTACCTTGGCAAAGGCGGTGTACTGGCGGTCGAGGTGGGGAGCGGTATTGAAGCAAATGAAGAACTGACTACCCGCGGAATCGGGGGCTTGGCTGCGGGCCATGGAAACGGTTCCCTTGACGTGAGGCTGGTCGTTGAACTCGGCCTTGATTTTATAACCAGGATCACCCGTGCCCCATTCCTGCGCCCGGCTGGGATCCTTGGTCAGGGGATCCCCCAGTTGGATCATGAAGCCGGGGATCAGCCGATGCGACTGTGTGCCGTCATAAAATTTTTGGTTGGCCAGTTTCTTGAAGTTTTCGACGGTTTTTGGCGCTACATCGGGCCAGAATTCCAGGACGATGTTGCCGTAATCCTTGAATTTGAGCACGGCGACCTCGTTGGTGGCGGCGGGTTTGGAATCATCCGATTGGGCGGCAGCGGATCCGGCCAGACCCAACGCCAGACACAGCAGGGCGAGCAAACGTTTCATGGTGCGGGCGAACTAGCCACAGGGCCGCCGGAGTGTCACGCCGAACTTCAGCCGTGAGCCATCGACGGGTGCATCTCCGTTTCGGGTCGGAACCGCCGCGGACCGGTAGGGACGGTGCGCTGCGCCGTCCCCGCCCACCGGGCGGCCATTGACAGGGCGGCGTCGAAAAACTCTCGCCCCACCCACCGTCGGTAGCGCCGCCGGAGGATCGACGTGGCCCTGCGAACTGTCGCGTTCCTGCACGATGCGTTGGAACGCGGGGCCGTCGCCGCGCAGCAGTCCTACCCGCCGCGCTGCGCCGCCAGTGGGTCGGCTGGCCCGTTGGTTGGCTAACGGGTAGGTCAGGTCACCTCGGCAACAGTCGCTTTTATGGTCTGGTTCAGCTTTTCCGTCCTCGTGGTGTTTCCGAATTCATCGCCAAGACCGAATCGGGATTGTCGCGTTCGTGAAAATTCAAGTTCTCTAGTTGGGTTTATCCACTGTTCCGGTTATTATTCTGCTGAAAACAGTCAATTTCGCCAACAATTCACAAATTTCTATAAACCCTATTGACATAAGCGTGTATTTTCGCAAAGTCGGTTGCAGATCGTTACACGGATCCAGTTTTCACGCTGTTTCACCGGGACTTTCCGGTCGCAGTTGGAGCGTCTGAGTCCTTCGGATTCTTGGCGGTACCCGCCAGGGATCGGGAGCAAAGCCCAAGCGGGATTGAGTCTCAGGGGATTCGTTGGCGGTCGGGTTCGGCAACCCTCTCCGGGCAGTCGAACTGGGAAACCTACCAGTCCACTGGAGGTATGAGTTGTGTTCGAAGGATTGACCGGAATTCCGGAGATCTGACGCCAGTTCCTATCTTCAATGAATTTGACTGTAGAGAGTTGCCGCCGCGGTAGCCGGAAATTCGGTCCGGGGCGGAGTCGTTTGCCGGAGTTCTCAGGCAGTTCGCCCTTGGACTGCTGGGCGGTGGGTTGTATGTCGGACCAACGAGCGTGGCGTGATCGGCTCGGGACGGTGCCGTTGGTGATCCTAGGCCGCGTCTAAGTTCCCTGCCCGATGCGCCCTCCATCGCTCGCGACCCATGCGGGTTCGATCTGGGTTCACTCCCCGACATTACTACTATGGCATTTCACTCTCTCGGTTGGCCTTCGCGGCCACTGCGTTTTCTGGCCGTTATGAGCCTTTCTTTAGGATGGGTTCTGGGACCGGCGAATGCGCGCCAGACCACCAATCAACCCACCACCAACCAAGCCCCTCCGGCTCTCCCGGCGTCGCCGGCGAATGCGACGGGCTCCCCCGCAGCCTCCGCTCCCGACCCAGCGGAGTTGATTCAGAAATTGCTCCAGCGGATCGAGCAGTTGGAGCGCAAAGAAGAGGAGCGGGTCCGATCGAGCCAAAAGGAGACGGATGCTTTGGTCGAGCGGCTCCTCAATCGCATCGACCAGTTGGAGAACAAGGTCGAATCGTTGGAGTCCGGAAAGCTGCTTCCCGAGATCGTGGTCTCGCCTAATCCGGAACCCACGGTCGAGGAGCTGGATCAGAAGATTCGGATAGCGGAGCGCAAGACCGAACTCGCCTTGGAAGCAGCCGAAGCTCGCGCCCGGGAGATGCCCCGTTTCCAGGCAGGGCCGTCGGGGTTCTCTTTCAGTTCGGCCGATACGAACTTCGTGCTGCGGTTGCGCGGGCTGTTGCAGGTCGATACGCGAACCTTCTTCAACGAAGATCCGTTGCTGGAGGGGAATGATGGGTTCGTGCTTCGCCGGGCGCGTCCCATCTTCGAAGGAACCGTGTTCCGAGATTTCAATTTCGCTTTCGTCCCGGATTTTGGGCCTCCGACCGCCACCCTTCTCGATGCTTACCTGAACTATCGGTATGAGCCGGGCCTGCAGTTCCGGATCGGCAAATTCAAGCCGCCGATCGGGTTGGAGGAGATGGAATCCGCTGGGACGCTCCTTTTTAACGAACGCTCACTGGCTTCGGACCTGGTGCCGTTACGTGACGTTGGAGTGCAGCTCTGGGGCGACCTGGGGGGCGGGAAATGGCATTACGCGCTCGGGCTTTTCAATGGGGCCGGCGATGGACGCATCGGGTCCAACCTTCCGAACGACGACGACAAAGAGTTTGCCGGCCGCGTCTTTCTCCGACCGATGAAGGACTCCGGCCGGACCTGGTTGAAGGGGTTGGGAATCGGAGTCGGCGGTAGTTATGGGTTGGTCAGTTCCAATGCCGCCAGCCTTCCCAACAACGTCGGCGGAACCCTCCCGGGATACTGGACGGCCGGACAGCAGCAGTTCTTCGCTTACAATCCGCTGGCGGGAACGGTGGTGGCGGATGGAGCCCATTGGCGGCTTCAACCGCAGGCCAGCTATTACGTGGGACCTTTCGGGTTGAGCGGCGAATACGGAATCTCGCATCAAAGCGTGCATAACAGCACGACCCTCCGGGACGCGTCGCTCGACCACCGGGCGTGGAACGTGTCGGCGCAGTGGGTGCTGACCGGGGAACCGGCGTCCGACGGCGCCATCATTCCCCAACGGCCGTTCAACCTGCGGACGGGCGATTGGGGAGCGTGGCAGTTGGTCGGCCGCTACGGCCAGTTCGATGTGGATGACGCGGCCTTTCAGGGTTTCTCCAACCCGACGACCTCGGCCCGCTCCGCCGAATCGTGGTCCGTGGGTCTCAACTGGTGGCTGAACCGCAATCTTCGGATCATGGCCAGCTTTTCGTACACGATGTTCGACGGGGGCGGGATCGTGAACCCGGTGGACCTCAGCAGCCTCCTACCGCCGGCCACGGTCACTTCCCACGACGAACTGGTCCTGCTGACCCGCCTCCAACTGGGTTTTTAAGCTAATAACCAGCCGTTTCCTTCCACACTCCAATTGCAACAAAGCCAAGTAACTGACCTGAGACTATTATGAAACAAGCTGACATCCGATTCCTGAGCGGTGGCCTGCTCTTGCTGGCGGGCGCGGTTCAAGGCGCCCCGTTCCTCTATTCTCCGGGAGATCTGGTCCTGGCGTTTCGCCAGACGGGAAACGCCCTGGACCTGATCGTCAACGTGGGTTCCGTCACCGACTTCACGGGGTTGCCCCCGGACACCACCTTGGCCATTGACAATTTGTCCGAGTCGCAACTCCGGTCGGTGTTCCCGAGCCTGAATGCGCTCAACTGGTCGGTGGCGGCGGCCAATCGTCCGCCGCTCCTCGAAGCTTTTCCGTTGCAGACCCTTTGGGTCACGGCGCCCCGGCTGGATCCCGCCGTCCAAAGCCCGTCCTGGATCCGCAAGGGACAGTTCATCCAGGGCAATGCCGGCGCACAGATTGATGCCATTGGCAGCGGCGGCGCCGAGTACAGCAGCCGGACGCCGGCGGGGCCGGACAACACGGCGACCGGAGTGGCCATTCCGGTCTCGAATGAGGCAGCCTTCACGGGTTTCATCGGTCTGGAAGGGAACTATCTGGGCGCCTTTCAAGGCAACGTGGAGAACACGACGCCGGACGATTTCGAGGATTCGGGGGACACGGTTTCGCGTTCGGACCTTTATGAGTTGCTGCCCGGCACCTCCGCCGCCGGGACGTTGGATTCGCCCGGGCGCTACCTCGGCTATTTTGAACTGAGGGGCGACGGAACGCTGGTGTTCAGCAATCAAGCGGGAGCCATTCCAGTGCCAGTCATCACCGGCATCGTCCGGGAAGGGGACGTCAGCACGGTCAGCTTCACGACTATCGAGGGAGCGACCTACCAACTGCGCGCCACGGATGGCGACGGATTGGTGGCGCCCATTGAAAGCTGGTCGGTGGCCGCTTCGCTCACGGGCGCCGGGGGACCGGCGTCCCTCCAGGATACCAGCGCGGATCCGACCCGTTTCTTCGTCATTGAAGTCCTTCCCTGAATTCCCCCGCAAACACCGGAACAAAACTCTCACTCCCACTAAGAACCAAGCACTGCAACATTACTCTGCACGCTAAGATCCATGAAAGCGATTAAACCAATATTGATGGCTGCCGCCAGCGTGGTCGCGCTCTCGGCGGCCCGGGCTCAGGTCGAGATCAACCTCTCGGGTGCCGTGGCCTTTCGTGACAATGCCTACCGGGCGATTCGTGCCCTCTACGGAGCCAATCTGGCCTCGCAGAATCCCCCGGACGGACCGAACGCTTCCTCCGAATTAAAGGTCAATTGGACCGGTACCATTCCGGCCCTGTTCGGGAACCAGAACGTGACCGTGCGCGCATTCTATAACGGCGCCGTGGCGGGGATCCAGGATCTGACACAGGACCGAACGGTCTTGTTTCTATCCTCCACCACGCCGGGTGACACTAACACGACGGCGCTCCGGTCGGATCTGGCTTTCTCGTCGATCTTCCAGCGTTCCACCGCCTTCACCACGCCGACGTTGGACGATGCGAAGTTCGGAGTGACTCCCATCACCTTGGTGCGGAGCTCCACCGCGGCGACCACGATAACGAATATTACCTCGCACCAGTTGCGAACGCTGGCGGCCAACGGGGCGCTCCCCACCTGGTTCTTCACCGGGAACACCAATGACGGCGCGACCCTCTACTTCATCAATCGTGATCCCACGGCCGGCCAACGGGTGATCCTGTTCAAGGACGCCTTGTTCAATGGCTCACCCATCTCCTACATGTGGGACACGCCAAGCTCGTCGTATGTTTTGGATCCCACCGGACGGACGGCGCCGCAGATTCAGAACCAACTCAGCATCGGTGGGCCAGCCATCAGCTTCCTCATTGGTCTGGATGCCTTCGGAGTCAACGGAGGAGCCAACGTACTGCACTACAATGGCGCCCTTCCGTTCAGTGGTACCTTTAACAATACGGCCAATGACTTTGCGCCGGTGATCAACGGGCAATACAGTCTTTGGGTGTATGAACATATCTTCAACCGCAGCACTGCGTCCGCCAATGTCCGGACGTTCCGCGACGCTCTCGTCAGCGCGATCGACGCCGAACTGCAGATTTCTGCCTTTTCCATTCCGCTGAGCCGGATGCGCGTCGAACGGGTGGCGGATGGCGCCCCGGTGGCCCCCATCGAATAGCGGCGATCCCTTGCTCAATTGACAGCCAAGCAACACACCACCTTGCCCCCGGAGTGTGGGCTTGCCCAGCCGAGGCACTGCCGGCGGAGCGGCGTCTGTTCGTTGCGACCTGAATCAACTTGGTCGCCGAAACTCCGCCGGCTCCGCTTTTTGCCCGTGGTTGGGGCGCTGCTCCTAATGCTAGGCCTTCCGGCGCAGGGGACGACCACAGCCCGGGCCACCCGAACTCCAACGTTTCGAGTGGAGCAGTTCCAGATCGTGGGTACCCCGGTCCTCAGCCCAAACCGGCTGAACGAAGCGATGGCTGGTGCCATCGGGTCGGCGGTGACCCTACAGCAGATTCGGGAGGCCTTGGTGCAGCTCCAGCGTGCCTATCAGGCGGAAGGACATACCAACGTGACTCTGAGCCTGCCGCGTCAGGAGTTGCAGGATGGGACGGTCACCGTTCGGGTGAGCTCGACGGGGATTCCGACCGGGGCGGGGGCGGCCACTCCGACCTTTGACATCCGACGCTTTGAGTTGCGGGGTAACACGGTCCTTTCCGAAGAAACCATTCAATCCATCTTGGAACGGGCGCTTGGGCCGGCCGTCACACGGGCGGACTTGGAAGAAGCTCTCCGTGATTTGCAGCGAGCCTACCAGGAGAAGGGACACTACGCCGTCATCATCGGCGTTCCGGAGCAAGTGGTCGCGGGAGGCACGGTGACGGTCAACCTGCAAGAGAACCTCTTTGCCACCGCCTTCACGAAGCTGGCCACCGACCGGGAACCGTCACCATTGCCCAAGCAGCCGACCTTCGAGGTTCAGCGTTATGAGGTGCTGGGAAATTCGCTGTTGTCGCCCGAGTTTGTCGACAGCGTGCTCACCAACGCTATCGGGCCCGAGGTGAGTCTGCCGCAGATTCAAAAGGCCCTGGGCGAACTGCAGTTGGCCTATCGGGAACGCGGATACGCCACCGTCTCCGTCGGCTTGCCCCAGCAGCAACTGACCAATGCCGTGGTCAAGGTGCAGGTAACCGAAGGACTCCTGGTGGATGTCCAGGTGACAGGGAACCGCCGGTTCAGTTCCAACAACGTGATGCGGGCTTTGCCCAGTCTAAGGACCAACGAAGTGCTCAACAGCCGCGTGTTCCAGCAGGAGTTGGATGTGGCCAACCAGAACCGCGACCGCCAGATCTATCCGATGCTTGGTCCTGGACCGGAACCCGGAACCAGCTCACTCACACTCAGAGTCAAGGATCGCCTGCCCTTGCATGGCCGGCTGGATGTGAACAATTACTCCACTCCGGGTACGCCCGAATGGCGTATCAACACCTCGGCTCAGTACAACAATCTATGGCAGCTCGAGCATCAGGTGGGGGTTTCCTACGGGTTCAGTCCCCAGAGCTACAAGGATCCCCGTCCGCAGCCCGACCTGCTGTTGAACCGCCCGCTCATCGCCTATTTCGGCGCTTACTATCGGATGCCGTTTGGCGAGCCGGAGTCGGTGGCCGAGCGCATCAGCGGCTCCACTCAGTTCGGCTATGACGAAGCGACCCGGCAGTTTCGGCTGCCCCCATCGGGCGGACAGTCCGAACTGACTGTCTATGGCAGCGCCTCGTCCAATGACACCGGTATTCAATATGGAGTTCCGATCGTGGTCACGGATCGGCCAGGATTGAAGATCGTCTCGCAGGAGACTGGCCGAAACTTTACGGACAATGCGGCTGTGGGTGCCCGGGTGAATCTCCCCCGGGTCTTAAGCGAAATCCATCGTTTCAATTTCTCCGCCGGTCCGGACTTCAAGTACTTTTCCTCCGAGAGCTTCAATACGAACAATTTCATCTTTACCCAGACCTACACCACGCCTCAGGGGGGGACCATTACGACCAACTGGGTTGAGTCATCGCCGCAGCCCACCCGTTACCATGAGGTCAATTACTTTCCCTTGACCCTAGGGGTGGACTATTTTCACCGGGCCACCAACAGCACCTTTTCGGGCAGTGCCGCCTTCAGTTACAATTTCGTGGGCGACAGCGGGGACTTCCGGGCCATCGCTTACTCACCCTCCGCCAAAGCGGAGTGGGGCAAATTTACCACCTCGGTGATGTGGGATCGGATGTTGTGGAAACGATGGTCGCTGCTGGTGCGAGGCGGAGGACAGGCGGCGACCGGGCCGATCATCAACAACGAGCAGTTTTCGTTGGGCGGGATCAACAGCGTTCGTGGGTATTATGACGGTGACGAATTTGGCGATGCGGGATGGTTCAGCAGTCTCGAGCTGAGGACGCCGTTCCTGGTCGAACACCTTCCCCTGTGGGGCTCCGATGTGCCGGTCTGGCTGCGCGCCTCGGTTTTCACGGATGTGGGGCAGCGGTTTCTGTATCAAGCTCCTTCCGTGGTGGATTCCTACAACACGCTCTGGGGGGCTGGCTTTGGAGTCTCGGCTAACATCAACAACCATGTCGATGTACGGATTACGGTGGGTTGGCCGTTGCAGGATTCCGTGAACCGATCCGCCGGGACTGCGCGCACTTACTTTACATTGGGAGGACAGTTCTGAACATTGGGAGGACCGTTTTTATGAAACCTCGCCTACTGACCGACGCTGATCGACGTTCCGGCCTTTGTTTGGCCGCCGCCCTGACTCCGTTATTGGCCCAAGCCAATCCCCAGGGGATGGCGGTACAAAGCGGGACCGCCACCACGACGGTCTCGGGTTCGCAGCTCAATATTCATACCTCGCAACACGCGGTGCTGAACTGGCAGAGCTTCAATATCGCGCCGGGGGAGACCACCCGGTTTCACCAACCCGGTCCGTCGTCCGTGGTCTGGAATCAGATTCAGGACCAAAGCCCGTCGCAGATTTTTGGCAACCTGGAAGCCAACGGGATCGTGGTGTTGATGAATCAGTCCGGGTTCTATTTTGGACCGGATGCCTATGTGAACGTCGCGGGCCTGGTGGTCTCGACGGCTCTCGCTCCGGTCGAATCGGCGGCGGGGATGTTTTGGCAGTTCAGCGGTGCGCCTCCCCAAGCGGCGATCGTCAATTACGGCCAATTGAACACGGCCCGAGGGGGTTCTCTGTTTCTGATCGCGGAGAAGGTTGAGAATCACGGCACGGTTTCGGCCCCGGAAGGGCGGGTGGGATTGCTTGCCCAACAGGAAGTTCTGCTGAGCAACCGTCCTGATGGACTGGGTCTCGCTTCGACCGTTCGTCTTCCCTCGGGTTCAGTCAACAATTCCGGCCGGGTCGTGGCCGACGCCGGCACGATTGCTCTGCATGCCGCGGTGGTGAACCAGAGCGGCTTGGTCCAAGCCAACACCGTTCGCGAACGGAACGGAGTGATCGAACTGGTGGCCTCCGATGCCGTCACCTTGGGAGAACAGTCTGTCACCCGTGCCTCCGGGAACACGGCTGAACCGGGGAACGGGGGAAGGATTGAGATCAAGTCGGAGGGAAGCTTTCGTGATGTGGCTTCCTCCGTGATCGATGTGTCGGGCGGCGCGGGAGGGGATGGCGGGTTCGTCGAGGTTTCCGCGGTGGCCCTGCCGGCCATCCGCTCCACGATCGATGGCAGTGCCGCACCCGGCGGGCAGGGGGGGCACCTGCTGATCGATCCGGAAGACATCATTCTGGGCAGCTCGGGATCCGACTCCATCGGCTCGGGTAGCGTCGGGGCGGAGGATCCGCCCACGACACTCACCCTGGATGTCAACACGGCGTTTGTCGGTTTTTCGCAGATTAGTTTGCAGGCGACCCGCAACATCCAGTTGACCGCCAACACGCTTTGGGATTTGGCCGCTTCCACGGGGATTAGCAGTCCGGGAAGCCTCCTGACGCTGGAGGCCGGTAACAATATCACGATCGGCAACGGTGCCAGCCTGGTCGCCGGTGAGGGGTGGTCCGTCACGCTGCAGGCCGGCCGTGATTTCAACACTCCCGGCGCGGTCCACGCGGGCACCGGCAACATTTCGTTGTCGGGTACGGGCTCGATCGAGGGAAGGGAAGGGGACCTGAATCTGCTCGCCGGAAACAATGTCACCGTGGCCGCCGGATTTGTGCGCACGGTGGGGGGCGGCGATATCACCGTGCAGGCCTTGGCGGGAAACGTTAACAGCGGCAACCGGGTCAACGGCTACCTCTTTCAACCCACCGGTTATCTGGTCGATCCCGATCTCGGAGGCATCAGCACCGCCGCCGGGGGCGATGTGACCCTCCGGGCCGGACAGGATATTATCAGTTACCTGCCGCTTCCGGGCGGCGTGCAAACAGACGCCGGTAGCGGCGCTTTCGGCAGCGCGCCGGGTGACGTGACCCTGGAGGCCGGACGCGATATCTCTGGACACTTCGTCGTGCGCAATGGAACCGGCTCGATCACGGCCGGGCGCAACGCCGGGACCGAATCCCGTCTCCTGGCCCTGAGTTTGGCGAGCGGCGGTTGGGACGTGGCCGCGGGGGCGGACATTTTGCTCCAGGAAGTGCGCAATTCGAACGGCGTCTTCAACAACGTGGGATTCGCCTCGTCGCCCACACGGCATTTTTTCGACTATGCGGACGATGCCCACGTGATCCTGACGGCCGGGAATTCGGTTCAATTGCGTGGTACGGCACTGCCACGTTATGGCGATGACTTTTCGCGGAGTCTGACACCGCTTTATCCTGGTCGCTTGGAGATCACCGCCGGGAGTGGCGGAGTGATCCTCGGAAACGACGTCACGCTGTTCCCGTCTCCTACCGGAAACCTAAGCATTCAGACGACCGGTGACGGTCCGTTGATCGGCACAAAGCCGGGCGATCTCGTCCAGTTGGTCGTTTCGGACAGCGAGCGACGACAGTATCGAAACTCCGGAGATTTTGGTCTAATGGATCATGGACGCGTCCCCCTACACTTGGACGACCCGGAGCCGGTCCGGTTGGACATTGCGGGTGATATGACGGGAATCCTGCTGGGGGTCCCCAAACGGGCGGAAATCACCGTGGGCGGTGATATGATCAACAGTCGCTTCGACGGCCAGAATCTTCGACCGGAAGACGTCACCCGGATCCAGGTCGCCGGAGATATCATCAATCGCAATGAGTTCACCAGTGTGCCCCTGGAGGTCGAGCCTGATTGGTGGCTTTTGGACCTCGCTTTCCCCCCGTTGACGGGAGACTTGGCCGGGGTGATCGGGCTCTTCCTCTATGATGCGCCGAACAAGACCTTGACGTTTCGCGGGCGTATGAGCGGAGACCAGCAGCGGATTTTGTCGAACCTTCCGGTTCAGGTTTTTGACGCCAACGGTCTTCCGGTGTTCCTGCCGAATGGCGATCCGCTGACTCAGAATGTCCCGTTTCTTAGCCCTGAGGTGTCGGCCCAACTCTATCAGGCCAGCCAGGACATCCCGTTGAATCCCGATACCGGTTATCGGCTGGGCGGAGGAGGGCTTTTCGAGATCACCGCCCGGAACCTCGACTTGGGAGCCACTGTGGGCATCGTGTCACAGGGCCCGCGAGGCAATACGGCCCTGGCCAACTATTTCACCCGGGGAGCGGATATCGCAGTCACCTTGGGCGGAGATTTGAACATGTTCTCCACCACCATTTCTTCCCTCAACGGGGGCGACATCACGGTGTTGGCCGAGGGTTCCGTCAACGTGGGGTCGCGCACGTTCACGGGCAATGACACCCGTGCTCGCGGCATCTTTACGGTGGATCCCAGCGACGTCACCGTCATCGCGCGTGGCGACATCAACGTGAACGGCTCGCGCATCGCCGGCTACGATGGCGGTAATGTGGTGGTGACGTCGCTCGAAGGAAACGTCGATGCCGGGACCGGGGGCAGCGGGGTCGCGGCCGTCGAGAAAATTTATGTGGATCCCGTGACGCGACAGATCCTGACCTATTCTCCCACCATTCCGGGCAGTGGAATCCTGGCGACGACGTTCCCGCCGCCGATGGATCCCGCCTTTCCCGCCTCGCTGAATTCGGTAGGCAACATCACCATCGATGCTCCCCAGGGTAACATCGTCGCCAATGCCGGCGGGGTGGTGCAGATTTCGCTGAATGGCATTGGCCGGGATGGCCGGTTGGTCACACTTCGCGCGGGGACGACAGATGCCGAAGGAAATGTGATTCACGTCGGAAACATCGATGCCACGGGTTCTGGCGTGATTGGGACCAGTGTCAAACTGGACGCCACCGGGGATATTACCGGTGTCGTCGTCGCCCGGGAAAACATCGACGTCAACGCCCAGCAAAGCGTCAACGTCACCGCGTTGGCTCAAGGTAATGTCAGCGTCAGCGCCGGTGGCAGCGTTTCGGGAACCATCATTGGCATCGGCAGTGTCAATGCCAGTGGGGCCTCCGTGGATGCCGCCCTGCTTTCCCAGAACGTCACGGCCAGCGGGGATGTGTCGTCGTCCCAAGTCGGCTTTTCCCAGGGGACGGCCGCCAACGCGACCAGCCAAAGCCTTCAGAGCGATGAACAGACCAAGGTAGTCGCCGCGGCCCAGGGTGAGGACGAGGACGACAGGAAGCGAACCTCGCGTGAGCTACCTTTGCTTTCCCGGTCGATGGGCCGGGTCACCGTTATCCTGCCCAAGCCTTAACCTGAGATACCTCCATGAATCTCCTTGAATTCCATCCTTTGTTGGCCTCCGGAGCCCTGCAGTTCGCCTTCGAAAAGGCCACGCTCGAAGGCAAGATCACGATCGGCGTTCTGCTAATCCTGTCCCTCTTCAGTTGGACGATCATCATCACCAAATTCCGGCAGCTCTACATCGCCCGCAAATGGGCCAAAAAATTCTTTGCCGCTTATGCCGAAACCCGGGATCCGCTCGACATCCGGAACCGGGCGGAGGACTTCGAAGGGGCGCCGGCCTATCAAGTGTATATCCGGGGCGCCGATGAATTGGATTACCATCTCCAGAACAATCCCGTGATCGTGAACGGACAGAAGCGCGTGAGCCGGGGTGCGTTCGAAGCGGTCAAAGTCACCCTGGAAGAGGCTTCCGGTGCGGAAGCCATGGCCTTGGAGAAAGGAATGATCGTGTTGTCCACCGCGGTGGCGGGAGGACCGTTCATTGGATTGTTAGGAACCGTGTGGGGCGTCATGGAAACGTTTGCCGGAATTGCCCGGGCCAATTCGGCCAGCTTGACCGCGATGGCGCCGGGCGTGGCCGGTGCTCTCATTGCCACGGTGATCGGGCTGCTGGTCGCCATTCCGGCCATGTTCGGTTACAACTTCATGGTCACCACCATCCGCGGCATCACGCAGGAGCTGGATGGTTTCTCCAGCCGGTACGCGACCCAGATCGAGCATCAGTACGTGGACAACCGGTCTTTGTCGGAGGAAATCAAGGAAGCCAACGAACTGCTTGCGACCCGGATTGCCGGGGCGCTTCGGACCGATGAGGCCGGCGCCAAGCCGGAGCAGGCGTTGGCGACCTATTGATGAGGACCCAGTCGTTCGGGCCATGAAGAAGTGTTCCCGCTCCGCCCATGAGACGCTGACGGAGATGAACATTACTCCGTTGCTGGATCTCGCGTTCGTGCTGCTGGTGATCTTCATCATCACGACCACCCCGATCGTCAACGACCTCGATTTGAATCTGCCCACCGCTTCCCGCCGCCAAAAGGATCCTCCCCGCAAGGCCAACTACATCTCGGTGGAAAGTTCCGGCCTGATCTATCTGAACAAACTGCAAGTTGCCCCGGAGACCCTGCAACAGGCGCTGGCCAGTCTGCGCATCGACGACCCGGACCTGAGCGTGATCATTCG
>CAYYSX010000039.1:25312-30403 GCA_964474315.1 uncultured Verrucomicrobiota bacterium | reverse complement strand
TCCGGTTCACCTTTTCGTTTTCCCGCCGGTCCGTTTGTTCCAGCCTGCATCGGATGAAGGCGCCCGATCCCGAGGAGATCCGCGCGGCGGTCTGCCGCGCTCTGGCGGAAGATGTCGGTAGCGGGGATGTCACCACGCTCGCCTGTGTGGCAACGGAGGCAACGGCCCGCGCGGTGATGCGGGCGCGCGAGCCGCTGGTGCTGGCCGGCGTGGTGTTCGCGATCGAGACCTTCCGGCAACTGTCCCCGAACCTTCGTTGCACCACGCGGGCGTCCGATGGCCAGGCGCTGGCCGCGGGGGCAGAGGTATTGGAAGTGACCGGACCAGCGCGAGCGCTGCTGACGGGCGAGCGGGTGGCCTTGAATTTCGTGCAACGTTTGAGCGGCGTGGCGACCGTTACAGCGCGATTCGTGGCGGCGGTCGCGGGCACCGGCACCCGCATTCTCGACACGCGCAAGACCACCCCCGGCTGGCGGCGCTTCGAAAAGTATGCCGTGGCCTGCGGCGGCGGCCAGAACCACCGGACCGGGTTGTTCGACCTGGTCTTGATCAAGGACAATCACCTCGCCGCGCTCGCCGCGGCCTCACCCCATCCCATCGCCGCCGCGGTGCAGCGGGCGCGACAGGCCTGGCCCCATCTGAAGGTCGAGGTGGAAGCCGATACGTTGGAACAGGTGGATCAGGCCGTGAACGCCGGCGCCGACTTCATCCTGCTCGACAACATGTCCCCCACCGAGGTGCGCGAGGCGGTTCGCCGGATCGGCGGCCGAGCCCGGACCGAAGCCAGCGGCGGCGTTCGACTCGACAACGTCCGCGCCTTGGCCGAGACGGGCGTCGATTACATCTCGGTGGGCGCGCTCACCCATTCGGCCCCGGCGGTGGATCTGGGACTCGATTTTCTTCCGTGAATCCCGACATCCGCATTCTCACCTGTCTGCGCCAATCCGGAAACGCGGGTGCTTCAGGAGCTGACCTGGCCCGCGATCTGGGGATCAGTCGCGCAGCGGTTTGGGCGCGGATCGAGGAGCTGCGCCGGCTGGGCTACGACATCGCGGCCAGTCCGCATCAGGGCTATGTGCTGCGCGGCACTCCGGACCGTCTCCACGCGGATGACCTGCTGGCCCGCCAACGGCGACCGCAGATCGTTGGACGCGCGATCGAGGTCTTCCGCGAAACGGCCTCGACCAACGACATCGTGGACAAGCTGGCGCGGGATGGCGTGAGCGAGGGGATCGTCGTTTTCGCCGAATCCCAAACACACGGCCGCGGTCGCCTGGGGCGACGTTGGGAGTCGCCGGCCGGCCAGGGACTCTGGCTATCCGCCCTCCTTCGGCCGGTCCTTCATCCTTCGGCCGCCACTCAACTCACCGTTATGGCCGCCGTGGCGGGAACCCGGGCCATCGCGGGGCAGACGGGTGTCGTGCCCGAGATCAAGTGGCCCAACGACTTGCTGCTGAAGGGACGGAAGTTGGGGGGAATCCTCCTCGAACTCAGTGCCGAGCTGGATCACATCCGACACGTCGTGCTCGGCATCGGTCTCGACGTCAACGTCAGGTCCGCGGACCTCCCGGCTCCGGTCCGGTCGGTGGCCACTTCGCTCGCCATCGAACTGGGCCGGCCAGTGGACCGGCCGGCGTTGGCTGCGGCCCTGCTCGAGGAGCTCGACGAAGCGTACCGCCAGCTTCGGCACGGCGGCTTTTCTGCGCTCGCCGAGGAATGGGAAGAACGTTGCTCCACCCTGGGCCGGCGGGTCAGCATCCGCACCGGCTCCCGCGAAATCACCGGCACCGCCGAGGCGCTCGATCCGGAAGGCGCCCTGCTGGTGCGCACCGAACACGGCCGGCTGGAACGCATCGTGGGCGGTGACGTGACGCTCCTCGGCTTTTCTTGATCCTGTTCATGCTGCTCCTGCTCGACATCGGTAACACCCACACCCATGCCGGCCTGGCCGGACCCCGCGGCATGGTTCGCACGTGTGATTTCCTGACCGCTGAAGTCCGGGCCGGTCATCTCCTGCCCCACCTGCGGCGCTGGGTGGGGCGGGCGCGTCTGACCGGTGCCGCGCTTTGTTCGGTCGTTCCGGCCGCGACCGCTCCGGCTCAGGCCGCCATCGCGGCGCTCACCGGGGGGCCAGCGCTGCAACTCACCCCGGAGACGCTGACCGGGGTCGGCATCGATTATCCGCATCCGGAGACTATCGGTCAGGATCGGCTGGCCAATGCGGTCGCGGCCCGGCACCACTTCGGCGCGCCGGTGGTGGTCGTCGATTTCGGCACGGCGGTGACCTTCGATGTGGTGGACCGCCGGGGAAACTATGTAGGCGGAATCATCGCGCCCGGACTCACGCTGATGACCGATTACCTGCACGAGAAAACAGCGCTGTTGCCGCGCATCCGGATTCGGGAGCCGCGCGGGCTGATTGGCCGCAATACCGAGCAGGCCATGTTGGCTGGCGCCGTCCACGGTTACCGCGGACTGGTGCGAGAACTGATCGTTGGCCTGCGGAAGGAACTGGGTGTTCGCCGACTGCCGGTGGTCGCGACCGGCGGATACGCCGCCTTGCTGGCCGCCCATCTGTCGGAGATTCAGGAAGTGCGGCCGCATCTGACGTTGGAGGGCTTGGGGTTGGTGTGGAGGGAACGGGAAAAGCTCAAAGTTCAAAGTTCAAAGCTCAAAGAGGCGTGAGGCGGAGAACTTGGCGTTGGGACCATGGCTTCAGTTTTTGAGCTTTGAGCTTTGAGCTTTGAGCTTCCCTCCCCTTCCCGCCACGTTCCTCCCATGCGCTTACGCTGTCTCCTGTTGGTGGGGTTACTGCTGGGGTCAGGCACCGGTTGTGACGCCCAGAAGCCGCCCCCGCCCACACCCGCCCCCGCCACCAACACCGGTTCGGCCAGCCTTCACCTCAACCATGCCCAACCCAAGCTGGCCAAAATCAAGCTCTGGGTCGGCCCCCAGGAAATCGAGGCCGAAATGTGCCTCACCCTGCAGCAACTCGCGACGGGCCTGATGTTCCGTCCCGGAATCGGCGAGGACGAAGCCATGCTGTTCGTTTTTCCCCGGCCTCAGCGCGCCGCCTTCTATATGAAGAATGTCAACTTCGATATCGACGCCGCCTATATCGATGCCGATGGAATCATCACTGAGATCGTGCGTCTTAAGAAGCTGGAACTCGAACCCGTGCCCTCGAAGTCGGAAGCCATCCAGTACGTGTTGGAGACCGCTCCGGGCTGGTTCGAGCGCCAGGGCATCGGTGTGGGCGCCCTGGTGAAAAGCAGCCGGCGCAGCCTGCGGGAAGAGTTCGGGTTCAACTGACGCATGCGCCTCGCCCTCGCTCAAATCAACACCACCGTCGGTGATATCGCCGGAAATGAATCCCTCATCCGCGACGCCTACCAACGCGGTACCGCCGCCGGAGCCGACCTGGTGGTGGGTCCCGAACTGAGCCTCACCGGCTATCCGCCGCGCGATCTGCTCCTACGCGAATCCCTGATCAGCGCCAATCTCGACGCCCTCCAACGCCTCGCGGCAAACACCGGCGACACCGGACTTCTGGTGGGCTTCGTCGGCCGCACCTCCGGCGGCCCGGGCCGCAGTCTCACCAATTCCGCCGCCCTCCTGGCCCACGGCCGGGTTCAGGCCGTGCGCGACAAGTCCCTGCTGCCCACCTACGACGTCTTCGACGAAGACCGGTATTTCCAGCCGGCGGCCCGGAACACTCCGGTCGTATTTCGGGACCGAAAGCTGGGGATCACTATCTGCGAAGATCTCTGGAACGATGAGGACTTTTGGTCCCTGCGTCGGTACCGCCCCAATCCGGCGTCCGACCTCGTCACTGCGGGCGCCGATTTGTTGATCAATCTCTCCGCCTCGCCCTGGCACCTGGGGAAGGAACGGACCCGGCAGGCCATGTTATCCAGCCTGGCCGCCAAGACCCGCACCCCCCTGGCTTACTGCAACTTGGTGGGGGGCAACGACGAACTCGTATTCGACGGCCAAAGCTGCGCGTTCGATGCGCGCGGTGGACTGCTGGCCTGGGGCACGGCCTTCGGGACCGATCTGATGGTGTTGGACGTGGAGGCCGCCGGTGCCGAGCCGTGGCCGGTAGTCCCGGATGAACAAATGATCTATCAGGCGCTGGTGTTGGGGACGCGAGATTATCTGCACAAGTGTGGGTTCCGATCCGCCGTGTTGGGGCTGAGCGGCGGGATCGATTCCGCCGTGGTGGCGTGCCTGGCGGTGGCGGCCCTCGGCGCGGAAAACGTGCGCGGTCTGTCCCTGCCTTCGGAATTCAGTTCCACCGGAAGCCTGGACGACGCCCGGGATCTCGCCCGCAACTTGGGCATCGCTTACGACGTGGTGCCGATCCAGCCGCCGTTTCTCGCCCTCAAATCCCAGCTCAGCCCGTTGTTTGACGGTCGCCCCGAGGACACCACCGAGGAGAATCTGCAAGCCCGCCTGCGCGGCGTCACCCTGATGGCGATGTCGAACAAGTTTGGCTCCCTGCTCCTCACCACCGGGAATAAGTCTGAACTCGCGGTAGGCTACTGCACCCTGTACGGCGACATGTGCGGCGGTCTGGCGGTGATCAGCGACGTTCCAAAAACCCTGGTGTACCGCCTGGCCCGCTGGATCAACAGCGATGCTCAGCAACGGCGGGGACAGGTGCTGATTCCGGAACCCAGCCTCAGCAAACCTCCCAGCGCCGAGCTGCGTCCCGACCAAACGGACCAGGACAGTCTGCCGCCGTATGAGCTGCTGGATGCAATCCTGGATGGTTACGTGGTGCAGGGCCGGCCGGTGGAGCAACTCATCACCGATGGCTTCGATCCGGCGACCGTTCGGCGGATGGTCCGACTCATCGACGGAGCGGAGTACAAACGGCGTCAAGCGGCTCCCGGACTTAAGGTCACCACCAAAGCCTTCGGGGTGGGGCGGCGGGTGCCGGTGGCACAGAAGTGGCGAGAAGTGTGACCCGAGAGCATGGGGACGGGAGCCGAAGCTCCAAAAGCCAAGCTCCAAACTCCAAAGAAGGGTGGGCCTCCAAAATCCGGACGTGAATCGAGGCCCTGAACTCTCCCCTGTAGAGTCGTC
>CAYYSX010000039.1:0-25302 GCA_964474315.1 uncultured Verrucomicrobiota bacterium | reverse complement strand
CGACTCTACAAGGTGGGAAGGAACGGTTCATGGGTAGTTCCAAGTTCCAAGCTCCAACGTCCAGGCGCCCCGGCCCCCACCCGCCGTTGGAGCTTGGAACTTGGAACTTGGAGCTTCCCTGTCCCCGTCCTCAGCGCACTCCCGTCAAGGACTGTGTCAAGATGCGCCCCAAGGTCTCCCTCCTCGCGCGGACAACGTTTCCCGCGGACGTCACCGGCCCAGGATCGTTCGCAGTGCCATCACGCACCGGTGGTTCTCCGCGGGAGTCCCCACCGAAATCCGCAGCCATTCCGGAAGCGAATAGCTCGCCAACGGGCGGGTGATGATTCCCGCCGTTTGCAAGGCGGCGAAAACGCGGGCGCCCTCCCCGACCCGAACCATCACAAAGTTCGCGTGGCTCGGAACAAACTCGAGTCCGAGCTGCGCCAACGCCGTCTGCAGATAGTCCCGTCCCTGCCGGTTGTTGGCCCGCGTTCGGGCGATATGGTCTTCGTCCTCCAACGCCGCCAGCGCTCCGGCTTGGGCCACGGCATTGATGTTGAACGGCTGCCGGATCTTCTCGAGTGCGGCGATCAGCCCGGGGGCCCCGACTCCATAGCCCAGCCGCAGACCAGCCAGACCAAAGATCTTCGAGAAGGTGCGCATCAGCAGAAGATTGGGTTGGACCCCTTCGTGCACCAAGGCCAGGCAGTCGGCCGGGTCGGTGAGAAACTCGACATAAGCCTCGTCCATTACGATCAGGACCGTCGGCGGCACCTCGGCCAGCAACTGCGTGATCTCCGCGTGCGAGGCCAGAGTGCCGGTGGGGTTGTTCGGGTTGGCCAGGAACAGGACGGCGGTCCGCGGGGTGATAGCGCGGATCAGGGCCGGAATGTCGCTGGAAAAGCCGCGGGCCGACACCGAGACCAAACGGGCACCGAACAACGCCGTGACAATGGGATAGACCGCGAAGCAATACTGCGATGCCACGACCTCCGTGTCGGGATTCAGAAAGGCATGACCCACCAGTTCGATGATCTCGTTGGAGCCGTTCCCGAGCACCAGGTTCGCTGGCTCGACTCCCAATTTCTCCGCCAGTTTCTGTTTTAGGTGAAACGAGCTGCCGTCGGGATAAAGGTGCAGGTTGCGGAGAGCCTGCTCCATGGCGGTCAGCGCCCGGGGCGACGGGCCGAGTGGATTCTCGTTGGAGGCCAGCTTGATGACCTCTTCCGGCGCCAGCCCCTGTTCCCGGGCCACCTCCTCGATGGGTTGGCCGGGAACATAGACCGGGAGACGGGAGATTTGCGGATTCAATACCGGACCCTCATTCATGCGTCCGGCGAGGATGGGAGATCTCCGACAAATTTCGAGCCCGGAACCGGGGAGAGAAAATCCCAGGCTCCACGTCGAAATTCTCAGCTCTCAGCTCAGCTTCCCAAGGTCCCTCGGAGACCCGCAACGGTAACGTCTCGTGAACCGGTAGCCGGGCGCATCTTAGAGCCGGCGCTGCTCCATTTCTTTCCTTTCAGCTCTGGAACAGACGGACCGGCAGCCGGTCCTGGAGCCCCTGCCACAAATCCTGCAACGGCGCCGTTTGGGCGAGATCGTCGGGACCCAGGTGGGAACAGCGCCGACGGACCGCCTCACCGACCTTGGCCAAGCGGCATTGAAGCGCCTGGCCGCCGAGCGGACCGATCCGGTTCAACCGCACTGCGGCCGCCACCAATCCGCGCAGATGCCAGAACAGAAACAGCCGCTGCACGCACTCCTGCCCCAAGCCGATTCGTGCCGTCACCGCACCGAACACGGGTGCCAGATGGCCGGCAAACGAGGACGGTTGGGCGACCGGTTTCAGACCGAAGATCCGATCAGCCGCCAGGAGGAGGGCCCGGCCTTGCCGACGGCTGGCCCGGTTGGCGACGTGATTCGAAGTGAACGCCTCGCAGAGAGCATCCAGTTCCACCAAGCGTTCCGGGTCGTGATGTGCGGCAGTCACCAACGGGAGGGCGGCGTGCCCCGCCTGTTCCAAGCTGGCCGTCACGAACGCTTCCAGGCCTGCCTGATCCCGAACTTCCCCCGCCTGAACCGCGGCCTCCAAACCCGCGGAATGCGCGAAGCCACCGGAAGGAAAAGCCGAATCGACCCATTGCCAGACCAGCCAATCATTGTCTTCGAACACCCCGCTCACGTGCGGTCAAGGCAACGCGGAAGGTCGGTCGATCGCGAGCCTTATCCCGTGGAATACGGAACGCGGAAGGGAGAATCTCGGGCGGGGAGCGCGCCCGCCTCGGGTGCTGTCGGAAAGTATTGGGCGCGCCTCATTCCCCTCGGAGTGGCGCCGCGGACCGGGGAATTTGGGGGGCTGGGGAGCTTCTTTGGGTTTTGGCCTTTGGAGCTTGGGCGCGGTCCCGTCGTTTCAGGACCAAATCAAGATGCGCCCGGCGGAGAGTTGTGGGTCCTGCGGACTGGTACCCGTCGGTAGGCCCGGCTAGCCTTCGCTTCTGCATATGGCCTCGGCAATCCGTCAGCGAATCGATGAGACGCTGGAAACGTTGGGCGCAGTGGCCCAACTCCTTGGCGAAGCGGTCCGTTCGCTTCGTTACCAGCGGCCTTCCTGGTCGGAATTTGTCCGACAGCTCTACTACGTGGGCGTCAAGTCCCAGACCGTGGTGGTCACCACCGGCGCCGCCACCGGAATGGTCCTGTGCGCGCAGACTTACTTCCAATTCCACAAGGTCCGGCTCGATACCGCCACCGGCGCCGTGGTAAGCGTCGGAATGGCCAGCGAACTGGGGCCGGTGCTGGCGGGTCTCATGCTCACGGCCCGGGTGGGGGCTTCCATGGCGGCGGAATTGGGGACCATGCGGGTGACGGAGCAGATCGACGCCTTGCGCACCTTGGCCACTCATCCGGTGGACCATCTCGTCGTGCCGCGCCTGCTGGCCCTGACCGTCGCCGCGCCGCTGCTGACTGGTGAATCCGTGCTCACCGGCATCATCGCCAGTTATATCGTGGGAGTGAAGTTGCTCGGCATCGAAGGGGCCTATTACCTCGCCTATGTAAACCGGTACACCACCGCCACCGATGTCAGCATCGGCTTGATCAAGGCCACGTTGTTCGGAACGGCCATCGCGCTGATCTGCTGTTACAAAGGTCTCACCTGTCCCGAAGGCGCTGAAGGGGTGGGTAAGGCCACCATGGAGGCCGTGGTGGCCGCCAGCATCACCATCCTGATCAGCAATTTCTTCCTGACCTTGCTGCTGGCCCAACTGCTGACTTGAGGGGAACGTTTCGAACGGCCTTTGCACCCGCCATGATCGACGTCCAGGACGTGTGGAAAAGCTTCCGGCAGACGCCGGTGCTGAGAGGGGTTAGTTTCTCCATCCAGGCGGGCGAAGCGGTCGTCATCATCGGACGCAGCGGCGGCGGCAAGAGCGTGTTGTTGAAACATCTGGTGGCCCTGCTGCAACCCGACCGTGGACAAATCCGCATCGGCGGCACCGATTTGTGTCGTTTGAACGAACGGGCGCTGCTGGCCGTGCGGCGGCAGTTTGGAATGCTGTTCCAAGGCGCGGCCCTGTTCGATTCACTGAGCGTCTTCGAGAACGTCGGCTTCGTGCTCCTGAAGGAACGAAACCATTCGCCCGCGGAAATCCGCCGGCTGGTGGCCGAGGCCCTCGAAATGGTCGAACTGTCCGGAATCGAGGACAAAAAGCCTTCCGAATTGTCCGGCGGCATGCGCAAACGCGTCGGCCTGGCCCGGGCCATCGTGTACCGCCCCCGGATCCTCCTCTACGACGAGCCCACCACCGGATTGGATCCGGTGGCGGCCGCCCGCATCGACGGCGTCATCCGCCGGGTCTGGCAGCAACTCGGGATCACCAGCGTGGCGGTGACGCACGACATGGCCAGTGCCCGCCGCATCAGCGATCGGATTCTGATGCTGCACGAGGGGGTGATTTATGCCGACGGCCCCACCGCGCAAATTCTCGGCTCCGCCGACCCGGTGGTGTACCACTTCGTCAATGGCATTCCGGCGGGCCTTACCCCGGCCGGCGAGCCCATCCAAACTCCCTGATTCGTCGGCCTCATGTCTCAGCCCAAAAAAGTTGGTCTCTTCGTGGCGTTCACCCTGGCGCTGATTGCCGGGATGATCCTGAACTTCAGCCAGGCCCGCGGCCTCTTCGCCCCGACCTACACGGTCCGGATCGTCACCGACCGGATTGGCGGCCTGACGGCGGGTGCGCCGGTGACGTTGTCGGGAGTCCCCGTCGGCAACGTCAGCAGCATCGACCTGACGCCCGATCGGCGGTCGGTGGAAATCTCGGCACGGATTCTCCGGAAGTATCCGATCCACGGCGACGCGCGGTTCGGGATCGAGCAGTCGGGATTCTTGGGCGATGAGTTCGTGGCGATTGTTCCGCAGCGGAACGAGAAGCCCATCTTGAATCACGGCGCCGTGGTCCAGGCCGAGACGGCCTTCAACCTGCAGGATGCGGGCAAGGCCGCCACGGCGCTGCTGGTCAAGCTCGACCGGGCCGTGGAACAGATCAACAGCACGGTGGAACGGGTGGATCAAAGGCTCCTGACCGACGAAACGCTGAACCATCTGGCGGCCACGGCGGCCAACTTCCGTCACGCCTCCGCCGAAGCCACGGACACGCTGGGCGACGTGCGGCGCCTGATCACCAACCACACGCCGGCCGTGACGTTGACCTTCAGCAATCTGACCCAGTTGACCGCCCGCCTGGGCCTCGTGGTGACCAACGTGGATCTCTTCATCGCCGAGCAAAAGCCCGCCCTCAGCCAGCTCCTCAGCAATGCCAGCGAAACCACCGCTGACCTGAAGTTGATCACCGCCGACCTGCGGGAGGGGAAAGGCCCGGTGGGAGCGCTGTTGAAGGATGACGCGCTACGACTGCAGTTGGGAGCGACGGTGACCAACTTTGCGGTCGCCTCCAGCAATCTGGCGCGGTTCGGTATCCTCTACCGTCCGCCGCAGCCCAAGAAGGTGCTGACCAACCAGGTGAAATACCCGGGGCGGAATCCCTGGAAGTAACCGGGCGGCGAACCGGAGGAAGGGATGCGCGACCAAGGCGTGGGCCAGCGCCTTCACCGACCCGCGCCCCGGCGGCGATGGTTGAACCCGCCGGGTCCCCGATGCCAACCTGCGGCCCATGAGCACCACCGCCATCACCGTCGAGCAATTCTACACCGCGGTCGGTACGACGCTCTCTCTCAAGCTGGTGGCCGGTGCCGTTGGCCTGAAACGCTTGATTCGCGAACAGACCGTCAATCGGCCTGGACTCGCCTTGGCTGGATTCGAGCAGTACTTTGCCCCCAAACGCGTTCAGGTCATCGGCAGTGTGGAAACGGCTTATCTCCGCTCGCTTCCCGAAAGACTCCGCATCCAGCGTATCCAGGGATTGTTCCGCCACCGGATTCCCTGCGTGGTCCTCTGCCGTGACCTGAAGCCGGGACGCGCGTTCTTGCAGCATGCCGAGGAGGAGGATGTGCCGTTGTTTAGCAGTTCGCTCATCACCATGAAGTTCATCAGCCGCGCCACCATTGCGCTGGAGAACCTCTTTGCCCCCCGAACGCAGATCCATGCCGGGATGGTGGATGTCGGCGGGGTCGGAGTGATCGTCCAGGGGGAAAGCGGCATTGGGAAAAGCGAGGCGATGGTCGGCTTGCTCGATCGCGGCCATAGCTTGGTGGCGGACGATGTCGTCTGCCTGTGGATTCAGGATGGCAATGAACTACGCGGCACGGCCAAGGTTCTGGGAAGGAACCTGATGGAGGTTCGGGGGATCGGGTTGATTGATGTGGCGGCGATGTTTGGTGTCAAAGCCATCCGACGGGACATGCGCGTCGATCTGGTGGTCACGTTGAAGCGGTGGGAGGACACGCGCGAGATTGATCGGTTGGGGCTCGACCTGGCGTATCAGACCCTGCTGGGACAAGAGGTACCGCACATGGTCATTCCAGTCCGACCGGGACGGGACATGGCGGGTCTGATCGAAGTAGCGGCGTACCAGACCAAGCTTCGGGTGCAGGGCTACCATGCCGCAGCGGAGTTGGCCGCCCGGATCAGCCGCCAGATGCAGCCCAAAATCTAATTCCGTCACAGCGCGACAAACCGGAAGGCCGGCGGCTTCCCCGGTTCCAACTCCGCCACCACGACGGAACGAGGGAGATTGAACCGGGGCTTGCCGGCGTAGCCGGGATTGAGAAAAACCACCCCGTCGCGCGTCTCGTGCCACGCCTTATGGGTGTGTCCAAACACCACGATACCCGGACGGCTCCGCCGGAACCGCTCGCCGATGCTGCGTTGGGGATCGGCGGGATCCACGATGTGATGGACCAACACCTTCCATCCGGCGGCATCCACCACGTCGGTGAGCGGAAAATCGAGCCCGGCATCGGTGTTGCCGAGTACGGCCGTCACTGGTGCGACGCCTTCCAGTTCTAGGATGAGGCTGGGGAAGCCGATGTCACCGGCGTGCAGGATCCGGTCCACGTCGGCGAAAATGTCGAACACCCGTCGATCCAGGTATCCGTGAGTATCGGAAATGATTCCCAGTCGCATGGCAGGGCGAGCGGACCGTCCTCGATCGGATCACCGGAGGGTCAGCTCCGGGCCTCTTCGGCCTCTCCTTCGTCCGCTGTCTCCTCGTCCGAGGTCGCCGGCGACTCTTCGACGGTGAGCTTCCAGGTGCCGGCCAACAACGCGGTGAACAATCCGCCGCTCAGCAGGGTGTTCCGGAAGAATTCCCAAGTTTGCGGATAACCGCCCGTGCCCTTGGTCAGCGCGATGAGCCAACCCGCGAGGTTCCGGCTGTATTCTGGATTGTGAAACGGATTGAAGAGCCAGGCGGCGGTGTTGGTAACCAAATAGAACAGCACGGCCCCGAGCAGACCCCCACCCACCAGGCTGAGGAACCGTGACCCGGGGCCAAAGGAACGTCCCAAACCGAACAGGACCGCATAGCCGGCGTAATTGGCGCCCAGCAGCAACAGATTCACCGGCGTGAAGACCGCCCACCCGCCGGAAACCTGGTAGTAGCCGTTGAGGGCCAGGTCCGTGATCAGCAGCGCGCCCAGCGGCAACGCCCAGCCCAGGCGCCCGGGGAGCAGGGCCCCGGCGCAAAATACGAAGGCGTAGGCGAGACTGAAGTTGACGGGCAACAGACCCGGCCAGCGGCTCAAGGCGAATACCACCGCAAAGACCCAGGGAAGAATGGCACGAAGCTTCACGAACGACGCGACCGTACCCAGGCCTTGCCAATTGCCAATGGCCAAGTAACCACTCTCTGGGCGCATCTTGTTTTAGTCCTCAAACCGGGCTCAAAGCTCCAAAGGCCAAAATCCAAATCCCAAAGAAGCTCCAATCTCCAAATCCCTTTCGAAGCGCAAAAAACACATCCCGCTCGGGCTCCCGATTCTGGCGGAACCGGGAACTTGGAACTTCTTTGGAGCTTTGAGCTTGGAACTTGGAACTTTCGCCCCGTGACAGATGTCCCCGGTCCTCTGCCGGAGGACAAATTCAAGAGTCGCCCCACTCTCTACCCCAATCGTGAATCTCTTCCCCATCCTCCATGAAGACGCCGATCTGCTGGTGCTGCACAAGCCCGCTGGTCTCGTCTGCCATCCGACCAAGGGCGACGCCTGGTCCAGTTTGGTGAGCCGGGTGCGCCTGTATCTGGGAGCCGACTCCGCGCCCCAGATGGTCCACCGGCTCGACCGCGAGACCAGCGGCGTCATGGTCGTCGCCAAGACGTCCACCGCCGCGCTGGAACTGCGGCAATGGTGGTCCCTCGGATTGGTGACCAAGGAATACCTCGCCCTCGTTCACGGACCGCTCGCCGCCTCCGAAGGCGTCATCGACCTCCCCTTGGGGCGGGACGAATCCAGCCTCGTGGCCATCAAGGATTGCGTTCGGGCCGACGGTTCGCCCGCCCGGACCCGCTGGTGGCGGGAACGGATTTTTGTCCGGACCGAAGGGACCTTCTCCCTCCTCCGAATCCGGCTGGACACCGGTCGCAAGCATCAGATCCGGATCCACCTGGCGGCGGTGGGACACCCGCTGGTCGGGGACAAACTCTATGGGCCGGACGAACACCTTTACCTGGACTTCGTTTACGACCGACTGACGGAGGCCCAACGCAACCAATTATTGATGCCTCATCAAGCCCTGCACGCCGCGCGCCTGTGGATTCCGTGGAACGGCGAGGAACAGGAATTCAGCAGCGCACCCGAGGCTGATTTCCAAGCCTTCCTCGGCTGATCCCCGGGGCCAACATTGACCCTGGCATACCCACCCCGGCATCGTGCGCCCGTGCGGCTCCTGCTGCTCAATGATTCTGCCCGCCCTCACAACGGCGGCATGAACCGAGTTGTGGTGGAAACCTGCGACTGGTTGGGACGGGCGGGGCACGAAGTCGGGCTGATCTACCAGGATGACGGTCCGGTGGAAGTCCGATGTCCGGTGTTTGCCCTGCCGCAAGGCGGAGTTCCTGGGGACCTCGCGCGGCTCGTTCATGAATTCCAGCCGGACGTCGTGCAAATCCATTACGTCCGGCGACCACGACTGCTCGAAGAAGCCGCGGCGCTGGGACCGACCTGCGTGTTCCTCCATGACCAGACTTGGTTCTGCCCCAGCGGCGATCGCATGGACCGCGCCTGCGATCCCTGCCATCGGCCCCATGGCGCAGGATGCCTCTTTTGGAATTACGCGCAGGGTTGCGGGGGGAAAAACCCGCTGGGCAACTGGCAACGCTGGCGGCGGACAGAAGAACTCGCCGTGCTGAAGCGGCTGCCCAAGGTCCGCCTCCAAGTGGCCTCGCACTTCATGATCCAGGGATTGGAGGAGAATGGCTACGATCCCGCCCGGATGGATGTGATTCCGCTGTTTGCCCAGCCGCCTGCGTCCGTCGCCGCCATAGAGCCGGGGCTGCTGCTGCTGCCTTCCCGGCTAGCTCCGGGCAAAGGGGTAGACCTCGCCCTGCAGTCGGTGGCGTTGTTGGGAGTTCCCAACTGGCAGTTGGTGATTGCCGGCGACGGAAACCAACGGGAGGAGCTGCAGGGGCTCGCCAAAACCTTGAAGATCGCTGATCGCGTCCGCTTTCTGGGCGAAGTGAGTCCGGCCGATCTGGATGCGTGGTACGAGCGGGCGCAGGTGATTCTTTTCCCGGTGGTGCGGCGGGAACCGTTCGGATTGATTGGAGTCGAGGCTTTGGCGCATGGACGGCCGATCGTGGCGTTCCGCGGGGGAGCGGTGGACGAATGGTTGGTGGAGGGCGAAACGGGCTTCGGGGTGGAGGAACGGACTTCCGCTGCTTTCGCCTCCACCCTTCAACGCCTCCTGACCGACACCGACCGCTGCCGAACCATGGGGGAAGCGGCGCGCCGACATTATCAGCGCTTTCATCCGGCCGCCTACGTGGAACGTTTGGTAGAAGCCTTTCGTCGGACGCAGGAAGGGCATGGGTAACCAAGACCTCCACTCTGCGGACGCGTCGCCGCTGAGGGAACGAAGCGCACTCTTCTCGTCACGTCCGCTCGTCCCAACTCACCCCGAACCCCATGGGACAGAGCATCGATTGGGAGAATTCCATCGCCTTCCCGGCGGCTACGTTGCTGCGGGTCACCGACCCGCGCTCCCACCCCAGGCGACTCCACTCGCGCCGCACAATCAGCGCGTCCTGCTGTCCGCAGCCATGGAGCCGAGGACATCAGGCGCCATCTGAATCTCCAGGGGCGACCCAGGGTGACCGACGATCCGGGGCTTGGCACGCACCATCCCCCTTCCTAGCCTTTCGCCAATGTTTTCTCACGTTGTCATCTTCTGGACCGATCCTTCCAACCCCCAGGCTGCCGATGAGCTGATTGCGGGCGGCGAAACGTATCTGAAGCCCATTCCGGGCGTGCTGCAGTTTCACATGGGAAAAATGGTGGGCAGCCACCGGCCGGTGGTGGACCAGAGCTATCAGGTGGCCTTGAATCTGGTATTTCCTGACAAAAAGACCCAGGACGACTACCAGGTTCATCCCGAACACCTGAAGTTCGTCGAGCAGTGCCGCTCCCTCTGGCAGCGGGTGGTCGTTTACGACTTCGCCTGACCGCAAGTTTGGGTAGAGCGGAGGAGAGAGCGAAGCGGCTGAATTCCGCCGTGGTCATCGTACCCGGTCGCTCCACAGGATACTCGACGCTGCACTGCGAACTGCCGCGTTCCTGCGCTGCGCGTGGAACGCGGGGCGGCCCATTGACAGGGCAGCGTCAAAGAACCTCCCGCCCCAACCGCCCCACAGGAGGAACACCAGTGACCTAGCACTTGGAGTCGCCTTGGCACTTTGTCCTATTATCCATCGGTTTCCCCGCGGCCCACACGAATCTGGCGGAGCGCGAGTCTGTGACTTGCAGCAAGGTCCCGGCTCTTCAGGCTCCAGGAACACCAGTGACCTGGCACTTGGTGTCGCCTTGGCACTTTGTACTATTATCCATCGGTTTCCCCGCGGCCCACGCGAATCTGGCGGAGCGCGAGTCTGTGACTCGCAGCAAGGTCCCGGCTTTTCAGGCTCCAGTTCATTCCCTCGCCCTCCCGGTCACCACGCCGCTGCGGGTCACAGACCCGCGCTCCTGGAGTGAAGCTCCAAGCTCCTGGTTCCCGTCCGAACCGCCCTGGAAGCGGGGCGTTGGGGGCTTCGGTCGAGTCTCGCCCCCCTTGGGCGGCGTCACAAACCAGTGAAGTTGGGGCTTGAGAGCTTCTTTGGGATTTGGATTTTGGCCTTTGGAGCTTGGGCGCGTGCCCCTGTTGAGGGACAAGCTCAAGAGGCGCTCCCCTCCGCGCCCACTCTCGTTTTGCTTGAGCCGGGCGTCGCATCGTGCAGCATAAAGGCAAGCCATGAATCTTCCCGTCGTCCCCCCTTCCCTTCCCGTGACGCGGCGTTCGTTTTTGAGGACCAGTGCCGTGGCCGCCGCCGGACTCACCACGCTGTCGGCCCGTACCCGCGCGCAACTCAATCAGAACAGCAAACTACGCCTGTTCCAGATCGGAGTGGGTGGCATCGGCGGTCTGGAGCGCAGCCAATTGAAAGGTCATCCGCAGGTCGAGTTCGTCGGCTTTTGCGACGTCGATCGCTCCGAACTGGACAAGATGGCCACCGAGTTCCCCAACGCCTGGCGTCTCACCGACTATCGCGAAGCCTTCGCCAACCGGGCGGACCAGTTCGACGCCGTGATCGTGGAGACACCCGACCATCACCATGCACCGATGATGCTCACGGCGTTGAAACACGGGAAACACGTGTACGGACAGAAGCCTCTCGTCCACCAACTCGATGAGCTCCGGATGATCCAGGAGGCGCTGAAGGCGCGGCCGAACCTGGTGACCCAGATGGGCAACCAACGGTCCGCACTCACGGGGCGAATGCAGGCGGTGGAACTCCTCCGCCGCAACCAACTGGGCCGGCCCATCGAGGCGTACGTGTGGACCGGCGCCGTCGAACGCGGCCATTACTTTGCCGACCCTTGGAGTCCGTGGACGCCCGCGCAACCCATTCCCGCACAACTGGACTGGAAGCTCTGGGTGGGTCCGGTCACCGACGATCTACCGTACAGCGAGGATCTGGCACCGCGGCGCTGGCGCGCGTTTTGGGACACCGGCGGCGGCCAACTGGCGGACTGGGGCTGCCATCTGCTCGATCTGCTGTACTTCGCTTATGACCTACCCTCCCCAGAGGCCGTGCTCACGCACACCATCCGGCCATCCAACACCGGCCATTCCGCCCACAACCAGAGCACGCTCACTTATCCCGGCGGCGGTCGGTTTGCGCGGGAAAAATTCGTGGTGCAATACAACGACAGCGGTCAACAGCCGTCCTTTGCCGCACTCGGCCTGCCACCGATGAAGGTCAGCGCGAATCATACCATGGTGGTCTGCGAGGACGGGACGCTGCTGCTCCAAGCCGATGGCAAGATCACACTCTTCCGAAAGGGCCGGGTCATCGAAAACGAACCGTTGCCCGAGGTGGAACCGCGTCAGCACTGGAAGGATTGGGCCGACAACTGTCTCGGCGCGAAGAAAGCACTGTGGGCGCCCTTCGAAATCGGCGTGCGCATTACCGAACCGGCGCTGCTGGCGGTGAAGGCGACGCGCTTTCCCGGTCAGGAACTGCGCTGGGATGCGGCGAACCACCGGTTCTCGAACCACGACGAGGCCAACAACACACTCCTCCGGCGCGACTACCGTCCGGGCTTCGCGCCGCCGGCCGTGGGTTGAGGATGGGCGCGGAAAGGCCCGCAGCGAGGTGTTGGGAAACGAGCTTCGGTCGCATCCGAAATCGATGGGAAGCTCGGTTTGGCCTTTGAGGACGCATCCGTTTCGCCAAGGCTCCCCCAGTGCGTGTGCTGATCACGGGAAACCTGGGCTATGTCGGTCCGGTATTGACCCAACATCTACGGACCACCTGGCCGGATGCGGAACTGTTGGGGTTCGATACGGGTTACTTCGCGCATTGTCTGACCGGAGTGGACCGGGTACCGGAGCTGGGGCTCGATGCGCAGTATCACGGTGACCTGCGCCGCTTTCCCCGACGGATTTTGCCCGGAGTGGATGTCGTCGTGAACCTCGCGGCCCTCTCCAACGATCCGATGGGAAACCAGTTCGAGGCCGCGACCTTGGACATCAATCATCAGGCAGGGATCGAACTGGCCCGGGCCACGCGCGAGGCGGGCGCCAGCGCTTTCGTGTTCGCCTCCAGTTGCAGCGTTTATGGCTTGGCCGAGGATGGACCGAGAACGGAGGAATCGCCCCTGGATCCGCTGACCGCCTATGCCCGCAGTAAAGTTTTCGCCGAGCGGGATCTGAAATCCCTGGCGGGACCGGGCTTCCGCACCACCAGCCTGCGGTTCGCGACGGCGTGCGGATGGAGTCAACGTTTGCGACTCGACTTGGTGCTCAACGATTTTGTGGCGAGCGCGCTGACCACCGGCCGGATCAAGATTCTCAGTGATGGCACTCCCTGGCGTCCGTTGATCCATGTGCAGGATATGGCGCGGGCCATCGAATGGGCGATGACCCGTCCGGCGTCCGCCGGTGATGACTTGGTGGTGAATGCCGGCTCTGATTCGTGGAACTACCAAGTGCGGCAACTCGCCGAGGGCGTGGCGGAGGTGATTCCCGGTGCCGGCGTGTCGGTTAATCCGGACGCGGCGCCCGACCGGCGCAGCTACCGTGTCAACTTCAGCCGGTTCCGAGCCCTGGCACCCCACCACCAGCCGCGTGTTTCCCTGTCGGAGGCGGTCGCTGGATTGAAGTCCGGGCTGGAGCGAATGGGGTTTACCGACGCGGACTTTCGCCAGTCGCCGTTCATCCGGCTTCAGACGCTGCGACGGCATCTCGCCCAAGGCCGACTCGACTCTCACTTGTTCTGGAATTGATGAACGCCTTCTGCTGTCGGTCCTGTGGCTCCGCGGCCGACCAATCGATCCTGGATCTGGGCGTGCAACCGCTCGCCAATAACCTGCTGCGCCCCCAGGACTTAACCCTACCGGAACCGCGGTTTCCGCTCGCAGTGGTGGTTTGCCCCTCCTGCTGGCTGATGCAGATCACGGAGGTCGTTCCTCCCGTCCAACTGTTCTCGGAATACCTGTACTTTTCCTCCGTCTCGGACGCCCTCCTGGCCCATGCCAGCGAGGCGGCGGGACGCTATCGCGACGAGTTTTGCCTGGGACCCCGCAGTTTGGTGGTGGAAGTGGCCAGCAACGACGGTTACTTGCTCCGGAATTTTGTGGCCTCTCGAGTGCCCTGCCTGGGAATCGAACCGGCACGGAATATTGCGGAAGTCGCCCAAGGACGTGGTATTCCCACTTTGAATCAATTCTTCAATCTCGCCACCGCCCGCCAAATCGCAGCCGAACGGGAGCGAGCGGATCTGATTCTGGGAAACAACGTCTTCGCCCACGTGCCCGACATCAATGACTTCGTCGCCGCCCTCGCGCATCTGGTGAAGCCAGCCGGACGGATCGTGCTCGAGTTTCCCTATGCTTGCGATCTGATCGAACACCGGGAATTCGACACGATTTACCACGAACATGTCTTCTACTTCACGCTGACCGCTCTCCAGCCGCTGATGGCTCGGCACCGGTTGGAGATCCACGCCGTCGAGCGAATCCCGATCCATGGCGGGTCACTCCGAATCTTTGTTGGCCCGCGCGAGGCGCATCCCATCCAGCCGTCGGTCCTGGCACTGGCCCTGGAGGAGCAGGCCAAGGGAGTCGGCACGTCCCATTACTACGAAGACTTTGGGTTCCAGGTGCGGCGTTTGCGGCAGACCTTGTTGGATCAACTGCAGGAACTCCATTCCCAAGGCCACCGGTTGTGTGCCTATGGTGCGTCGGCCAAAGGAAGTACCCTACTCAATTTTTATGGACTCGGGCGCAGAGGATTCGACTGCCTGGAGTTCGTGGTGGACCGGAGTCCCGCCAAACAAGGCCGGCTGACCCCGGGTTCGCATCTGCCCATTGTGCCCGTTGAAGAACTCATGACGCGAAAACCCCGGCATGCGTTGCTGTTGTCGTGGAATTTTGCGGATGAGATCCTGGGTCAACAGCAGGCTTGGCGTACCGCTGGAGGGAAGTTCATCCTGCCCTTGCCCGAGGTGAGGGTGGTGTAGCCGGGTTCATATGAACTTTTCCCCAACTGACCTCCCAGGAGCTTGGCTCATCGAACTGGAGCCACGTGAAGACGAACGGGGCAGTTTCACCCGGACTTGGTGTGAACGGGAGTTTGCCGAACGGGGACTCCATGTCCGCTGGCCGCAGGCGAATCACACCCGGACACGGCGTGCCGGAACCGTCCGAGGATTGCACTGGCAGGCTGAACCCCACCCCGAAATCAAGCTGGTCCGCTGCACCGCTGGGGTCATCTGGGATGTGATCGTCGATCTTCGGCCCGGTTCACCCACTTTCCGACAATGGCAGGCCTTCGAGCTTTCGGCGGATATCCCCACCCAGCTTTATGTTCCCGCCGGCTTTGCTCATGGATTCCAGACGTTGACCGACCAGGCGGAAGTCGCCTACTTGATGTCTGATTTTTACTTCCCAGAGTTGGCCCGGGGATGCCGTTGGGATGACCAAACGCTGAAGATCCCGTGGCCTCGGCCGGTATCCGCCCTCTCCGAACGGGATCGAAATCTTCCGCCTCTCATGCCGGCGTAGATTGCTCCCCCTTCAAATGACAAAATCCAGTGGCCGATCGGGCAGGGAGCGGAGCTTGGCCGCCCGAGCGACCAAGTCGGCCACGGTATTGGCCTCCAGAATCTGGGCGATGGCGTCCCGAACTTCCTTCATGACGGAACGCAGGGGACATTTGAGCTCATCCGGACAGGAACACTTTTCGTAGAACCGTTCGCTGATACACCCTACCGGCGCGAGCGCTCCTTCAAGATGCCGGATGACCTTGGCGAGCGGGATCTTGTCGGGCGGAGCGGCCAAACGGTAACCACCACCAACGCCGCGCCGGCTTTCGACGATACCGGCAGACTTGAGGTCAAAGAGGATCTGTTCCAGGAACCGCTTGGGGATGTTCTGCTGATCCGAGATCGCCTGGATCCTCACCACCTCCGGGCCATAGCTCTCCCCCAGCACCGTCAGGGCGCGCAATGCGTACTTTCCTCGGACCGACAACTTCATTCTTCCGGAGCGTTTGAAACAGGATTGCCGCAATCAAGGTTTTCGACAATACCCAACTGAGTGAATCGATTTTCAGTGCAATGGACCACAAGAACACTCGGGCAAATGAATTACGGAATCTCAATTGACATTATAGTGTTTAGACGCGCAACTTTCCGGACGGGGCATCGGGTTGCCTGAAGTTTGGAACCATGATCGTGGTCCAGACCCTCCGTTGCGGGGACGAACCATCGTAGCCCGGCGCGAGATCCACTCAGGCCAGCCCTCCCGAGGATACCAAGCCATGTCCCATCCAGAATAAGCGATCTCAACTGCGCTTCAGCGACCTAGGCCGGAGCCGACCGTCCGACGTGTTCCGTCCAGCTTCTGATCATTTACTCGCATGAAATTGTCACCTTCACCTTATCTCGCCAAGCTCCTGGTTCTGGCCGGCATTCTGGGCACGACCGTGCTCCTTTCCGCCAAGAACCTGGAATTGCTCAATGTGTCGTACGACCCGACCCGGGAGCTCTACACCGATTTCAACGCCGCCTTCATCCGACACTGGAAGGAAAGAACCGGGGACACCGTCACCGTCCAACAGTCCCATGGCGGCTCCAGCAAACAAGCCCGCGCGGTCATCGATGGTCTGGCCGCCGACGTCGTGACTCTGGCCCTCGCCCACGATATCGACGCCATCACCGAACGCTCACGTCTGCTGCCCAAGGACTGGCAGAAACGTCTGCCGGACAACAGCGCTCCGTACACCTCCACCATCCTTTTCTTGGTGCGCAAGGGGAACCCCAAGAACATCCAGGACTGGGATGACCTCGTCCGGTCGGATGTGTCGGTCATCACCCCCAATCCCAAAACTTCGGGCGGAGCGCGGTGGAACTACCTGGCGGCCTGGGCGTATGCCAAGCGGAAGTTCGAAGGTGATGAAGCGAAGATCCAGGAGTTCATGACGCAACTTTTCCGCAATGTGCCGGTGCTGGATACCGGCGCCCGAGGATCCACTACCACGTTTATCCAGCGGGGAATCGGAGACGTGCTGATCGCGTGGGAGAACGAAGCCTTTCTGAGCCTCAAGGAACTGGGTGAGGGAAAATTCGATTTGGTGGCTCCCTCACTGAGCATTCTGGCCGAACCGTCGGTGACCGTGGTGGACCGGGTGGTACGGCGGAAGGGAACCGAGGCCGTGGCGCGCGCCTACCTCGAATACCTGTATAGCGAGGAAGGACAGGAAATCGCCGCGCGACACTACTACCGCCCGCGGCTGGAATCCGTGGCCCAAAAATATGCCCAGACCTTTCCGAAACTCGAACTCGTCACCATCGACGGGGAATTCGGCGGCTGGGCCACCGCACACAAAACCCACTTCAGCGACGGCGGCACGTTCGACCAGGTGATCAACAAGATTGGAGCTAAGTGAGAGAACCTCACGATACCGTCGCCTATTCTACGATCATGAGGCTCTCCCCTCGCCTGGTGGCGGCCCTCGCGTCGATCTTCAGCGCGTATCGGTCTCTTCCGTCGATCGCACTGAACATCTGACCTCCGGCAGTGCAGGCCCTCGAATCAAGGCTGACAGGTCCGAAGCTGGGACCCGGTAACCCGAGCGTTCGGACGGCCGCTCCGGTCAACCCGGCCAATCCTTCGGCCGCCGGCTTCAGTCAGTTGGCCCGCTCGATCTGGGTCGAGCACCCCAATCAGGTCATGGTCAACGTGGGCGATCTGGCCATGTTGATGATGGACGTGGAACGCCTGCGTGCGCTTTTCCCGGAAGCCATCATCCATGTTCCGGCCCGACACGCCGACTGGGTCAGTCGGTTTTGTCCGGCGGCCACCCGGGTTTCCGCCTCGGGTTTGTATCAACTCGCCTGGCGCCAACTGGCCCCGCAGAGCCTGGGTCGAATCCTGCGATTGGATGCGTTGGAACGCCGCTGGCTCCTGTTCAACGCGCATCGTTATCTGCGGATCGTCGCCTGGAGAAACCGTCTTCGTCGGCAAGCGGATCCCCAATCGGAGCCGGAACTGTCGCTGCTGGGACAGAGCGACCTGGTCCTGGCGGCGGGTGGAGGTTACCTGAATGATGCCTTTGCCAGCTCCGCGTTGCGCTGCACCAAGGTGCTCCTGGTGGCCCAAAGCCTGGGCATCCCCACGGCCCTCTTTGGTCAGGGCCTCGGTCCATTGGAACGAGCCGACACCCGACAACTGATTGGAACCATGCTGCGCCGCGCCCATCTCATCGGTCTGCGTGAAGGCGTCTTGGGACCGTCATTGGCGGGCGAACTGGACCTTCCCCCCGATCGTCGGGTCATTACCGGCGACAGCGCGCTCGACCTGACCGCCCGGCTCCGTACGGATCAACCTGGCGATCATCTGGGATTCAATATCCGCGTGGCCGACTACGCCCGGACTTCCGGTTCCGATCTGGCCGGGATCGGCCAGGCCATTGCTCGTTTTGCCCGCTCGAAGGGGGTGAGCATCATGCCCTGCCCGATTTTCTTTGGGCATCAGACGCCGGATGAACCCGCGGCACGTTCCCTGGTGGGATCTTCCGCGACGGTTTTTGCCGACCCTTGCCCCTTCCATCCTCTCGAAGTCATTCGTCGGGTCGGACGCTGCCGGGTGGTGGTGACCGGAAGCTACCATGCCGCGGTCTTTGCCCTGGGACAGGGGATTCCGGTCGTGGGATTGGCCGCTTCCAAGTACTACACCGCCAAGTTTGCGGGCTTGGCAGGCTTGTTCGGTGCCGCTATGACCGTCGTGGAGCTGGATCGGCCCGATGCGTCCGACGCCCTGGTTTGGCGGATGGACGAAGCTTGGAGCGCTGCCCCTCACCTGCGCGACGACTGCCTCCGTGCCAGCGACCAACAACGCGAAGAGACCCGAATGGCTTGGTCGTATCTACCCGGCTTGGTCGCCACCCGGCGGTGAGCCAAGGGAGGTTTCCGTTCCACGAAACCGATTCGGGAAACGACCGCAGTCGTCCCTTCTTTCTCTTGTCCATGACCCTCTGCCTCTTCGATCCAGGAATCAAAGACCCCGCTGGCACACCGGCCGGCAACCTCGGGAACCAAGTCATCCAACAGGCCGTCAACCGGGAAGTCGCGCGGTTGTTTCCTGGGTGGGAGGTTCTCCGGCTTTCGACCTTCCGGACGCCGAGTCCTGCCGAACGCAGACAACTGCGCTCCGCCCACGTCACCGTGGCGGGAGGAACCAACCTCCTGAATTCCCAGATGAACCGGTATCGCCAATGGGTGATCTCCCTGCGTCATGTCCCGGGCATGACCCGCGCCGTCCTTCTAGGGGTCGGTTGGTGGAAGTATGAAGAGCCACCCAATCTGTTCACCCGGATCTTCCTCAAGTTTCTGCTCTCCGACTCGGGCCTTCACGCGGTCCGGGACAGTTACACCGAGGCCATGCTGAGACGAATCGGCTACCGCCACGTGGTCAACACCGCCTGCCCCTCCATGTGGCCGCTGGCGGAGGCCCGCCCCGAGGAGTTTCCCCACGCCAAGGCGCCGCACGTCCTGATGACCCTGACCGACTACAACAAGAACCCCGAGCATGACCGGCGGTTGGTCCAGCTTCTCAGCAGCCGATACGACAAAATCTATGTCTTCCCGCAGGGTGAATTCGATCATCCCTACCTTCGGGAATTCGACGCCAACTGGCAGATTCTCGAACGGGACTTTCGAACCTTCGAGGCCTTCGTCCGTTCCGAGGTGCCGTTTGACTATATCGGCACCCGTCTGCACGGCGGTATTCACTGCCTCAACCATCGGCGGCGATCCCTGATTCTGGAGGTGGATAACCGGGCTCGGGAAATCGGTCGCGATACCAGCCTGCCGACCGTACCGCGAGAAGACCTGGAGGCGATTCGCCAATGGATCGACAGTCCATTCACATTTCGAGTCACCCTTCCCGTCGCCAATATCGAGCGCTGGCGCCAACAGTTCGCCCGCCTGAACGGCCAGGGCTCGAGCGGTTCCACCGGCGAGCACTCGCTTAAAGTTCACCGCCCTGATCGAGATTCACACAAACTCGCTTGATTCGCTGCGCTTTTGATGAAATTCGTTCCTTGGTGTCGATCTGGGTACGAGTCATTCAATGGCAACCGATTACGGTGCAGGCAACTGTGCTGTCGCGATCGGAACGGCGGGGAAGACAATCAGCCATTCTCGACTACGCCTGTTGATTTAATCGGTCACGCCTTTCTGAGAAAAATGGTTGAGCATCGCACACCAGCGTGGGTTTGGGTTCGACCTCCGCGCCGATTCGACGGTCGTGGAAGAAGGGGGAACCACTGGTTGAGGGCCGCCCGATTTCGGTCGCTCTGGGCCGTTGCCGCCCGTGAAGACGGGGCCTTGACCACTGAAGTGGCATGACCCTGAAGAAACCCAGTCCGTTGCCGGGGTTTGGCCTGACGCTGGGCTTCACTTTGTTCTTCCTGAGCGCCGTGGTGATCATCCCGTTGGCGGCGTTGACGCTGCGAGCGACCGAGCTGAGCTGGTCCGACTTTTGGCGACTCGCCACCACGGACCGCGCGCTGGCCGCCTATCGCCTGACCTTTGGAGCCTCCTTTCTCGCCGCTGTTCTCAATGCCATTTTTGGCACGCTGCTGGCCTGGGTACTCACTCGTTACCGGTTTCCCGGAAGACGTTTTCTCGATGCGTTGGTCGATTTCCCCTTTGCCCTGCCGACGGCGGTCGCCGGCTTGACGCTGGCGGACTTGTTTTCCCCCAACGGCTGGCTGGGGCAATTCCTGGTGCCCTGGGGAATCAAGGGGGCGTTTACTCCGTTGGGAGTGATCATTGCCCTCACCTTCACCGGCATGCCCTTCATGGTGCGAACCCTTCAGCCGGTGATGGAAAACATCGAGAAAGAGGTCGAAGAAGCGGCCGCGACCTTGGGGGCCGGACGCGGACGGACCTTTCGGAGTGTTCTCCTGCCCCTGCTCTTTCCTCCCATCCTCACCGGATTCGCCCTGGCGTTTGGACGGGCCATCGGCGAATACGGCTCCGTGGTCTTTATTTCCGGCAACCTCCCCTTCAAGACGGAGATCGCCCCCTATCTGATTGTGATGCGGTTGGAAGAATATGATTATACCGGGGCCATGGCCCTGGCCGTCGTCCTCCTGGTGGTTTCCTTTGTGCTGCTGGCGGTCATCAACTTCCTGGAACGTTGGGCCAGCCGCTACGAACGCTAAGTCATGGCTGGATCTCTCCCACAACGTCGAATCGCCGCTCATCGGAAATCCGAGCGCGGCATCGAAGAATCGTCCGCGGTGAAGTGGACTCTGATTGCCATTGCGCTCGCCTTCTGCGCGGTGTTTCTCCTCCTGCCGCTGATCAATGTCTTCTATCAGGCTCTCAACAAAGGGTGGGAACACTACTGGGGAGCGCTCCGGACGGCGGACTCGGTGGCCGCCCTTCGTCTCACGGGTCTGGTGGCGCTCATCACCGTGCCCCTGAACGTTCTTTTCGGACTCACGGCGGCGTGGGCCATCACCAAGTTCGACTTCCACGGCAAGCCGCTATTGACCACCCTCATCGACCTGCCGTTTTCTGTGTCGCCGGTCGTGGCGGGTTTGGTCTTCGTGGTTCTGTTCGGACTGCAGGGATACCTGGGGCCGTGGTTGGATGACCGGGACATCCAGATCATCTTTGCCGTGCCCGGCATCGTCATCGCCACCGTGTTCGTCACCCTGCCCTTCGTGGCTCGTGAGCTGATTCCGCTAATGCAGGCGCAGGGTTCGGACCAGGAACAGGCGGCGCTGACCCTGGGCGCCAACGGCTGGCAGACCTTCTGGCGCGTCACCCTGCCCAACATCAAATGGGGCCTGCTCTTTGGCATCATCCTCTGCAATGCCCGCGCCATGGGCGAGTTCGGAGCGGTTTCGGTGGTCAGCGGTCATATTACCGGTCGTACCGACACCGTCCCCTTGCGTGTAGAAAAACTCTATAACGAATACCAAGGCACGGCCGCCTTTGCGCTCGCCAGTCTGCTGGCCCTCCTCGCCCTCTTCACGTTGGTCCTCAAAACCTTTCTCGAAGTGAAGCAGGAGCGGGAACAAGAAGCCGCGCAGCACGTCCCCACCGAACGACCCCCCGTCTCCACGCACGACGCATGAGTATCCAACTTCGTAACGTATCCAAACGCTTCGGTGACGTCGTGGCCGTGGACCAGGTCTCCTTCACCGTCGAGGAAGGCGGCCTCATCGGCCTGTTGGGTCCCAGCGGCGGAGGCAAGACCACGGTACTGCGCATGATTGCCGGACTCGAGATGCCCTCCGACGGCGATATCCTGATCCGCGGACAACGCGTCAACGACGTCTCCGTGCAGAACCGCAACATCGGCTTCGTCTTTCAGGGGTACGCCCTGTTCAAGACGATGAGTGTCTTCGAGAACATCGCCTTCGGCCTTCGCATTAAGAAGTGGTCAAAAGCGGACCTCCGTGCCCGGGTCGAGGATCTCATCAGGCTCTTCGGATTGTCGGGGCTGGAGGCTCGCTTTCCGCATCAGCTTTCCGGTGGCCAACGCCAGCGCGTGGCCATTGCCCGTTCGCTGGCCCCGAAGCCCAGCGTCCTCCTGCTGGACGAACCGTTCGGCGCTGTCGATGCCAAAATCCGTCAAGAACTCCGCGAATGGCTCGTTCGGCTGCACGACGAATTGAACGTCACCACCGTCTTCGTCACGCACGACCAGGAGGAAGCAATGGAGGTCTGCAATCGGATCGTCATCTTCAGCCGTGGACGGCTCGAACAGTTCGGCACGCCCCAGGAGGTGTACGAGCAGCCGCAGAATGAATTCGTCGCGCGTTTCATCGGTGTACTGAACGTCATCGAACTCAAGGTCCAGGACGGACTGGCCCGTTCGCATGAACTAAGCTTTCCGGCCCATGGGGCCAGCGAGGGCCAGGTCCTGCGGATTGGCTTCCGTCCCTATGCGGTGGAAATCTCAGGAAACCCCGGGGAGTTCCACTACCGCGCCCTGATCAAGCATGTCTATTTCCTCGGCGTGAACCTCCGTCTGGAACTGGAGACACCCCAGGGGCTGGTCATCCGAGCCCGCGTCAGCAAAGAGGAGTTTGGCCGGTACAACGTCGGGGAAGGCGACTGGGTCAGCTTCCAAATTCGTAACTACCGGGTCTTGGCACGCGAAGGAGAAGCCCTCCCACCCGAGACGGCCACGGTTCACCCTGCGCCCAGTTTCGACGCCGGCATCTGAACCGCCGGCCGAAGGTTCTGGATACCCGGCCTCGATCAACCCGGGCCGACGCTCGAACAAACGCCGAAAGGACCCCAGCTCCAAGCCGACCCTCGTCACGAAATCTGGCGACGGAGCATGAGGCGGAATCCTATTGGGGACTGTGGCCCTTTGGGTTGACGGTCGAGCCGTCGAGGGTTCCGCGCCGGCCAAGCGCGACTATCCAGAGTTCTCGGTGAGCGCCCTTACCCCCATTTTGAGCCCGCGGCGCAGCCGGGGTTGATCGTCTGGATTGAGGAGAATGGCACGCGGACCACGGGACGCTTTCTGCGCCCGTGCCGGAATGGCTAAGGTTGAGTGCGGAGTTCCTGGGGCGTGTCGGCAAGAGTCGGATCGTGAAACCCTGACTTCGTCCCATGTGCCTCCGGGCGCCGGCTGTGTCAATCCAAAAGCAGCAGAGGGCGGCCGCAGTCCAAAAGCTTCGCCTTTTCTGCTGGCGTGTTGGTGGACGCGGCAGCGTTTTGGACTGCGGCCGTCCTCTGCCGCTTTTCCCAGGAAGCCCTCCCCCTGGTCAGGCTACCGCGACGCTCCGGGCACCGACGAACCCCGCCCCGAGCTTCAAAGAAGACCAAACTATTGACCTGGCACTTTATATTGGAATGGGAAAGAGGGGAGGTATGGATAGAAGTTAGGTCGTGAAGAGAGGGAGTGAGTAGTGACGCGCCGCGAGGGTCATTCGCCCGACGACGCGCCACACATCGTGCAGGGCTTCCTCGCCCGTCAGGCATTATGGGTCAGATCATCTATTGCCGCTGGCGAACCGGCTTCAACTCGTGGCACCCGCCGCTCACGGTTTCCACAGTCGGAAGAAGCGGTGTTCGCTGTCGGCGGGAACGGTGAGGCGGTGACGCCCGTCCTGCACGACGGGCGTCGCATCGGACGGCGTCCACTGGCCGTCGGGGGAGGGCGCGGTTTCCACCTGGAAGCCTCCATCGATCGTCGGCCAGGAGAGGAGAACCTGGATGTCCAGGACCGGCGGCGGGAAAGGGCAGAGCAACGTGCCGGTCTCCGTCGCGCTGGCGGGCGGCTGGCGATGGATGGGGATGGCCACGTTGCAGAATCGATTGCTCGTGACCTGGGCATTGACCGCGAATCCGAGGATGTCCCCGAGCAGGAGCGCCGGCAGTTCGTCACGGAGTGGTTCGTTACCCTGCAGTCGGATTCCTTCCGGCAGATCCTCGAATTGATTGTTGGCAATCGTGATGTTGGTTCCGCTGACAGCCACTCCCAGCGGCGCAATCCCGGGGGCGGTGCCTTGGAAGCGGTTGTTTCTGATCACGCTTCCGCCCGCTTTCGTCAAAGCGATGTGCATCTGATTATCCCGAAGAGTATTTCCCTCGATTTGGAGGAGCGGGAGCGTGGAGAAGACAGGGTTATCCGACGCCAGAATACCGAACGAGATTGGAAATCCAGTTTCAGGTTCTGTCCCGATGTAGGAGAACCCGCTGATGGTGTTGCCGGCAATCCGCCCGCCGACGCCCGGCCCTATTTCGATGCCCGAGTAATTGTATGCGGTGGCCACTGGCCCCAGTCCGATGATCGTGTTGTTCTCGATCGTAGCCGTAATGTTCTGCCGGATACGCTCGCCCCTTAAGAAAATGCCCCCGTAGTTATCCGCGAACGTGCAACCGACCACGCGCACCGTGACCTCGTCGTCTTCAAAGGTCCGGGACCAAAGCGGAGCGGCGCCTTCAGGCCCGGGCGTGTTCTCGCGAAAGCCGTAAAACGCGCAACTCTCCACATCGCCGCTACTTCGGAGAAAGTAGAGTCCAGTCATGTCGCCCTCGCCGACGAAGCGGTTGGCCAAACGCTCACCCTCGAAGGTCAATCCCCGCACTGTGATGTCGGATAATTCAATCAGCATGACTTGAACACCCACGTACGTGATCCCTGGGAAGGGAGAGATGAATGGAGCCATTTGCTCGGTGGCGCGCAGGATCGTCCCCGGCTGCCCGATCAACGTCAGTCTCTTGGAAGTAATCCGCACCTGATTGGTGTAAACCCCGGAGGCGATGCGGATGGTGTCGCCGTCCGAGGCCGCGTCCACGGCGGCCTGAATCGTTGGATAGTCAACCGACGGCACCTTAAGGTCGGCGGCGATTGCGGATGCGGCAGCCACAAGTCCCAGAACCAGGCTTGTGAAAGTTGTGTTCGGTCGAGTTTTCATCAAAGTCTTCATAGATCATTTCCGTTTGGAAGGGAGGTCTGCCCCTTCCCTGGTACATGCGGAATTCCGCGTCCGGAACGATCAGGGAATCGGAATGATTCCGGCGTGCGTTCGGAGTCCCGCCGTCCGGCGGATACGCTTGAGCTTTGTTTGGGCTGGCCCGAAGGGCCTGGAGAACCCAGCCCGGGGCTGGGCCAGCGGAGAGATTC
>CAYYSX010000038.1:10927-30580 GCA_964474315.1 uncultured Verrucomicrobiota bacterium | reverse complement strand
TGGGCTATTCTCGAAAAGTCCCTGACAGGACTGCAATAAACTGAGATGCGCCCGCTGCGGTCCGAACGGGAGCTTGGAGCTTGAGTTTTCTTTGGAGCTTGGGCTTTGGACCTTGGAACTTCCCATAGGGTTGTCCTGCGGGCGAGCCGCCCGCGCTCCTGGAGTTGCGGCTCCGCCGCGCGGTGTGCCTTCGTGGTTCCACCTTCCCCCTCACTTCGGGAACCGTTTGTCCGGATACTCCGGGCGGGGCGGAACCGGCCTTGGATCCCGCGCCATCAACTCCTGCAGGTGCCGGACTGCCGCCTCCAACTGGGCGTCCTGACCGTTGAAGGTGGCGTGTGGAAGGTTGTCCACCACGAGGTCGGGATCGACCCCGTGTCCCTCGATCAACCATTGCCCTTCCGGACCATACACCCCGATCTCCGCGGCCGTGGCCATGCCGCTATCCACCAGCCAGCGTTGGGCGCTCAGCCAGATCTCGCCGCCCCAGGTCCGCGTGCCAATGACCTGGCCCAGCCCGAGACGCTTGAAGCCCTCGGCAAAGGCTTCGCCGTCGCTGGCCGTACGCTCGTTGCAGAGGACCACCAGATGGCCGCGGAAAGCGTACTGCATGTTCCAGGTCGGCTGACCGACCCGCGGCTGCCAGTAGAACCACGCCTTGCGCAGCAGCTTCCCCAGAATCCAGGAGTCGATGTTGCCGCCCTGGTTGTTCCGCACATCGATGATCAAACCCTGCCGATCGAACACCGGATAATAGTCGCGCGCCCATTCGGCGATGTTGTCCGTACCCATCGCGCGTAAATGCACATAGCCAATCTGGCCCTGGCCCAGTTTCTCCACCGCTTGTCGCCGCGAATACTCCCAATCGTCGTAGCGCAGGTCTCCCTCGCGCTGGGTCGAGATCGGTTTCACCACCACTGAACGCGTGGTCTCCGTGCCAGAGGGACGGACTTCCAGGAGCACCTGGCGCCCAGCCTGATTGCGAAGCAGAGATTCAAGCCGCCGTTCGGAAAGCGCCGGCCGTCCGTTCAACGCCGTGATGAGGTCGCCCACCTGCACCTTGACCTCGGGACGCTGCAGCGGCGCCAAGGTTTCCGGATAGTCGGGATCGCTGGTAAAGATGCGCTCCACCCGCCAGCCGCCGCCGGCCTCATCCCGCGCAAAACGGGCGCCCAAGGACGCGGGATTGATTTGGTCCGGTCCATCGCGGATATCGCCGAGGCGGACGTTGATGTGGAGCGTGGACAGTTCCGCGACCATCTCAGCGATCACCTGGCTCAGCTCGGAGCGGTCGCTGACGCGATCCACCAGGGGCAGGTACTTCTGCCGGATCGCCGGCCAATCAAGCCGATGCATCTCGCGGTCGTAGAAGTAGTCGCGCAGCATGCGCCACGACTCGGTAAAGATCTGGCGCCACTCCTCGCGTGGAATCAGCGGGAACGTCCAGCCGTCGAGATGGAACTGGTCGTCGAGCTTGGCCGGGGCGCTCGCATCGCTGGCAATGACGTAGAAGTTGTCCCCCTTCCGGACCAACAGCTTCTTCCCGTCACCGGACAATTCATAAGTACCCACTTCCTCCACCAATGTCTTGGGCTTCGGATCCTGGTTGGTGATCTCGAGCTGCCGCAGGTGCCGCTTGGCGCCGAAGCCCAGATCCTGCGCGATCCAGAGCAAATGCTTCCGGGTCGCCACCAACTGGCGGTAGTTGCCAGCGGGAACGGGCACCTCAAAGAGTCGGGTTTCCATTCCGGCCAAATCGATCACCACCGGCTTGGCCCCGTTGGAATCCTTCTGCTCTTTCTTGGGCTCCTCCGCCGCGGGTTGGTCCTCGCCGGATTTCTCCTCTTCTTTCTTCTCCTCCTTCTTCGGTTCGTCCGCGGACGTTTTCCGGTCGTCCAGCTCCGTGGGCGGTGCGAAAGGCCATTTCGCGTCACGCTGGAGGGAAAGGGCAAAAATCTGGGTGGTGTCAGTGAAGAAGGGATCGGGCTGACGCGGCCCCCACGGACTGCCCACCAGCGAACGCAGCTTTCGATCGGTGAGGAAGTAGAGCCAGTTTCCGTCGGGCGACCAGGCCGGGCTGTAGCTGTCCACCCGCTCGCTGGTCACCACGGCCCGCGTTCCGTCCAGCGCCTGATACAGGCGAATCTGGGAAAACCCGTTGGTCGCCGCCTCCACGTAGGCCAACCAACGGCTGTCCGGGGACCACCTCAGGTCGCTGATCCCGTCCACGGCGCTCTCGGCCACGTTGGTTGTGGAGCCGGACGGGACATCGAGGATCCATAGCTTCTGATCCTTGTCGGCCCACGCCACGCGCTGACCGTCAGGCGAGGGCACCCCCGCGAAGCGAAACACGGTGCCGTTGGTAGTGAGCTGAATCGGCTCACCCACCCCATTCGCCGGAAGCGTCCAAAATTCCAGTTCCTGCGTCTGATCCGAAAGGGTCAGCAGATTGGTCCCGCCGGGAAGGAATCGGGCCTCGCGGTAGCGGACGTCGGTCCGGCGGGGAATCTCCACCAGCCGCCCCGCCTTTAGAGGCGCGACAAAAACCTGTCCGCGTGCGGTGAGGGCAAGCCGATCACCGGTGGGTGAAAGGCGGGCGGAGGTGAGGTAGTCGAGCGGACGCTTCACCCACTTTTCCCGCTGCTGATCCAGGTCCGAGACGAGCGTGATGTTGAGCAGCGTATCGTTGCCGGAAGCGATGTCGAAAAGATGCAGGTCGCCGGCCCGGGCATAGACGATCCGTCCGCCCTGGAGCGCTGCCGACTGGACATCGAAATCGGGATGCCGGGTATGCTGTCTTAGGTCAGTGCCGTCTGGAGTCATGGACCAAAGGTTCATGAGGCCGTCGCGGTCGCTGACGAAATAGACCCGGCCCTGCCACCACATGGGATTGCGGCTGGTTCCTTTGAAGTCCGTGGCCAGGGGCAGGGCCTCCGGCTCGCCGGTCGTGAATCGCCAAAGATTCTCGATCCAGCCGCCTTGGTAGCGCTTGGTGCTGCTGCCCTGTTTCGGGAGCCGGGTGAAGAACAGCGTGCGGTTCTCGCCGTCAAAGACCCCTTCGGCCGCCTGAGCCAACGGAATCGGTTCCACCTCGCTGGTCTGCGGATCCAGCCGCATCAACTGCGAGCTCGGCAGGGTGGACTGTTTCACGGTGCGAAACAGAACCCGCTGGTCGGGAGTCCAACCGACCACCTTCGGTTCGCTTCCGTCAAACGTATGGCGGACCGGCAGGCCCCCGCCGGCCGGCATGGTATAAACTTCGTTCGGTCCCTCGTACTCCGCCGCAAAAGCCAGGGTGCTCCCGTCGGGCGAAAAACACGCGTATTGCTCGGTGCCTGGATGCGAGGTCAGGCGCTGGGCCACTCCCCCGGAGGCGCCCACCTTCCACAGGTCGCCCTCGGCGGTGAAGACGATGATATCGCCATGGAGCGCGGGAAACCGATAGTAGCCGCGGGGAGTCTGGGCGCTGGCCGCCAATCCCAGCAGCCCCAGGAGGATCAAGAATCGTCGCCTCACGCTCCGAGCCTATCGGCCCAGGTGCGAAGGAAAAGCAAACAGGCGACGATGGCCGGGGCGCATCTTGACACGGTCCTTAACGGGAGCGCGTTGAGGAAGAGGACAGGGAAGCTCCAAAAGCCAAGTTCCAAGCTCCAAAGAAGTTCCAAAGACCCAAGCTCCCATCACCTGGGTTCCGCTCGAACCGTCTCGGGAAGCGAGGTCTGGGGAGGTCTTGGGCGCTGGGCCGTTGGAACTTGGAGCTTTTTTGGAGCTTACGGAAGCCGAGAACAACTTCACTCCCCCGTCGAAAGCCCCAGAGCCCGGAGACGCTCCTGCAGGTACGGGTGACGTCGATAGGTGCCCAACCTCTCCGCCAGCTTTTCCACTTTCTCCCGATAATAAGCACGGTCGTCATGGTCCAATGCCTCCAGGGAGTCGGCCAGCAAGCAGAAAGCATGAACTTCGCCCGGGCCGGCGGGCTCATCTTCCGCACCGGGCGTGGAGGTTTCCACTTCGTGCAACAACACTTCGGCCAGAGTGATCGCCCGCACGTGCTGAAGTCCGCCCGACTCCTTGAGCCGTTGCGCCACGGCTTCCGGCGACGCGCCCTTCAAAGCTGCCATCTCGAGGCCGATGGTCTGGACACAGAGGACATCCAGATCGCGCCGCACCTCGATAAGCTGCCCCGCCCGCTCCTTGGCCAACACCCCGGCAAACAAGGCGGCCATTTGCTCCACCATTCGGAGAATGTAGTCCCGCGCCATGCACCCAGAGGCTCGCTTCCCCGTTCCAGACGACAAGCGAGTTCCGAGGGCCGAGTCGTCGATCCGGTCGCGATGATTCCCTTCCGGGTCACCAACATTCCAGGTAGAGCGCCCGGAGATCGTCGCGCGTCACGGGCACGGCATTGGTCCGGTGACACGGATCTTCCCAGGCCTGGTCGGCGAGGGTGTCCACCTGTTCCGCTTGCACCCCGTGTTCTCTCAAGCGGGTGTTCAATCCGAGTCCCGCCAAAAATTGTGCGATGAACCCGATGGTCTGGTGGTCCACTTCGCCATCCGGGCTCTTCATCACGTCTAAACCACACGCCACTCCCACCCGCCGATACAGCCCGGGTTGGCGACGCGCGTTGAACTTCATCACGGCCACCAGGCACAGCGCGTTGGCCAAGCCGTGATGCATGCCGCAAATCGTCGAGAGCGGATGCGCCAGGGAATGCACCGCGCCCAAGTCCTTCTGAAACGCCACCGCGCCCATGGCCGCCGCCACCAGCATCTTGCCCCGCGCTTCCAGATTCGCGCCGTCCTGGTAAGCGCGCGGCAACGCCTCCACCACCAGCCGGATTCCCTCGAGGGCGATGCCATCACACAGCGGATGGAACACCGGGCAGGTGAAGCTTTCGAGGCAATGGGTCAAGGCATCCGCACCCGTCGCTGCGGTCAGCTTCGGCGGCAAGCCCGTGGTCAATTCCGGATCGAGGATGACCCACTTCGCCAGCAGCTCCGGATGGAACAGCACCGCTTTCCTCCGAGTCGCATCCAGCGTGATGACCGAGCTCCGTCCCACTTCGCTGCCCGTACCGGCGGTGGTGGGAATCGCCACCAAGGGGGCCAGTCCGCTCCAGTCCTCCGGTTGTTCGTAGAACCGGGCGAGCGGGAATCCGGGCCGCCGCGCCAACAGTCGCGCCGCCTTGCCGGCGTCGAGTGGACTTCCACCGCCGATGGCCACGACTCCATCGCATCCCTTCTCCCGGAACAGTTCCGCCGGCTGCCGGACATCCTCCTCGATGGGATTCGGGTGAACCCCGGCAAAGACGAACCAGTCGCGATCCCGTCGCGATTCCCCCAGCACGGCCGCGAGGGACTGGAAGGCAGCGGTCTGGGCCAAGCCAGCATCAGTGACCACCAACGGGCGGCGGACACCCAGTTGGGCGAGGAATTCCGGAAGCTCGCTCAGGGCACCGGGACCGAAGCGGATCCGGGTGGGAAAGGAAAACGTCGTCAAATTCATGCCGGGCTCAACCTAGGCGGTGGCGGCGACTTGGTGCGAGTGGCAACTCAGGCCGGACACGTGCCGCAGCCAAGTTACATCGCCCGACGCGAGCGAGACCGGACGTCCAGCGCCAGTCGTCCCGCCCGCCGTCCCAATCGGACCGGCGAACCAAACATTCGGGTCAGGGTGGCCGACGTCAGGGATCGCTCCTTCGGTCCGGCCGCCACCACCGCCCCGTTCCGCAACAGCAGCGCATGAGTGAAGAGCGGAACAATCTCTTCCACATGATGCGTCACGAGCACCAACACGGGCGCCGCCGGTGGCCGGATCAGTCGTCCCAGGAACTGCAGGAAATGTTCGCGCGCCACGGGATCCAATCCCGCACACGGTTCGTCCAGAATCAACAGGCGCGGCCGGGCCATGAGCGCCCGGGCAATCAACACTCGCTGGCGTTCCCCCTGGCTCAGGACGGCCCAGGCGCGGTCGGCCAGCGCCCCGGCCTCGACCAACTCGAGCAGGCGTCGCGCTTCCTTCTGGTCGGCTTTTCCGGGTGTTCCCCAGAAATCGATCATCGCATAACGCCCGCTGGCCACGGTGAACAATGCCGGTTCCGTGTCCGCCATCATCTGGCGCAGCGACGAACTCACCAGTCCGATGCGGCAGCGCAGGTCCCGCCAATCCGTCTCGCCGTAACGATGCCCCAGCAAGGTGATTTCGCCGGCCGTCGGCATCAGGTAGCCGGTCAGGGCGGCCAACAGGGACGTCTTGCCGGAACCGTTGGCGCCGACCATCACCCAGTGTTGGCCCGGCTCCACCCGCCACGAAACCCCGTCGAGAATACGGGTACGGTCGCGAATGATGGTCAGTCCGGAGACCTCCAGGATGGGGGGCTTCCGCTTCACCGCTGGGCGAAGATCCGGTTGGCCTCCTCCAGCGTTTCCTTCGACCCGATATCATACCAGATGCCCGGTACGGACCAGGTCATCACCGGTTGCCGGGGATACAGCCATTGGATCAAACGGCCCGGCTGGTCCGCGTTGTTGCCCTCGGCGAGGTAGCGGGAGATGAGCGGAAGCGTGGACTTCGGATAATAGTAAAGCGCAATCCCGATCAGTGTGCTGGCCGGTTGCGCTGGTTTCTCAATGAAACTGAGCAGCCGTCCCTCGGCATCGACCTCCACCACGCCGTACTTCCGCGCCTGCTCCAGCGAGCCCACGTCATAAATACCCAACACCGGTCCCGAGGTCTGCCGGCAGAAGGTACCGAATTCGGCGAGTGACTCGCTGAACAGGTTATCTCCGGCCACGACGATCAAGTCGTCGTCCACCTGTTCCCGCTGGAGCACGAGGTTCAGGTCCCCGATGGCGCCGAGCTTGTTGCTGTCATCGGTTGAGCCGTCATTGACGATGGTGAATTCCAGGCGGGCCTTGGTGGCCCGGTACTGATCCGCCCAGGTTTGGAACTGTCCGGCAAACTTGGCGTTGGTGACCAGGTACACCCGATCGATGCCCGGGATGGTGGCCAGGTTGTCGAGCACGTAATCCACCATCGGCTTGCCGGCGACGGGCAGCAGGGGCTTGGGGTGGGTGAGGGTGAGCGGATACAGGCGGGTGGCGTAGCCGGCGGCGAGGATGAGGACTTTCATGAAAAGAATTCTGGCTTCCGGACCGCTCCGGGAAGGCGGGGAGAATTTCGGCCCCGGGTCCGCAGTTCAAGCGGGATTCCCGACTCTCAACCCAGCGGGTGCCTCGCTTTAGCGCGACCGCCTGCTCACCTGCTGAATCACCGGGCCAATGGACCGCGCTTCGGGCGCGACCTGTTGCAGCGCGAAACCCGCCACGCCAAAGAAAAACGCCACTGCGCCTGCTTGCAGCCACGTTCGGCGGATCGCGCCGGTCAACCAGTAACGCCGGTCGGTGGCTTTCGCAGCCATTGCTCGGCGCGGTGGATGGCCCGCATCCGGGAATGAGGAGAACAGTGCATCGGTCGCAGATCATCAGCGGCGCGAACTGGAGCAGCAATTGGAGCCGGCAACCCGATTTTACCACCGGCCTTGGCGGCCCTGCCCAGCCGCCGCTCAAGTTCCGAAAAGGTCAAACCCAAGGAAATTCCCGGGCGCGAGGCTCTCGACCGGACCCGACTTCGGCGGACGGTTTCCGCAGGGGTTGGGTTCGAAGGAGTTCCGGGGAAACACCGAAGCTTCCTGGTGGGAGCTTGGGTGGACGAGCGGGCGAGCCGCCCGCGCTCCCGCACGCCGGACGACGGGTCGGTCGAGGACCGCCCACGTTACCCGGATCCTCACCGAGCTCCGCTACGGACCGTGATGACCACCGCCCCCAGGATCAGCGCCGCTCCGAGCAGACGGATTCCCATACTCTTTCCGCCCACGGTGTGACGTTCGGTATTCTTCAGCCAATGGCCGATGCACCAGACCAGCACAATGCTCCATAATCCCCGCGTGGCATAGACCACGTTGACGCCGGCGGCGTCCCGCCACGTCGCAATGGTCCACGTGATGATGAGGGCTTGCAGGCCGGACAAAGCCACCGCGCCGGCCAGCCAGATCCAGGCCGGACGCGGTGCCGCCAGGGATCGCCAGCCAAAGAGCGGCCACGTTGCCAACGAGAGCAGTCCCAGCGCCGCAAACTGCAGCGACAGGAACGACCACACTCCAAACGCTGCCCCCCAGGCCTGGATCATCGTATCGGTCAGGGCAAACGCGGCGGCCGAACCCAGGGCCGTCATTGTGGTCAGTCCGCGGCGGCCGCCGGCCTGAAGATCGGTCCAGCCCATGGCCAAAACGCCCGTCGTTGCCAGCGCAGCGGCGGCCCATTGAGCCGGATTCAACGGCGTTCCAAAGACCCAGCGCCCCACCAAGGCCACGAAGATCACCTTCGAACCCAGCAAGGGAGTAGCCACCGACACGTCACCCCACCGCAGGGACACGAGGTTGAGGAGATGGCCCAGCACGAACAGGGCGGCGGTCAGGACCGGCTGAGGCCAGAGTTCCCACGGCACCGGACGCGTCTCCAGTCCGATCAACGGGAGGAAAATCAGACCCAGCACGACGTTATTGACCACCACGCCATGCGCGATTCCCGCTCCTTCGGCAAAGGCGCGCTTGAACACCAGGGCACTCAGCGCAAACGAGACCGCCGCGAGCAGGGGAAGAAGGAGGGGCAAAGGAAGCGTGAAGCTGAAATTCAAGACGCCAGCGGTCCGGTTTCGTCCGCACGGCTAAACCCGCTGGCACTGGGGACAGAAGAACGTGCTGCGGGCCGCCTGAACGATCCGGCGCACCGGAGTCTGGCATTGGAAACAAGGCTGGCCTTCCCGGTCGTACACTCGCAGCCGTTCCTCGTATCCGACCGATTCCACCCCCGCTTCCAAACCATAGTAAAACAAACCGTCACGACCGGAGGCGAAATCGAGAGGAAGAGTCGAGCCGCCGTCGATCGCTTCCTGCAGGACCTCGCGCATCGCCTTCCACAACGCCACCACCTGGTCCGCCTTGAGCCGGCCCGCAGCTCGCCGAGGAGAAATGCCGGCCCGAAACAGCGCCTCACTCGCGTAAATGTTGCCGATTCCGGCCACCGCGGACTGATCCATGAGGCGGACTTTGACCGGCTGCCGGGAGCCCGCCAAGGCGCGAGCCAATCGGTCTGCGGCGAATTCCTCCGCCAGCGGCTCCGGTCCCAGGCGTTCCAAAACCCGGGCATCGAGATGGAGACGGCCGAATCCTCGCGGATCCTCAAACACCAGGCGCTCCCGACCCAGTTGGAGGGTCACGGCGGCCCACCGCGATGGTTCATCGTTCCGGTTTTGCAGGAACATGCGTCCGGTCATTCCGAGGTGTCCGATCAGAACTTGTTGGCGCGAGGGCGATCCCGCCTTCAACCGAAACACCAGGAATTTGGCGCGACGCTCGACTCGACAAAAGCGCCATCCGGTCAAGGCCTGAGTCAGTCCGGCCGGCGAATCGGGCCGGATGACCCGCGTTCGCGAGACGTTCACACCGGTGATGCGTTTTCCTGGCAATTGGGCGTTCAGGTGGCGGACGAGCACTTCCACCTCGGGCAGTTCCGGCATGCGCTCGATGATGACAGACTCAATACGCGCCCCCCAGCCGGTTCCCTCAGCGGATTTTTTTGGATTTTTTCGCCCGGCTGGTTCTTCTTCCGAATCCCAGCCTTGCAATTCAATGAGGGGCTCCCCATGGTCCGGCCGCCTTTTGAAGTACTGCAAGCCTGCCGAGCTGCTGAGCTGTCGGGCCCTTGTAATAACCATGAGTGAACCACTCGACCTAACGATTGACCTAGAGAAGGCCTTCTTGCCTGCCTGGGCTCAGACGTCCACCAACGAACCCACCAACAAATACGCCAAGTACGACGGGACGGAAGGTGCCGGTCGGGGCGACTTCCGCGGCCCCAGAGGGGATCGTCCACCCCGACGTGACGGCCCGCGGCCGGATCGTGGACCCCGGCGCAACGGACCCGGACCCGCACCGCGCGGTGGCGGTGGCGGACCGCGTCGTGATTTCGGACCCCGACCCGGGGGCCCGGGGGGCGGCGGCGAAGGACTCAAGTGGGATCCGACACAGCAGCAGGAACGCCATCACCATCGCCGCGATTTTCGGCGGGACGGCCCCCCCGAGCCGCTGGTGCCGGTGGACATCGAGCTCCGGCCTGACCCGGCGGGCGTGACGTCGTTGGCCCGCCAGATCAAGCTCGGTGGCCGGGCTTATCCGCTGCTGGAAGTGGCCGGTCTGGTCATCCAGAAACCGGACCGCTATGAAGTCACCTTCCGGGTGCTGCGGGGCAAAGATGGTCAGCCGATCCAGCGACTCTTCGTCTGCTCCTTGGACGACAGTGTCTGGCTTAGCGAGGAGGATGCCTGGCGGCAGGCGTTGCGCGGGCATTTCGACACGTTCTACCAGACGGAAAAGCAGCCGTGTGAACCGCCCAAGGGGGTGTGGACGCTGGTGGCCATGTTCGACGACATCGTCCTCGGCCCGCCCAACTATCACGGCTACCAGGAGCGACTCCGGGAGATCCATGCGCAGCGCGCTCCGCGAATGCCCTTCGACTATTTCAAGAACCGGGTTCGCATCGTCAAAGACGAGACGGCCGTCCGGCAATGGGTGGACGATCAGAGTTCACGGCTCCAGTACACGACCTTGAATGTGCCGGAGGCCCAGACCCTGATGACGCTGGCGGAGGTGGAGACCCACTTCAAATCCGTGCATGCCGCCAACCTGGTGAGAGAGGCGAATTCGTGGACCCTGAAGCGGATTCCCAATGCACCGCGCCTTCCCGAGCCCTTGCTCCGGCTGATGCGAGTGACCCTGGACCGGGAGCGCCGGTTCCCGATCCGAACCATGACGGCGCTGAGCAGCGCGTTTGCCCAGGCCGGCCTTCAATTCTTCAAGCGCGACAAGACGATCGTGCATGTGTCAGTGGCCCGGCCGCATTACCTCGATCTGGAGACCACGGCGGTCCAACCGGCACTGAAGCAGATCATCGAATTCATCAACGGCCACCCCGGAACCACGCGGAAGAAGCTGGTCGAAGCCCTGGCGCCCACCCCGGTTCCGGCGATCCCGACGGACGCTCCGGCTCCAGCCGAACCTCCACCGGCGAACCCTCCGGCGGCTGAAGGCACTCCCGTTCCGGTTCCTGTTTCCGAGACCACTTCGGCTGACCCGGCTGTCCCTGTCCCTGCCCCGGCCGTAACTGAACCTGCTCCGGTTGGTCCGACGTCCCAGCAGCAGGAGTTACTGGGTAACCTCCATTGGCTGATCTACCAGGGACACGTCATTGAGTTTGCCAACGGAACGTTGGAAACAGCGAAGAAGCCGGCCCCCCGCCCCGAACCCGCTCCGGCAGCGCCCAAAGCCCCCAAACAGGAAAAGAAGGACCGGCCGCCGCGCCCGCGAGGCCGGTATGTGTTCGACAACGCCGGCTTGCTTCCTCTCCCAGCCGCCCAGCCTGCATTAGTGGGCTGAACGGTCGGAACAACGACATCCTCACGCCGCACGCCTGGGCGGAGCCATCGCCATGGCCTACCCCCCGGCTCGACTTCACGGCCTTCGACCGTAGGGTTCGCCTGCACATGGAGACCGTCACGCTCACGCTGGGACATTCGCCGGATCCCGACGATGCGTTCATGTTCTACGGCTTGGCGAAGGAACTCATTCCCACCCCGGGCCTGCGCTTCGAACACGTTTTGCAGGACATCCAGACGCTGAATGAACGGGCCACCCGGGGAGAGTTGGATATCTCAGCCATCAGCATTCACGCCTACGCTTACGTGAGCCAGACCTATGCCCTGCTGCCCAGCGGAGCCAGCATGGGTGATGGCTATGGGCCCATGCTGGTGGCCAAGGAACGGATGTCCGCGGCCGAACTGGCGCGCAAGCGAATCGCCGTTCCCGGCTTGATGACGAGCGCCTTTCTGGCCTTGCAGTTGTGGCTCGGAAAGCCAGCCAAGGAACTCGATCTGGTGGTGGTTCCGTTTGATCGCATTTTTGCCGCAGTGAAGGCCGGTGAGGCCGACGTCGGACTCATCATCCACGAGGGGCAGTTGACCTATCGCACGGAAGGGTTGGTGTTGTGTGAAGATTTAGGAATCTGGTGGGGACGGGAAAACGAAGGCCTTCCCCTGCCCCTCGGAGGAAATGTGATTCACAAGCGACATGCCCCGGAACTGCGCCAGCGGGTCAGCGACCTCCTGACGGCCAGCATCCGGTACAGTCTGGAGCATCGGCCCGAGGCGGTGGCGCATTCTCTGCAATGGGCGCGCAACATGGGGCGGGAACTGGCCGACGAATTCGTCGGCATGTACGTGAACCATTGGACACTCGACTACGGGGAGAAGGGGCGGGAAAGCATTCGACGTTTCCTCGCCCGGGGACAGACGATGGGCCTCACTCCCGTGGCTCCCCCGCTGGAATTCGTCCGCTGAAGGGCCCGGTGTCAATCGTTGCGAAAGCACCTTCACACTACTTGATGCTGGCACGCCGGTGGTGCGGTGAGGACACCGCACGCTACACGCACGTACGTTCGCAACGATTGATAGAGCTGTGGCGCGGGCGGCGTCCCCGCGTCCCCTCACGCAGCACCGGGAACGCGGCCGTATCGGACGAAGGTGTTCGGAACGGTTCACCGAGATTCCCACGAACTCACACGCTGTGGGGTTCGCTTGCGCCCGAAAGTGAAGCCATCCTACCGTGCGTTTCACCATCATCGTCACCTAAAGCCATCCACAACAGTGAAAGCACTCCTGTTCTCGTTCCTCCTGCTCTCCCCCGTTCTCGCCCAATTGCCGCCGGGAAACCCGAAAGGCGTTTCCATGGGGCATATCCATCTGCGGGTTTCCGACGTGGACGCGCACAAGAAGCTTTGGATCGACGCGTTGGGCGCGCAGGTGGTCAAGCTCGGACGCTTGGAATTCTACCAGTTCCCCGGGGTTCAGATGGGCCTGGTCCCCGGCCAGCCCACGGGCGGCACGGATGGGTGCGCGGTGGATCATCTGGGATTCAAAGTGAAGGACCTGGCCGGAATCAAAGAGAAACTCACCGCTGCCGGCGCCACAGTGCTAAGCGAAAATCCAAATACGCACCAGATGTTCGTCGAGTTCCCGGACGCCATTAAAGTGGAGTTCACCGAAGACCCGGCGCAAGCCAGTCCCGTGGTGCATGACCACATTCATTTCGCGGGACAATCGATCGACGAACACCGGGAGTGGTATGCCAAGACGTTCGGCGCGATTCCCGGAATGAGCAGAAACTTCCAGGCGGCCGACCTCCCCGGGGTCAACCTCCGCTGGAAGGTTTCCGAAACCAAACTGGCCGGCACCAAAGGACGCGCCGTCGATCACATCGGATTTGAGATCACCAACTTGAGCGAATTCTGCCAGCAACTGGAAGCGGAGGGCGTGAAGTTCGACATTCCATACCGTTCGGTGCCGCAACTGGGATTGAGCATCGCTTTCCTCACCGACCCCTGGGGCGTGTACATCGAACTGACCGAGGGATTGGCCAAAATGAAATAAGGGGCGCATCTTGGAATTGTCCTGACCGAGAGGAGCGCGGGCCGCTCGCCCGCAGGACCACCCCTGGGAAGCTCCAAAGCAATCCCAAGATCCAAGCTCCCGGTTTCCGCCCGGACCACCCGAAAACGAGGCGTTGGGGAAAGGGTTTCGGTCGTCCCCCCGGCCCGTCGAAGGGCGCCACTAACGAGGGAATCGGGGTTCGGGGGGGCGCCTGGACGTTGGCCCTTGGAGCTTCTTTGGAGCTTGGAGCTTGGCTTTTGGAACTTGCGGAAGGCGATGGGCAGCGGAATTCAGTAGCGGACCCGGAAAAACCGGGCCTCTCCGTCGGTCGGAATCGTAGCAGGATTGGCGGAGCCGACTTCCGTCCAGGGTTCGGCCAGTGAGGCCGACCCCTCGAGCACTCCGGCGTCCCCGGTCCAAGCCACGATTACGGAGCTGCCGGAAAGCGTGATGGATAGTTGCGGCACCGTGGGAGAGGCCCCCGGATCGGTCGGGTCGAGAATCACGCCGTTGCCCCAGCGGACCCAGTCCAGCGTGACCTGACCGGCGCTGGGTCCGGGAAACCCGATGTCCAGCGCCCCGTCGTAATCGACCGAATCCCAACCGGCGAAGCCGGTGTTGTGGAAGGTGACGTGGGGGGCGGAGAAATCGCGGTTCAGATACACGTCGAAGACGCAGAGGTCGATGTTAGCCAGGCCGTCGCCCGGGTTGACGGCCAGCCGGGCGCGGGCCGATTCGTCGAAGCGAGCGACCACGGTGAAGGTTTGGAATTGCGACAGGTCCGCCTCGGCGGAGGGGTCCACGGGAAGATTCCAGCCACCGAACCGGGTCTGGGCGAAGGCCGGCTGCCAGGCTTCGCCTCCGGGTTGATCCGGGTCGGTCTGAAAGGCGGCGACGGTGAACTTGGGGAACTCCTCGTCCGCGCCGACGCCGACCGCGTCATCGAGGCGAGCCCTGAACTCGAAGGTGAAGGGCACCACCCACGCGGCGTCGCGCCGCATGTAGAAGTTGCCGCTCTCCTGACGGTCCCGGACCGAGACGGTTCCGTCGGCGTTTTGGAAGAGGCCGATCAAGTCGCCATCAGGCTCGTTGCCCGTCGTCGTAAACGGCACCCAACCCTCCGCTTCGAAATCGTCGAAGGGAGAAAGGAACGACCAGACCCCGAAATCGTTGGCTTCATAGAACGCACTGAACCCGAAGGCGGCACCGGTCCGGTACAGGCCCGACTCGTTGTCCCGTCCGCCGCGCAGCAGGAAGAACTTCCCGGCACCGAGGTAAGCCAGGCTGGCGTGATAGTTGCGCTGGTCGTTCCAGGAACCTTCCGGACCAAGCTCGCCGATGCCGGGGATCGGATCCTCGATGACCCTCCAGAGCAGGCCGTTGGCGGACACGAGGTACTTGAGGGTCGTGTTCTGCTCGAAGGCCATCATGCGCAGGTCGTTCTGGGCCAGTTGCAGGATCTGGGTGGGATGCGCGGGCAGGATGATCCACTCGTCGTCAGCGCCCCGAATCTCGACCAGTCCTTCGATGGTGTCCGGAGTTTCCGGGTCGTCGAACGGTTCGGTGAAGGTATAGCCGTCGGCGGATTCGGCATAGGCGATCCCCTGGCCGTCTTTGGAACGGAAGAACATCAGGAACGGCCGCTCGGCGGACGGATCTTCCGGGTCCAGCGTCCGGCCGGGCAGATGGATCACGGCATGTCCGTCCGGGAAGGTGCCGAGGCGGCTTTCTTCCAAGGTGGGATCGAGGGCCATCTGATGATTCTCGAACGCGATACCGTCGGCACTTTCGGCGACCCAAATCGGGTGGGCCGAGGTGTCGGTCCGGCCGTAGTAATAAAGACGGTAGGGCTTCTCCCAGTCCGGGTGGTACAAAACCACCGGGCGACCGGCGAACTCGACCCCAGTGCTGCTGTCCTCCGCGGTGTGGATGCCGGTGATCTCAACCCCGGCCGACCATTGGAGGCCGTCGGGCGAGGATGCATAGGCGATGCCGCTGATGCTCTCGGAGTCGTACCAGACCCGGTAGCGGGAATCGGCGGGCCATTCGGGTCGGTACAAGACGTAAGGCATGTAGGCCCGGGAACCGGGGCTCTTCAAGTCCACGGGATTGGCCGGATGATCGGTCCATTCCAACGACCATTTGGGCTGGGATTGGGCCGAAGCGATGGACCCGGCCAACAGACCGGCTCCCAACAAGGCGATGACAATTTTGGAGTTCATACGGGGAGGAGGGAAAGGAGGGTCCGGGTTGAAGAGGAATTCGCGAGTGGTCGAGTGTACGGTGTGGCGGTTCCTACCCCGACGGCCCAACCAGAGCAAGCGCCGGATGCGCAGCGGGCGCATCTCGGACGCATCTCAGTTTTTAGCAAGGTCGTGGAGCCGAGGAGAGGGAGGACGTTCGATGAACGTCAAGGCCAGGGACATCTGTTTCTTGAAGTAAAACTCAAAGCTCAAAGTTCAAAAAACTGGGCTTGAAGAGGGAACGATCCGGCAGGGTCAATGACGCGCAGATGAGTTCATGGTCTGGATTTTCACTGTCGGCAGCCGCTCTTCTGGGTGCTCTTACCGGCCTGGGAGCGCCGGCGTTGTCGTTCAAAAAACAGGAACGGGTGGCGCTGGTCGGCGGAAGTTTTGCGGAACGGCAGGGACTCTATGGCCACTTCGAGGCCCGGCTCCAGGCGCGCTTTCCCGAGCAGGAAGTGGTGGTGCGTAATTTCGGGTGGCCCGCCGATGAAGTGGGAAAACAGCAGCGCCCCAGCGACTACACCAAGATCGACGATCCATTGAAGGTGTTCGGTCCGGAGACATTCCTCTGCTTCTTCGGCTACAACGAGTCCTTCGCTGGACCGGAGGGCGTGGCGAAGTTCAAGGAGGATTACCGACGGTATCTGGACCGCATGGCAGCCGAATACGGCCCGGGCGGACAGGCCCGGTTCGTCCTGATTTCCCCGATGGCGTTTGAAAACCCGGCGGATGAGCGGTTGCCGGACGGAACCCAGGAGAACGCCAACCTGCGCGTGTACACCGACGCCATCCGCGAGGTCGCCGCGGAGCGAAACCTGCTCTTTGTCGATGTGTTCACTCCCACCTTGGCGGCGTTTTCCGCCGAACCGGGCGCGCAATACACGTTGGCCGGATTCCAGGTTAATCCGCAGGGCGATCAGTTAGTGGGAGAACGGCTCGACCGCGAGCTGTTCGGCGGACCGAATCCGACCCGACTCGGTCCGGAGGATTTCGAGCGGCTGCGGGAGGCGGTGGTGGATAAGGCCTGGGTCCATCAACAGGATTACCGGATGCTGAACGGCTGGTATGTCTATGGCGGGCGGCGCACGTGGGATACCGAGACGTTCCCGCTCGAATATAAGAAGATCCGGGCCATGGCGAAGGTGCGCGACCGGTTCGTGTGGTCGATCGCCAACGGTTCGGTGGAAACGGGACGCCCTGACGACAGCACCACCGGCGAGCTGTTCCTGCCCAAGACGCGGTTCGGGGTGCCGCAGCAGAGTTATTCCGAACCGAAGGAGCTGCGGTATCTCAGCCCGGAAGAATCGTTGCAAGCGATGACGGTGTCCGACGGATTCGAAGTGAGCCTGGTGGCTTCGGAACGCGACTTCCCGGAACTGGCCAAGCCGGTCCAGTTGAATTTCGACAACCGCGGGCGTTTGTGGGTTTCCACCATGCCCACCTATCCGCAATGGAAGCCGGGAGATCCGATGCCGGACGACCGTTTGCTTATTTTCGAGGACGACGACGGCGACGGGAAGGCGGACCGATGCAAGGTATTTTACGATCAACTGCATTGCCCGACCGGATTTGAGTTTTGGAATGGGGGCGTGCTGGTAATGAGCCAACCCCGGTTGTTGTGGTTGAAGGATACCGACGGTGATGATCGGGCCGATCTGGTGGTGCCGCTATTGGATGGTTGGGCCAGCGACGACACCCATCACACGTATGGCGCTTGGGAATGGTCGCCGGGCGGTCTGCTCCACGGTCTGGAAGGGGTGTCGATGTCCACGACGCTGGAGACGCCCTGGGGTCCTTTCCGCAACGCTAATACGCCAGGGGCTTATGTCTTCAATCCGCGCACGTGGAAGATCCGCCATTTCATCACCCCCGGTTACGGCAATCCCTGGTGTTACGTGTTTGATTTGTGGGGACAGGGCATCTGTGGGGACGGCACCACGGCGCAGATGCACTGGGATTCGCCGCTGAGCGGGAAACAGCGGGGCCAACGCAAGGGATTGACCGCGGTGTTCAACCACGAAGGCATGCGGCCGGCGCTCGGCAGTGAGTTTCTGTATTCGCGCCACTTTCCGACCGAAGTGCAGGGACAATTCACCTACGGTTGCGTGATTAACATGAACGGGCTTCCGCGGTTCGCGATCACCAACGACGGCGCGGGCTTTGGCGGGATGAGAGTCCGGAATGCTGCCGGCCAGCCGGATGACTTGATTGCCAGCACCGACCGGAATTTCCGGCCCGGCGAGGTACAGATCGGGCCGGATGGCGCCCTGTGGTTCCTCGACTGGCACAATCCGCTGATCGGCCACATGCAGTATTCGCAGCGGGATCCGAATCGCGACAAAGTTCACGGTCGGCTGTATCGGCTGACGGCGAAGGGGCGTCCGTTGCTGAAGCCGGTCACTCAGTTCGGAAAATCCCTTCCCGAACTGCTCGATCAATTGAAGGAGTATGAGCCGCGCACCCGCTACCGCGCGCGGCGGGAGTTGCGGGACCGTCCCACAGCGGAGGTCGCGGCGGCCGTACCCGCCTGGGTGAAGCGTTTGGATCTTGCCGATCCGGACTTCGAACGACATCGCTTGGAAGCGCTATTCGTCTTAGCCGGCCATGAGGCCGTGGAGCGTTCCTTGTTGAAGGAGGTGCTCGCCAGTCCTTCCCGTGATGCCCGGGCGTTGGCCGTGCGAGTGTTGTCGGATCAAGCCGGGCAGTTCACCGATGCGCTGGATCTGCTGCGACCGATGGCACAGGATTCCGATTCGCGGGTGCGGCTCGAGGTGGTGCGGGCGCTCAGTTTTTTCGATTCGTTGGAGGCGTCCGAACTGGCGTTGGTGGTGGCGCGTCAACCGGCCGACTACTGGCTCGATTACACCCTGCAGCACACGTTCAACGCCCTGGAGCCGCGCTGGAAACCGGCGCTGGAGAAAGGGGAATTGGCGAAGAGCGATCCGGAAGGTCGCGCGTGGATCGAACGGTTCGCCGCCGGCCAACCGAGTCTGGGTGAGGTGCAGGCGCAGTTGCAGAAGCTCATTGCTGGACAGGGACTGTCGCCGGAAGAGCGGACGAAGCTGGTGACGGCGGTGGGCAAATCCGGCGGCCGCGCGCGGGAGGGCCGCTTCGTCTTCGAACGGGTCTGCACTTCCTGCCACAAGGTGCAGAACTTCGGTATCGACTACGGGCCGGAGCTGACCCAGGTGGCGGGACGGCTCACGCGCGAGGAACTGATCGAGTCGGTGCTCTATCCGAACGAAAAGGTCGCACCGGAATGGCAGACCACCAACCTCAGCACACGCGGAGGCGATGAATTCAGCGGCGTGGTGGCGGAGGAGGATGCGGACACTGTCACGCTCAAGCTCGGCGGCGATCTGACGCAGCGGGTTCCCAAGGCGGAGATTGCCCAGCGGGAGACCTTACAGGTGTCCAACATGCCGGAGGGATTGGCGGCCGGGCTGAGCACCCAGGAGTTTCTGGACCTTATCGAATATATGGCGTCCCTTAAATAAGCTAAGCGCGACCATTGATTGAGCCCGCAAGGTTACCCAGGATGCCAAGAAATTATTGTATGGATGCAGGCGGCTCCGTGTTGTACCGCTGGTTTTTCACCGGTCCGTTCTGGTCCACTGGCAGGCTGAAAGCCTGCGGAACAGCAGACCGGAATGTCTGCGGTACAAGCGCTGTAGCGCAGGCCTCCCGACCTGCTGTACCGCAGGTTTTTAACCTGCCCCCGGGGTCCACTGGCAGGCTGAAAGCCTGCGGAACAGCAGACCGGAAAGTCTGTGGTACAGGCGCTGTAGCGCAGGCCTCCCGACCTGCTGCACCGCAGGTTTTTAACCTGCCCCCGGGGTCCACTGGCAGGCTGAAAGCCTGCGGA
>CAYYSX010000038.1:0-10827 GCA_964474315.1 uncultured Verrucomicrobiota bacterium | reverse complement strand
ACAGCAGACCGGAAAGTCTGCGGTACAGGCGCTGTAGCGCAGGCCTCCCGACCTGCTGTACCGCAGGTTTTTAACCTGCCCGGCCGGCCGAAGGCCTGGCCAAGCCTTTTGTTCGCATGGCTGTTGGTCGGCGGCTTGAGCCAGGCCGCCGATTCCCTGCCCCGCGTTCCACCTACCGAACCGACCGACGCGGCGGCGACCATGGCCGTGCGTCCCGGCTTCCGCCTGGACCTGGTGGCCGCTGAACCGCTGGTGGCCAGCCCCGTGGCTCTAACGGTCGATGAAGCAGGCCGCGCCTTCGTGGTGGAAATGCGGGATTATTCCGAACGCCGGCCCGAGCGGTTGGGCCGGGTCCGGATGTTGACCGACACCAATCACGACGGCCGGTTCGATACGGCCACCGTGTTCCTTCCTGACTTGCCCTGGCCGACCGCGATCATGAGTTGGGACGGCGGCGTTTTTATTGGAGCCACTCCTGATATTATTTATGCGAAGGACACGGACGGCGACGGCGTGGCCGAGGTGCGGGAGGTGGTGTTCACCGGATTTGCCAGCGACTACACGCCCTTCGCCACCAACCAGCTCAACGTCCAGGCGATGCTCAACTCGTTCCAGTGGGCACCCGACTGTCGGATTCATGGCGCGGGTAGCTTGAGCGGGGGCCGGGTGCAGTTGGTGGACAGCGAGTTCACCCGGGCGTGGCGGCAGAAGGCAGGCGCTTCGTCGGCGAATCCGACCGCGCCGGTTGATTTGCGGGGACAGGATTTCTCCTTCGATCCGCGCTCGCTGGATTTCCGGGCGGAATCGGGCGGCGGGCAGCATGGAATGTCCTTCGATCATCAGGGGAGGAAGTTCGTCTGCTCGAATTCCGACCACTTGCAACAGGTGGTCTTTGATGAAGTGAGCGCGCCGGAGAACCGCTTTCATGACCTTCCCCCGGCCCGCCGCAGCATCGCGGCCGATGGTCCGGCGGCGGAAGTATTTCGCCGCAGCCCGGACGAACCTTGGCGCGTGCTCCGGACTCGCTGGCGGGTGAGCGGAGTAACGCCGGGTATGGTGGAAGGGGGCGGGCGGGCCAGTGGTTACTTCACCGGCGCCACCGGTGTGACGTTGTATCGGGGAGATGCTTGGGAACCGGAGAGGGTCGGCGATGCCTTCATTGCGGACTGCGGGAGCAATCTGATTCATCGAAAAAAACTGCGACCGGGACCGGACGGAGTGTTGCTAGTGGGTGAGCGGGCGCCGGACGAACAGCAATCGGAATTTGTGGCCAGCACGGACAACTGGTTTCGCCCGGTGCAGTTCTACAATGCGCCGGACGGCTGCCTCTGGGTGATCGACATGTATCGGGAGGTCATTGAACACCCATGGTCGCTGCCAGCCCCGATCAAAGTGCAACTGGACCTGGATTCGGGTCGTGAGCGGGGACGGATCTGGCGGCTGGCTCCGGATTTACCGAAGGGATCAGTGGCGCGCCTGTCGCTGGACGATCTGAGCGTGTCCAACCTGGTTGCGACCCTAGCCCATCCCAATGGCTGGCATCGAGACACCGCGGCGCGACTGCTCTACCAACGGAGCGATGCGGCGGTGGTGGAGGCGTTGCGAACGCAGGCCCGGAACTGGAGCGCCGGTTTTTCCTCCGGGCCCGGAGCGGTTCCGGGAAGGATCCAGGTGTTGGGTTGGCTGGAAGCGGTGGGCGCCTTGGAGAACTCCGTGTTGGAGACGGCGTTCCGCGATTCGGATGGGGCCGTGCGTCGTCAAGCTTACCACCAAGCGGGCCGGCGGGCGGGGAGCACGAAGTCAGTGGCGGATGGACTGCTCCAACGGGCTGCCGAAGAAACCGACGCGGCCGCGGGGTTCGAACTGGCGCTGGCTTTGGCGGCGGTTCCGGCCGAGTCCCGGATTCCCGCGTTGGCGATCTTGATACGTTCGCCTTCGCCGTGGGTTCAGTCGGCCTCCCTTCATGCCGCGGGAACCGCTGCGCCGGAACTGTGGCGGAGCCTGATGCCTGACGCACCCCAACCGACTGCCCCCGGGTCGGTGCTGGCGGCTCTGGCCCGTTCGCTGGGTCGCTCGGGAAACACCGCCGCCATCGAGAGAGCCCTGGAGGAAGGCTGCCGGCGGCTGCCTCGGGCCGAGGCCTTCGAAGTGGTCGCCGCCCTCGCCGACGGCGTTCGGCAACGGGGAGGATCCCTGTTGAAGTTCGATTCGTCAGACGCGCTGACTTCGCTGCTGGACCAGGCGGAGGCGGTCTTGAAAGAACCGTCCGGAGCCACGCGAGGAGCTGTTCGTCTGGCGGCATTGCTGCCGGTTGACCAGGCGCTTCCGTTGCTGCTTCCGCAGCGGACTCCGCTGCCCCCCGACCTCCGCGAGGTCGCTCTGGCCACCTTGGGTCAACTGCAAGGCGAGGACTGGGCGCGCCTAACTAGCGGGAGGTTGAAAGAAGTTCCTGCCGAAATGCGAGGCCCCCTGCTGGCTCTGCTGCTTCGGCGTCCGGAAGGAGCACTTGCCGTCCTGCAGCAGGTCGAGTCAGGCGAACTGGATCTCGATCAACTCGATCCGGCATCCGTCACCGCACTTCGGCGACACGGCAACACCGCGGTCCGCGAGCAGGCGCTGAGAGTTTTGGGCGCGCCGACGGAAAGCCGTCAGTCGGTAGTGGAATCCTTCATCGGCGCGCTCGATCTTCCGGGGGATGCAGTGAAGGGGCAGCAAGTGTTCCAGGAGCGATGCAGCTCTTGTCATACGTGGAAAGGCCAGGGGGTGGCCCTCGGGCCGGACCTGGCCTCGGTCGCGGCCAATGGGCGGGAGAAGTTGCTGGTGGCCATCCTGGATCCGAACCGCGAAGTGGCGCCGAACTTTTCGGCCTGGACCGCCGAAACCACCGACGGGGAGAGTATCAGCGGAATCCTGGCCAGCCGAACACCAACGGCGGTCACCCTGCGTCAGGCCGGTGGCGAAGAACTGACCTGGACGACGGATCAACTCAATGCCCTGCGTCCCGAAGGCCGTTCATTGATGCCGGAAGGCCTGGAGGATGGGTTGGATCGGGAGAGTATGGCGGACTTGCTGGCGTTTCTGACGAACCCGTGAGCCGAACGCGGTACCGCAGGCCTCTTGGCCTGCGGTGCCGCAGGTTTTCAACCTGCCCGTCCCGGTGCGCTGACAGGCTGGAAAGACCTGCGGAACAGCCGACAGGAATGTCGGCGGTACAGCGGGCGCTTACGGCACGCCGTCGAGTTTCTTTTGCACCGCCTCGGACTGCTCCACCGTTAGCGACTTTTGCCACGCTTCCCGAGCCTCTTCCTTGCGCCCCAGCGTGACCAGAACATCCCCCAGGTGGTCGAATACCGTGGCGTCCGGTTCCGGCAGCAGCTCCGCTGCCTTCTCCAGATGGGGTAGCGCCTCCTCAGGGCGTCCCAGCTTGAACAGCACCCAGCCCAGGCTGTCGAGGTACGCGGGATTGTCCGGTTCGGCCGCCACGGCCCGCTGAATCATATCGAGCGCGCGGTCGAGGTTCTTTCCCTGGTCCGCCCACGTGTAGCCGAGGTGGTTTAGCGCCTCATCGAAGTCCGGTTCCAAGGCAAGCGCCTTCTCCATGTACTCCGCGGCCTCGTCCTCGCGTCCGGTCTCGGTGAGCATGGCTCCCACCTGGAAGTAGAACCGGTGATCCACCAATTCCTCCTTGCGGTCGCCGGCCAGCGCCTCGGCTTTTCGGAAGGCCGTCAGCGATTTGTCGAAATGCTTGAGGCGGGCTTCGGTGAGCGCCGTGAGATAAACCAGCCGAAAGGAGGTGGGGAACCGCTCCAGGCCTTGCTGCAGCACGGTGAGCGCGGCGGCGGCCTCATCCCGGTTCAACCGTGCGGCCGCTAGGTCGGAATACGCCGGCTCGAATTCGGGGTTCAACTGGATGGTCCGTTCGAACTTCCGCGTCGCCTCCTGATCATTCCGTTCCTCCAGATCCAGCACACCCAGGAAATACCAGGGAAAGTGCGAGGTGGGATTGACCCGACTCAGCAATTCCAGGTGTTCGCGCGCTTCCTTCAGGCGTCCATCGCGGATCAGGGCCTCGGCGAGATTGGCGGCAATGGCCGGATTCCTGGGTAACTCGTCCTGCAGTGGTTTCAGCAGTGTTTCCGCCTTGGCGTTGTCCCCGAGTTCCAGAAACCCGCGGCCCAAGCGCAGAACTTCGGCCGGGTCCGACGGCTTCAGCACCTCCGCTCGCTCCAAGGCTTGGCGCATTCCCGCCCGGGCGGACTCCTCGTGTCCGGGGTCGGTTCGGGCGTACCAGGAAAACAGATCGGCCACATTCAGCCAGAACGCCGGCTGGTCGTCGGAAAGGGCAAGAGGCCGCTCGACGACCGCCCAGGCCTGGTTGGTCTGCTGGCGCTCGAGGTGGATGACCGCCAGTTGCTGGTAGGCCCCCAGCAAGGTGGGCGTGGTTTTCAAGGCACCCTCATAAGCCTTGATCGCCGCGTTGGTCTGGCCGGTTCGCCACAGGATGTCCGCCAGCAAAGACTGGATAATCCCCGAGGAGCCAGGCTGGCCGGCGGCGCGTTTCAAGACCGCGAGCGCCTGATCCGGTTGGTTCTTCTGGAGATAATGCCGGGCCAGGTCCGTGGCGAGGGCCTCGTTGGTGGGATCGTTCTCGGCGGCCTTGGCAAACTGCTCATAAGCGGCCTCCGGTTCCTCTCGTTCCGAGAGCAAGACACCAGTAGAGAAGGCCGCCAGGGCCTGAACCCGGCGCTCCATTTCCTCATCGGTCTCCCCTACCCTCGACGCATGGTCCCGCGACACCCCGGTGCTCCGGCAGCCGGACAGGACCGCTGCAACGATCAGCGGAACCAACCACGACCATGGCGTGACCCGGGTCATGCGAAAACAAGGGCGCGGCCCCACTAACCTACTCAGCGAGGCCGCGCCGAAAAGGCATCCTCAACCGGTCGGCCGGTTACTTCTGCCAAGTGCGCTTCTTGTGACGGTTCTGGCGGAGCTTCTTCCGGCGCTTGTGTTTGTTGATCTTTGCTTTACGACGCTTCTTCAGGGAACCCATACGGTTTGTGTGTGTCCGGAGGTCAATAGACCACCTTGTTGAGAGGATACTCGATGATGCCCTCCGCTCCAGCAGCTTTAAGCTGGGGAATAATTTCCCGGACGACGGACTCATCAATGATGGTCTCCACCGCCACCCAGCCTGATTGACTTAACCCGGACACCGTGGGATTACGCAACGACGGGAGCGATTGCAACAAGTTTGGCAGAAGAGGCTCCCGCACGTTCATCTTCAGACCGACCTTCGCTTCCGCTTCGAGAGCCCCCCGGAGCAATAAGGCCAGTGTCTCTATCTTCCGTCGCTTCCACGCGTCCTTCCAGGCGGTGTGATTGGCAATCAGTCGCGGCGTCGAGACCAGCAAGGTGTCCACAATGCGCAACTTGTTGGCCCGGAGTGACGATCCCGTCTCCGTTACCTCGACAATCGCATCCACCAGCTCCCGTGCCTTGACCTCGGTCGCACCCCAGGAAAACTCCACCTCAGCCTTGACTTTGTGCTTCTTCAGCCAGCGTTTGGTCAACCCCACCACTTCGGTCGCAATCCGCCGGCCCTCCAAATCCTGTACCGATTTCACCGGCGATTCCTCGGGGACGGCCAACACCCACCGGGTCGGTTGGCGAGTCACCTTGCTGAAAAGAAACTCACCCACTTCATGAACCTTGCTGTGGTTCTCCATGATCCAATCGTGGCCCGTGATGCCGGCATCCAGGTAACCCAGCTCCACGTAGCGGCTGATTTCCTGGGCCCGGATCAACCGGATGGTCAGCTCCGGGTCGTCCACATACGGCTCATAGCTACGACTGGAAACCGTGACGTTCCAGCCCGCCTTGGCCATCTTCTCCAGGGTGGCGTCCTGCAGGGATCCCTTGGGAAGTCCCAGCCGGAGCTTGGAGGCGACCGGCGCGGTCGTTTTACTCATGGGTGAAGGTACGGCGTTCAGTGGCTCGAGCCCGGGACCGCCGATACTTCCGGGCAGAAGCCTGGACGCGAGTGGTGGGATTGATCTGCCACTGCACGCGAGGACGGAATGGACGTTTGGGTCGGTATTTTTTCATGGACCCGGCACGCCCGGTTTCCCTGCGGCGCTGGCGGCAGACGGAAGGCAGGCCCGCTTCAGTGCGATGAAGTCAGGCAACCTCCCTTGATGAACAAGCCCAGATAGGCGAGGAACGAAAGGCCCAGCAGCCACCAACCCGCCGGATGACCATTAACACCCAAGGCGAGACCGGTCCCGATCAGAACGGTAAAAACCAAAAAGAAAGCCAACGCGGCGAGACCTTTCACAGGCGAGACGGATACTGGAAACAGTTCCGACTGACAAGAGAGGATGGGAAGTTCCCGCTCTTCCGGGTGCATCTTGACACGGTCCTTACCGGGACGGAGATCGGGAGCCGGGGCGAAAGCTCCAACAGCCAAAACCCAAGCTCCAAAGAAATCCCAAGCTCCAAGCTCCCGCCCAGACCGCGGCGAAGCAGGCGTTGGGGCCCAGCGTTTCGATCATCCCGGCCCGTGGAGCGGCCTCACCAATCCGGGAACGGACGGAGCGCTGGGACGTTGGTCCTTGGAGCTTGGAATTTCTTTGGAGCTTGGGTTTTGGAACTTGGAACTTCCCCGAGGGTTGTCCGGCGGGCGAGCCGCCCGCGCTCCTGCCGGTAAGGACCGTGTCAAGATGCGCCCCGCTCTTCCTGTGATTGCCTCTCCACGGGCGGGGGATAGGCTGACGGCGTCATGCGCGTCACCCGCTTGTTGCACACCCGCTACCGACTCAACGACCTCGAACGGACCGTGAAGTTCTACCGTGAGGTGTTGGGATTGGAAGAAGTCCGGCGGCACAAGTCGCCGCGCGGTTCGGAGCTGGTCTTCCTTAAAGCGCCGGACAGCGATGAGCAGATCGAGCTGTGCCATTTTCCCAGCGCGGGGCCGGTCGAGGTTCAGCCCGACCTGACCCATTTGGCTTTCGAAGTGGACTCCCTGGAGGAGTTCGCCCGGCATCTGGCCTCCCTCGGCATCCAATACTCCGATGGGCCCCACTATAAACCGGATGGTTCCGGAGGCTTCGCCTTCATTGACGCGCCGGAAGGCTACGAGGTCGAACTCATCCAGCGTAGTCCGACCGCCCAAGCGGGACAGGCGACCTACTGACCGGCATGGAATGGCGTTGCGGCCAGTTCAGGTTTCGGTTCCCCCGGCCGGCGCTGGTCATGGGAGTTCTGAATGTGACTCCTGATTCCTTTTCGGATGGAGGCCATTTTCTGGAGCCGACCGCGGCGGTGGACCGGGCGCAGCAACTGGTGTCGGAAGGGGCCGACCTGGTGGACGTGGGCGGAGAATCCACCCGGCCCGGCGCACAGCCGGTGGCGGAGTCCGAGGAACTGCGCCGGGTCATGCCAGTCATCGAACGGCTGCGGACCGAAGTGAAGGTTCCCCTCTCCATCGACACCCGAAAGGCCAGAGTGGCCGATCGAGCGCTGGAGGCCGGGGCTTCGGTGGTGAATGATGTGGCCGCGGGACGCGATGATCCGGTGCTGTGGGAATTGCTGGCGTACCACCAGGCCGGTTATGTGACCATGCACATGCAGGGCCAGCCGGAAACGATGCAAGCGGCTCCTCACTACGGGAACGTGGTGAATGAAGTGGCCGAATTTTTTGAAGAACGGCTGGCGCGACTGGTCACCGCCGGAATGAAACGGGAACAAGTCCTCCTCGACCCCGGCATCGGTTTCGGAAAATCGTTGGAGCACAATTTGCAACTGATCGCACAGATTGACCGATTCCAGCCGTTTGAGCGACCGCTGCTGCTGGGGGTTTCCCGCAAATCGTTCCTGGGCCACCTGCTCGGGACCGAGGTGGGCGACCGTCTGCCGGGAAGTCTCGCTTGCACCGTCTGGGCGGTCCTCCGCGGAGTCCAGGTCTTCCGCACCCACGATGTCGGCGCTACGGTCCAGGCGCTGCGAACCGCGGAGGCCCTGGCTTCCGCACTCCCCCGGATCCCGTGAGCATCTGGTGGTTGATTCAACAAGGATGGCGCCCGGCGCTGGAAATCGTGATCCTGGCCGCCGGTATTTACTGGGCGTTCCGCTTCGTCCGGGGAACCCGTGGGGCGCAGATGCTGACCGGGCTGCTGGCCGTCCTGCTGTTCCTCGCCATCATCACCCGCGTTCTCGACCTGAAGGTCCTCAACATCCTGCTCAACCAGCTCTTCGGCGTCCTGGCTTTGTCCTTGGTGGTGATTTTTCAGCCAGAGCTGCGCCGCATGCTGGCGGAACTCGGCACCATGCCCGTCTTCGCGACGACTCGGCAGCGACGGGAAAGCATTGAAGACATCGTGCAGGCGGTCGATCGCCTGTCCCCGGTCAAAATCGGGGCCTTGATCGCCCTGGAACGGAATCAGCCGTTGGCAGAGGTGATCGAAGGAGGGGTGCCGATCAACTGCGAGCTCACCCCGGAGATGCTCGAGACCATCTTTTTTCCGAACAACGCCATCCACGACGGTGGGGTGGTCGTGCGGGCCAACCGCATCCTGCGCGCGGCCTGCATCTTTCCGCTGACCAACCGGCAAGATCTTTCCAAATCGTTGGGGACCCGCCACCGCGCCGCCATCGGGCTGACCGAAGAGACCGATGCCATCGCGGTCGTGGTCTCCGAGGAGACGGGGGCCATTTCTTATGTCCACCGCGGGCAGTTGACCTGGAATGTGACCGTCGAAGAGCTGCGGGCCTTCCTGACGGCAGAGCTCGTGCCGCGCGTCCAACAGCGGGGCTTGGCGGCGTGGTGGCGACGACTGCGCCGGACGGCGGCCGGAGCCGTCACCAGAGCGGGGACGGGCGCATGAACTGGCAAGACCTCTTCCGGGAAAACCGCTGGCAGAAGCTGTTCGCCCTCGGGCTGTCAGTTCTAATCTGGTTTACGGTACGCTCCCCCGAGCGGCTCACCGAAAAGCTCGGGCTGCTGGATGACGAGGTGGACGGCACCTGGACTTTTACCAACGTGCCCATTCTCGTTCTCACCGCCGCAACGGGGCTCGAACGTTATCAGGTGACGCCCGTCACCGTCCGGGTAGATCTACGGGGTGATCGCCAAAAGCTGCGCGACCTACCCTCCACCTCGATCCAGGTTTACGTCCATCTCGCCGATTCCACTACCACTCCACAAACGCTTGAGATTCAGGTTAATCCTCCCCCCGGGACGACGGTCGTCACCATCGAACCGACCTGGGCTCGCGTGGAGCGCCTTTCCGAACCTCCGCAATTGTTGAATTCCGACCCATGATTTCTCCCAAACGCATCTTCGGCACGGACGGCGTCCGGGGCCGGGCGAACATCGAACCGGTGACGGCCGAGACGGCCCTGCGTCTCGGACGGTCTGCCGCCCACGTTTTCAGGAACCTGCATGGCACCGCCCGAAACCGTGTGCGCCACCGCATTGTGATCGGCAAGGACACCCGGCTCTCCGGCTACATGCTGGAGAACGCCCTTTCCTCCGGGGTGCTCTCCATGGGGGTCGATGTGATCTTCATCGGGCCGCTGCCCACGCCGGGGGTGGCTTATGTCACCCGTTCCCTCCGGGCCGACGCCGGTATCGTAATCACCGCCTCCCACAACCCCTATGACGACAACGGGATCAAGTTCTTCCGTCCGGACGGCTTCAAGCTGGACGACCTGATTGAACGGCAGGTGGAGGACCTGGTGTTCAGCGGGGACATCGAGAGCGTCCGACCAACGGCGAACCAGATTGGCAAGGCCTACCGGGTTGACGATGCGATCGGACGCTATGTTGAACATGCCAAGGCGTCGTTTCCCCGGGGTATGACGCTCGAGGGCCTGCGCATTGTCGTCGATTGCGCCCACGGGGCCGCCTATAAGAGCACGCCGGCGGTCTTGCAGGAGTTGGGTGCCGAGCTGGTGGTATTCGGCAACCAACCCAATGGCACGAACATCAACCATGAATGCGGTTCGATGCATCCCGACGCGTTGTGCGCCAACGTGCGGAAGTACCGGGCGGACCTGGGAATCGCTCACGACGGCGACGCGGACCGGGTGCTGTTATGTGACGAAACCGGGACCCTCATCGACGGGGACGATATCCTGGCCATCTGCGGATTGCAGATGCTCTCCGCGGGAACATTGGCCCGAAAAACCGTGGTGGCGACGGTCATGAGTAACGCGGGCCTTTTCGCCGCTTTCCGGACCGCCGGAGGCGAGGTGGTCTGCACGGCAGTGGGCGACCGGCACGTCATCGACCTGATGCTGGCCGAAGGCTACAACCTCGGAGGGGAGCAGAGCGGCCACCTGATTTTTCGGGAACACAGCACCACGGGGGACGGTTTGGTAGCGGCGCTGCAGATCCTGAGCACCATGAAGGCCACCGGTCAGGCCCTTTCGCGTCTGACCCGTTGCTGGACGCGATTCCCCCAACTCATCAGCAACGTCAAAGTGCGGGCCAAGCCGGAGTTTGACCAATTGGACGAGGTATTGGATTTGGTGAAGAAGGCCGAGACGGAGCTCAAACCCCTTGGCGGTCGAGTGTTGCTGCGGTACTCCGGCACTGAACCCAAGGCGCGGCTGCTCCTCGAAGGACCGGAACAAGCGATCATGGAAAAATGGTCTCGGCAGATCTGCCAGTCGATTCAACGGCAGATCGGTGGGGAAGGTTGAGCCCCGAGTAATGAGACGTTCAAGACCGTTACCCAGAGGTCCCCTACGCACGGAGTCCCGGCTTTAGCCGTGGTCTTTACCCATAGTCTAAGTTGCTGGACACCGGTCCTTGGGCCCGGC
>CAYYSX010000037.1:23818-31071 GCA_964474315.1 uncultured Verrucomicrobiota bacterium | reverse complement strand
TGACAGGAGCGCGGGCGGCTCGCCCGCCGGACAACTCCAGGGGAAGCTCCAAGGTACAAAACCCAAGTTCCAAAGAAATCCCAAGCTCCAAGCTTCCGGTTCCTGTCAGGACCGTCCTGAACCGACGCGTTGGCCGACACGGCGTTGGTCGCACCCCTGCCCGTCCAGCGGGCGTCCCACACCGGGAATCGGGGAGAGGCGCTTGGGTTTTGGTCCTTGGAGGTTCTTTGGAGCTTGGGTTTTGGCTTTTGGAGCTTTCATCGCGGTCCCGATCGGGACCCATTCCAGATGCGCCCGACCAAGGAAGGGGAATGGGACCGGAGCGAGGCAGGGACGACGTGGGTTGAAGGGACCGACCGGCGTCCCGCCGTCGTGTCCATCTGACCTCACTTTCCCCGCAGCCAGCGCAGCATTTCCAGCAGCTTGGGCGGCTGTCCGGTCCGGAGGATCGCGATGCGGAAGATCCTCCCGCAACCCCACAGCACCAGTACGGTGAAGGCGAGCAACAGCAGGGTCGTGCCGACCACGTCGCGCCACGGCGGGTCGGCGGTAATGCGGTTCATCATCACGAAGGGCGTGTAGGGCGGAATCCACGACAGCGCGGTGGCGATCGGGCCGTTCGGGTCACGCGGGATGAACGCCATCGCGAACAGCGGCACCATGAGGAGTAAGACGATCACTCCCATGTAATTCTGCGCGTCCTTGAGCGTATTGCAGGTGCTGCCCAGCGCGAGGAACAAGCCCGCGTAGAGCAGGTAACCCAACAGAAAGTAGAGCGCGAACGCTGGCAGCAGCCACGTCGTCCCTAGGATTGTCACAATATCGTTGGGCAGTTGCGCGAGGCCATCCCCGCCGCTGGCGGCCGCGACGGTGTCGGGCGATAAGCCGCCGGCCTTCCACCAGAGGATCGTTGCAAACGACAGCATCCACGCACCCAGCATCGTCAGCCCGACGCTGGCAATGCCGATGAGCTTGCCCATCATCAGTTCACCCGGCGTCACCGAGGACAACAGGACCTCGATGATGCGGTTGGATTTTTCCTCAATCACCGAGTTCAGCAGCATCTGCGAAATGGCGAAGAGGGCGATCCACAGCAGATACACGAACACACTTGGCAGCCACTGCCGCAGCCGGTCGGCCATCCCGACCTTTTCTTCCCCCTTCTCCTTCTGCGGATTCAGGCTGGTGAATGGAACCGTCGTCTGCTCGACCTCGCGGAATGCCGCCGCGTCCAGCCCGCGCTGCAGGAATTCGCGCCGTCGCACCTCGGAGTTCACAGCGCGTTCGATTTCGGAACGCAGCGATTCATCGGCCTGGTTCGCGGACCAGTATTGGATCCCCGCGTCCACGGGGTCTCCGTTGGCGGGCGCGGAATCTCCCGGTCGGCGGACGTGGGCCAGCACGTCGGCGGGAATGATGACGGCCGCGAACAAGCTTTCGGACACCCCCGCCACGGACACCTTGCGTTCACCGCGCAGCCAGGGCCGGAGCTGTTCAACGATCTCGGCGCTGGGAGCGGTGAAGTCGAGTCCGTCGGGCGCGGCCACCTCGCGGTAGCGCGGACGCGGCGGGGTGAAGCCAGCGACGTTGAGCCAGTTCGTTCCTTGGTCCTGCCGCCACGCGTCCACGTCCAACGGGCCGGAACGGACGAAAGAGGAGAACGGCTCCTGATACCTGGCCGTGCGGGCAAACTCCCGCAGCGCGTCCGCCTGCCGCTGTTCCTCCCGGGATCTGAGCCGTTCGCGGATGACCTCGGCCCACTCGCCGCTGGAGTCCACGAGCAGGAAATGGCGCGTCGATGTGCCCTTCTTCTCCAGCAGCATGGGCACTTGGATCGCCAGAAGGCAGATCATCGGAAACAGAAACAGCCCCAGCCAAAACCCGTGGGTCTTGACATTCTCGGCGTACTCGCGCCAGGCGATGAGCAGAGCGTATTTCATCCTTCTTTGCTTACCGAAACTCCGCCTCCCTCGCCTCCGGCCCGACCAGATGCACGAACACCTCGTGCAACGACGGCTCGCTGGCGTTGAAGCTCCGCAGCCGCAGGCCGCGCTCGAAGCACGCCCGCAGAATCTCCTGCGCGTCCGTACCCTCGCGCAGCTCCAGTTGCCAGCCGTCCTCCACGGCCGTGACGCGGGTCACGCTGGGCAGTTCCTGGAGTGGGCTGATGTCCTCGTCGGCCTGCAGGTGGACGCGGTGCGGCAGCAACCGGCGCGCTTCGGCCGGCGTTCCGTCGAATACCTTCCCCCCCTTGGCAATGATCACGAGCCGGTCACACAGCCGCTCCGCGTGAGCCATGACGTGCGTGGAAAAGATCACGGTCCGTCCGCGGGCCCGCAGGTCGGTGATGATTTCCTCCATCACGGTCTGATTGACGGGATCGAGTCCCGAGAACGGCTCGTCGAGGATCACGAATTCGGGATCGTGCGCGATGGAAGCGAGCACCTGCACCTTCTGTCCCATGCCCTTGGAGAGCGCTTCGGTCTTCACCCCGGCGAAATCCTTCAAGCCATAACGCTCCAGCAGTTCCCAAGCGCGGTGGTTCGCCGTGGCCCGGTCCAGCCCTTTGAGCGTGGCGAAGTAGGCGATGACCGCCCCGGCCTTCATCTTTTTGTAGAGACCCTTTTCCTCGGGCAGGTAGCCGATGCGGTTCCGCACCGCGAGCGCCGAGGGCGACCCCAGTACGGTGATGCTGCCGCCCGTGGGCCGGATGATTTCCAGGATCATACGGAGGGTGGTGGTCTTGCCCGCGCCATTGGGACCCAGGAAACCGCACACGCCGCCGGCGGGCAGGGCGAGCGACAGCCGGTTGACCGCGGTGAACTCACCGTAGGTCTTGGTGACCTCGCGGAGTTCGAGCGCAATGGCGGCCGGCATGGATGAAGACGTTGCGGACAACCCAGCGCGAATCCAAGCCTCGTTCCGTCAAGATGAAGGTATTGGAGGTCTGGCTATCGGGCGGAGGGTGGAGGCTAAGTGCCAAGCTCCAAAAGCCAAATCCCAAGCTCCAAGGAAATCCCAAGTCCCAAAGTTTACGACGCAGCTCGACGGGACGAGGGTTCCAGACACCACGGGGAGCTTGAAGTTTGGGGCTACCCATGAACCGTTCCTTCCCACCTTGTAGAGTCGTCTGTCCCCAGACGACAGTCGTCTCGGGAGAGACGACTCTACAGGGGAGAGTTCAGGGCCTCGATTCACGTCCGGATTTTGGAGGTCCACCCTTCTTTGGAACTTGGGTTTTGGCGCTTGGAGCTTCCCCGCCACCCCCCTCCGCTTCTTCAGGCTCGCGCCTGACGTTGGACCAGTGAAGTCTGGGCACCAGATTCAGCGAGATGGAGGAGATCAAGCGACCATGGCAGTTCGGCGGAGCCATCATCGGTCTGCCCGGCACCGTCCAGCAGGTCTGGGCGTGGGGACGTATTCTGCCCGCCCTCGTCCTCGGCTTGCTGTTCTTGGTCACGCTGTCCGCCCGCGAGGTGGAGGAAGCGGAACAACTGACGTTCGATGCGGCGGTTCGCGATTTCGACCTGGGGCAATGGGAACGAGCCGCGGGCAGTCTCGACGCCTTTGCCACCCGTTTCCCCGATTCAACCCTCAAGCCGGAAGCGGTACTGCGACGCGACTTGGCCCGGGCTCAAGTCGAACTGGAGCGGGGGAATCATCAGGCCGCGGCCGACGCGTTTGCTGGTTTTGCCCGGGACTATGCCACGGATTCCCGGGCGGGGCTGGCCGTCATTCGGGAGGCGCAGGCTCGACTCAAACTGGGTGATCCGGCCGGCGCGCTCCAAGCGATCGACGCCGACGATGGGCCTTTTGCCCGGCAACTGGCGGAAGGATCCGATCCCTCCCTTTTGCTCAGTGGCTTGCTGGTCAAAGTGGAAGCCCTGCGCGCGGCTCAACGCTGGGATGATGCCGTTGCCGCGCTGGCGCAGGCCGAACCTCTCGCCCAAACCCCGAGCGAACGCGCCGCGCGCTGGCAGCTTTTGGCCAACGTCGAGGAGAGCGCCGGTCATCTGGAACCCGCGGCCCAAGCGGCGGAGGAATGGGCCAAGACCGTCGAAGGCTCGGCCGGGCAGCGAGCCGAGGCGAACGCCCGCGCCGGACATCTGTGGAAAAAAGCAGGCCAACCAGACCAGGCCGAAGCTGCTTTCAACCGCAACCTGGCCCCCGAAATTCCGGTGGGTCGTCAACGCGAGGCCGTGACGGAATTGGCCCGTCTGGCTTTGGCCCGCGAGGACTTTGCGACGGCGAGCAACCGGTTGCAGGCATTCCTCGCCGCGCAGCCTTCCGATCCGGCGGCGACTGCCCTGCGTTTGCAGTTGGGGCAGACGCTGTTCCGACAATTCCTGGCCGTCGGCGGTCCGACCAACGCCACCGCGGAGAACCTGGCCCTGTTGTCGCTCGCGTCGGCCCAATTCGCCACGGCGCTGACCAATGACCCGCCCGCCGAGACCGCCGGACCGCTCAACCTCGGGCGCGGCTGGTCGCTCTGGCAGGAGGCGCAGGCGACCGGCAATCGCGAACGATTCCGGGAGGCGGGACCGCACTTTGCCTCCGCGGCCGGCCAACTCCCCCGCGGACTCGACCAGGCGACCGCCCGGTTCAAGCTGGGTGATATCCAACTTCGGCTCGGTCAGTCCGCGGCGGCGCTCACCAACTTTCTCTCCGTGATCCGTGATTATGCGGACCTGCCCGAGGTGCAGCAGGACCTGGTCAAGCCGGCCTTGATCCAAGCCGCTCAGGCGGCGGTGGGGGCGGATCAGCGAGAAGAAGCGGCTCAGGCCGTGGAGGAACTGCTCAAACTCAAGCCGACGGCCGCCGAAGTGGGCCCCAGCGCGTTGCTGGTCGGTCAAGCCCTGGCCAAAGCGGGCGAGGCGGCCCGGGCGCGGGCGGTGCTGGAGCAGGTCCTGGCGGCGTTTCCCACCGGGAGAGTGGCTGCCGACGTCGAACTCGCGCTGGCGGTCGCCGAATCGCGCGCGCGCCAATGGACCAATGCCTTGGTCTCTCTCGACCGTTGGGTCACCACCCACACCAATCATCCCCGGCTGCCCCAAGCGGAATTCGACCGCGCCTGGGCCGCCGCCCAAGCCGGGCAACTGACCAATGCCGTGGCTCGCTTCGCCGCCTTGTCCGCCCGCTTTCCGACCAATCCCATCGCCCAGAACGCCTCGTTGTGGCTGGCCGGCCACTATTTCTCGCTCGGCGAATACGCCCAGGCCGAACAGGTCTGCGTCAACGTGCTGACCAACGCCGCCGGGCGGGGAACGGCCGGGTGGCATCAGGCCCGACTGTGGGCGGCCGAGGCGGCGCGTCGTCGTCAGAGTTTTGCCAGCGCGCGCGAACAACTATTGGAATTGCTCAACGACCAGGCCACTCCGACCAACCTCCTTCCCTCCGCGTACTTCGCGTTAGGGGAGACGCAGTTGGAACAGCCGCCCGTTCCCGAGGCTCCACCGCTTGCCGGCTTCCAGGAGGCGCTGCAAGCCTTCACCGCGGCGGCTCGGTTCACCAATTCGCCCGTGGCCGTGGCGGCCCTGGGCAAGATGGCCGACTGCCATCTGCAGCTCGCCACCCGTGCCACCAACAGTTACGCCAAGGCGGACGAATTCTACCAACGGGTCGTCGAAGCACGCCGGGCGGATCTCGCGGCCCGCAGCAAGGCGGCGATCGGCCGGGGAGTCGTCGCCGAGAAACAAGCCGCCGGCCAGCCCTCCGCCGTCGCCACTCCGCTGTTGGAAGCCGCCCTCGGCCATTACCTGGATGTCGTCAACGGCACTTTGGTCCGTCCCGGTGAAACGCCCGATCCGTGGTGGATGAAGGAAGCGGGACGCGAGGCCGGACGTCTGCTGGAGTCGTTGGGCCGCTGGGCCGAAGCGGCGGTCCTGTACGATCGGCTCACCCGGGAACTGCCCGCCTTGAAACCCGCCTGGGAACTACGCGCGCAGGAAGCCCGCAAACGGGCCTCCCGGTGACGCGTCACGCGGCTGCCAACCCCGGGTCGCGATTACCCAGTAGCAATGGTTCTCCCACTCCCAGCGGAAGTCGGGGTGTTGGGGTTGCCTCTGGCCCAGTCAGGAGCGCGGGCGGCTCGCCCGCTCGTCCATCCGAAGGAAGGACGGGAAGGGGTGTGGGGTATCAGGGTATCTGTCGCGGGGGGACGGAAATTCAAAGCTCAAAGTTCAAAGCTCAAAAACCAAGGATCCTGGTGGAGGCGTGAGGCTCCCGGGGCCAAAACCAAGCACCCAAGAAATCGCAAATCCTTCGGCTCACGACGGAGTCAGCTTCGGCCATGGCGCTTCTCAACCGCGACGATACTACCTTGTTCTTCGAGTCGGCCGGACACGGCGAGCCCATCCTCTTCATCCAGGGAGTCGGGGTTTCGGGCCGCGGTTGGCTACCGCAGGTCCGGGATCTTTCAACCGGGTTTGCCACTCTCGTGTTCGACAACCGAGGACTCGGCCGCAGCGTGCCGTGTCGGGGACCCATCGAGATCAGTGCCATGGCCGACGATGCGCAAGCGTTGCTGGACGCGGCTGGCTGGACCTCGGCGCACATCGTGGGCCACTCGATGGGTGGCATCATCGCTCAGCACTTGGCGCTCACGGTTCCCGAGCGGGTGCGCAGCCTGTCGTTGCTCTGTACCTTTGCGCGGGGACGGGAGGCGGCGCGTCTGACACCGTGGGTTCTTTGGATGACGTTGCGGACCCGCCTGGGGTCGCGGTCGGCGCGCCGTCGGGCGTTTCTCGAGATGCTGTACCCGACCGAGTATTTGCAGCGCTCGGACCAGGAGACATTGGCCGCCGAAGTCGGAGATCTCATTGGTCGCGATCTGGCTGATTCGCCGCCAATCCTGTTGCAACAAGTCAGAGCCCTGGGGCGCCACGATCTGTCCCAGCGCTTGGGAGAGTTGGCCGCAATTCCCACCCTGGTGGTGAGCGCCAGCCAGGACCCCATTGCGCGGCCCAGTTACGGCCGGGACCTGGCGTCCCGCGTCCCCGGCGCCGTTTTTGAACTGATTCCCGAAGTATCGCACGGACTTCCCCTGCATCGGCCGGACCTCATCAACGACCGACTCAAGCAGTTCCTCCAGCAGGTGGATTCCACACCCAGGACTCAGTGATGGCGTCTCCGTCAAATGGACCGCGGCCCGACCAACCTCAGGTTGGGCATTCTCGCTATCTCCGAGTTTGAGAAATGGCCCCCTATGGCCGACGCCGGACTGGTGATTACGGCCAATTTTCTCGATTGGGTGA
>CAYYSX010000037.1:3567-23718 GCA_964474315.1 uncultured Verrucomicrobiota bacterium | reverse complement strand
CCGCGCGTGAAGGCCGCTACACCGACGCGCTGTGGGTGGACTGGACCGACCATTCGCTGGCGGATCTGGGGGAATCATGGAAGAAGGCGAACGAAAAGCGGATTCGTGGCGCCGCGCCGTAGGCTCGCCGTCGCTGAAAGGGTCGAGAGGCCGATTTCTACGGCTAATCCAGTCCCAGCCGGCGGAAGTGTTCCCGGGTGTCGTCCAGGTCCCATACTTGCACGCGCTGCATGTTCACGCTGGCCGCCAGATAGCGACCGTCAGGGCTCAACGCCAGCGGGAGGTAACCGGCCGGCAACGGCAACAGGACCGCCAGCGTGCGCGTGTCCCGCAGAGCCGAGGTGCGAGCATCACAGGAAAACCAGAACGTTTCGCCATCCGGGGCAAAGAGAATGGAGGCCTGACGTTCGCAGGGGATGCTGAGTTCGCGGGTTCGTTTCCACGTGGCGGTGTCATAAAACTCCAGGCCGGCCAACGTGGCGACCGCCAGCTCGTCTCCGCGCGGCGAAAAGGCAAAGGTCCACACATGGGCCCGATTGGTGAGCCAGGCGGCATGCTCGACTTCCGGCAGGTGATACACGCGCATCATGGACACCTTGGGAGCACGAAGGCCCAGCCAGCGTCCATCCGGGGACGTGCTACTCCAGCCGCCGGCCTTATTCAAGTGGCGCACCTGTTCCGCCTCCGTATTGCCCAGCGGCATGAAGCGGACTCCGTCCATGCAGGTCAGCACCAGTTCGTTGGAGACGATGGAAACACCCCGCAAGCGCGAGGGAACCAAGAGAGGGAGTTGGGTAAGCTGCGGCGCTTGCTGAGGGCTTCTGCTAATTTGCCAGCGGGTCAAACTGTCTTCCCAATAAGCATAGAGTTCGGATCCCTGCGGCGAGAAGAGCGGAACCCGGTCGCGGTCACTGGGTATCAGCGCGGCCGGCCCGGGATGGAGCAGGTCCCAAACCGCGAGGAATTCACCCCCGCTGGCGGCCAGCCATTGACCATCCGGCGAGAAGGCCCCGTAAGCCAGCCAACGCCCCAGTTCGTCAGGGAATTGTCGGTGGCTGGTGGGAGGTTGAAACTCGTAGAGCAAGGTCCGGTCCGGGGTGTAGATGACGCACTGCCGTCCATCCCGCCGGAATCGCGCCAGCGAGGAGTTGATGCCGATGGTAAAGGCGCGTTGCAGCGTCTGAAGATCCCAGCAGATCAGTTCTCGCTCCCAGCCCCCGGTGATCATGAAATCGCCTTCCAAAGCAAACGTGACCGCCACCGCCGCTGCTTTGTGCTGACCCAGCAGGCGGCGTTCGCCGGTCTGGGGGTCGATCAATTTCACGTTCCCGGAATAGTCCAGGACGGTGAGCCAGCGCCTCTGGGGATGCCAGGCGACTAGCGATACCCAGTTCGTGAAACGATGGGTCGAGAGCAGCGTCCCCGTGGAAAGGTCGTGCGCGACGACGACCGAATCCCGGGCCGTATGATAAACCGCGGCGAACGACTCGCCGTCCGGTGAGTACTGGAGGGAGAGCGAGTCGCCGGGCAATTGGAGCTGGTGCAGCTCCTGGGCGGATTCCAAGTCCCAGACCAATACCCCGCCGCCGGCCCGTCCCGCCATGAGTTCCGGTCGATGCGGGTGAAACGAAAGGGCGTTGGCCGTGACCGAATCGCGGGCCAACAACACTCGATTCGTGGCGGCCAGATCCCAAACCTCGAGGTCGGCGTGATAGCCGGCCGGGTCGTGGTCCCGTTTGAACGCCAGAAAGCGGCCATCCGGACTCCACGTGAGGAGGTGAGCTTCGTGACTGGTGGGCGACGGGAGAGACGCTAGGAGGCGGCGGTCGGCCACCGCGCGAACTTCCACCGGCCCGCGTCCTTTGGAGACGGCAAACCGTTCAAAGGTGGGATCGAAGGCGTGGGTCATCTCGGCGGGTTCGAACAACACTTCCCGCTCCGGACGCAGGTCGGGCAAAGCGAGGGCCGCGAAGGCCTCCCGCCGCAGCTCGGCGGAATTGGTGATCACCGCGGCGCGCCGGACCGCGTTCAGTGTGGCCACGCGTTGGCCTAGTTCGCGACTCAAGCGATTGGCCCGAGCTTGTTCCAGCAAGGCGGTGTAGAGCTGGCGTCGGGCTTCGCGCTCGGCGGCTTCGGCCCGTTGGCGCAGGACGGTTTCTTCCGAAGCGCGGATTTCGGCATGGCGCCGGGCGTGGTCCTGGAATCCAAGAATCGCCCCGGCTAAACCCAGCACCCCCAGCGCGACGGCACTCACCCGCCGGGCGTGCCGGAGGCGGCGCTCGATTCCGTACGCGCGGCGAACGGAGCGGCCGCCCAGGATCAGATTCAGGTCGGCCGCGAGCTCGGCGGCGTTCGTATGCCGTTGACTCGCCTCGACCGCACAGGCGCGGAGCAGCACGGCGTTTAACTCGAGAAGCGCTTCCCGTTCCTGGCGCGGCCAACGGTCCAGATCCGGCGGAAGTTCCGGAAAGTCGCAACGGTCCTTTCCCGTCGCCGCTTCGTAGAGCAGGCGTCCAAGGCTGAACAGATCCGCCCGCTCGGTCCCGTGACCTTCCGGAGGGACGAAGCCTTCCGTTCCCACAAACGAACGCGTCGCATCCTTCCCGACTACCAATCCGATGTCGGCCAGCTTGGCCTGACCGCGAATGAAAACGACGTTGGACGGCTTGACGTCCCGGTGGACGAGCCCGTGGCGATGCAGATGCCCCAACGCATCGGCCAGTTGGACCCCTAACCGGAGTACTTCCGCCACGGGTAAGCGTCCACGGGCCTTCAGATCGAAGGCGAGCGTGTGCGGAATATAGGCTGCCGGTCGATCACCGGGCGTCCCGGCTGAGGCAGCCATCTCGTCGGTGATCTCCGGCGAAGCCGCCTCGGAACCGAATTTTGAGGAGGCTTCCCCCGCGGGATCCGCCAGTTCCATCACATAGAAAAACAAACCCGCGGCGTCGTCCCGCCCGACATGGAGGATGCAGATCAGGTTGGGATGCACGCGGGAAACCGGCTCAAACTGGACGATGCCGCGGAATTCTCTCTCGTAGGGGCGATCGTTCGAAAAGGTGCCTCGCCGTATCACTTTCACCGCGCGCCAGGTCCCGGTCACACTGCGCGCCAGCCATACTTCGCCATAACTACCGGAGCCGATCCGATCGATGATCTCATAGTCCGGAATATCCAGAGGAGGCGCGGAGGGTGGCGTTTCCGCGCCGGCAACTCGCGGCGCGCCGAGCCGACCCTCGATTCGGGCCGCCAATGATTCAGGATTCATTGCGATTCAGCGGAACCAATTTGCGTTCGGCCAGGCAGGCCATGGGGAGGCCATACGAGCCACGTTAGTCGATTTCAATTCCCATTTGCTACTGGCGACTTCCTAGATTCAGCGGGATCCGGCTCAGATAAGCCGCCCTCGGGTGCGCTCGTCATTGATCTCCCGAACGGCCTGCTTCATCGCTTGGGCGACGCGGTGTTTGGCCAGATAAACCCGGGCGGAGCTGATCCCGAGCGTGTTGGCGACTTTCGAGGCGGGCCATCCCTTCAGCACGCAATAGTCGAACACCTGAAAATACTGCGGCTGCACCGTTTGCCGGACTTTCGCCAAGGCCGCCTCGAAAACCGTTCGTTGCCATTCCGAATCCCAAGCGGCCTCGATGTGGCTGCCACTGCTGTCGATGAGCGCATCGGCCGGGATTTCGTCTTCTTCGAGGATCTCCAGGGAAATCTCCGCCCGTGGGGGCTGGCGGTACGTGCGCCGCAAATGGTCGAGAATCCGGCGCCGGACAATGCACAGCACCCACTGCTTGAAGGAACCGCGGGATGGGTCGTATTGGAAATCGGGCATGGCCTTGGCCACTCCGATGACGGTGTCTTGCACCACATCCTGAGCGGCGGCATCGTCCAGACCGGATTTCCGGGCCACGTTGTAAAGCATCTGCCAATAGATCTCGAAAAAGCTCCGCCAACTCTCCTGGTCGTCCAAGTTGCGCAGGCGACTCAAGAGCGAGTGCCTGGTGTGCGGTGCATCGTCTCCCCTCATGGGCATGTCTCTTACCTCTACCTCCTTCGCTCTTCGAGTGCAGTTCTTTCACGGCGGCAAGGGAGGGCGTAGCGCGTATCTTGGGTGGGTCTTTAGAGCCGTGGGCCGAGTCCAAAGAGCCGCCCCCTCCCCTTCCTCAAGCTCCAAAAGCCAAGCTCCAAGCTCCCCGGGTCGCGCCGCCACCCCGCGGGAGGGACAGGCGCGTCCGATGCTCCCCAACGTCTCACTTCCAGGGCAGTTCGGTCCTCTAGCGGGAGCGCGGACGGCTCGTCCGCTCGAATTCCCCAAGAACCGCGGGCTCAAGCCCCCTCCATCCTGTGCTGTGGAGTCGAGGCGGTCCGGAAGGTTTGGGCCGCTCCCCTGTTTCCTGGGTGCATCTCAATTTTTGCGAGGTAGAGGAGCGAGGAGAGGGGAGAATGAAGAATCGAGAACAGAGGACGGACGACGGAGGAGCGAAGGCGAAGGCCTGTAGCATCGGCTGTCCTCAGCCGACCGCGCGGCTCGGCCACGTGGGTGAAGTAGGGGGAACAACAAGCCGGCGTGGAGAACCGGGCGCCTGCCCCCCCCGGCGGCCGAAGGGTCGGCTGAGGACAACCGACGCTACACGGTCTCTCCCGAGCCCGTCCTTCACCACGTCCCAAAAACGGAGATGCCCCTTGTTCTTTCTTCTACGAAAATTTTCGTTTACTTTACGAATTGATTCGTATTTCCTCCAGACGTGTCTGCTTTCCCGTCTTCTCGCTCAACGAATTCCGGGGTTTCCATCCGGCGATTCCTCCGGCGGCGGAGACGTCTCAACACTTGGTAACGTCCATCTCCATGAACTGGATTCCTCAACTGCTTCCCCTCCCGGCACTGAGCCGGATGGGTGAAGTCTTCCTGCACTTTCTCTGGCAAGGGGCGTTGGTGGCCGCGTTGTTCGCCGCGGCGCTCCCACTGCTGCGCCGGGCCTCGGCCTCGACCCGCTACTGGACAGCCTGTGGTGCGCTGGGAGGGATGGCCGTTCTGCCCCTCGCGACCTGGTGGAGATTGAGCCGCGCCTCGTCTCCATCGGGCTGGGGATCCTTGCGCCCGACCGAGCCGCCCCTCGACCCGGGAGCGCTGTCCCTGGGCTGGGCTCCCGAGACGGGGTGGTCCTCGTGGTTGGAGCCCGGTCTTCCCTGGCTGGGATTCGGTTGGGCCGTGGGCGTGTGGCTGCTCACCCTCCGACTGGGAGGCGGTTGGAGCCACCTCCGCTCGATCCGGCGTAGCGGCATGCCTCTGGCGGATGACCCCTGGCCGGCCCGACTACGGGAGCTGGCCCAACGTTGTGGCGTGAGGCGCCCGGTGACGCTGCTGGAGTCCACCCGTATTCTGACCCCGTTGGTGATGGGCTGGCTCCGGCCGGTGATCCTGCTACCGACCGGTCTCATCACCGGGTTGTCTCCGGATCAGGTCGGCGCTCTGCTGGCTCACGAACTCGCCCATCTCCGCCGGCACGATTACCTGGTCAACTTCACGCAACGTCTGATCGAGAGCGCGTTGTTTTTTCATCCCGCGGTGTGGTGGATCTCCGGTCGGATTCGTCTGGAGCGCGAAGTGTGCTGTGACGAGATCGCGGCCAGGGTCGTGGGGAATCGCCGGCTGGTGGCCGAAGCCCTGGTCACGCTCGCGGAACGCGAGCTGGCCGTGCAGGAACTCGCCCTCGCCGCCACGGGTGGTTCGCTGTCGCAGCGAGTGCGCCGGCTGCTCGGCGAATCTCCGGCCGGCGCCGGCCCGGGATTCCCCGGTTGGTCGCTGCTGGTGGCTGCCGCCGCCGGTGCGGGCCTGCTCTGGGGCGCCCAGCAGGCAATTCGACCCGACCCCACCGAACCTACCCCGCTCCCGAGTCGGATCGAAGCGGTCCTGGTCCTCGCGGTCCTCACCAATCAGCTCGCGGACCTGGACACCCGGATTGAGGCGGTGCAGCAGCGGGTGGACGAACTCACGGTGGAACTGAACATCCCCGACGCGGTTGCGGAAAGAGCCGGTCCCCTGGGCGGCACCCCGCTGCCCCCGTCCATGCAACTCCTGAATCAGAAGCTGGAGATTGCGAGTCGGCTGGAGAAGACCAGGCTCTCCATCAACTTCCTCAAAGGCCTGAACAACCGGGACCTGGCCCATGCTCTCTCGTTCAGCCATCCGACTCCCCTGCTGATCCAACTCCTCTCCGATCTTGCGCTCGCCGAGCAACAAGGCGCGGCAATCTCCAGCCGGTTCGGCCCTCAACATCCCGAGCGGACCCAGAACGAACGTCGCCAGGCCCAAATCTTGGCGACGTTGGAGACGGTGGTGAAAGGCATCCTGGACTCCCTCGAACGGCAGGTGGCTGCGGATGAAGCCGCTCTGGATTCGTTGGAGAGAGACCTCCAAAAAATGAAATCAGACGAGGTATCTCTAGTCAGTCTCTACCGCCCGTATTTTCGGGCCAAGCGCGAGCTCGACACGTTGCTTCGTATGCGTGAAGCCATGTTGCTTCAACTCACCCAAGAGCGCATCAATACCGCCGTTTCCAAGGCCGCTAACCTGTAAGAAGTGTCACGAAAATTGTCCGACGTTGGATCGGAGCGGGTTCCCGGCATGGCGCCTCGGCACCCTTCATGCGCCCGGCACGGCGCTGCGATAAGCCACTGGCACCTCCTGAAATAGTTCTTCGACCCTGCTCTGCAAAAGGCCGCCCTCTGAGCGGGAACGGCGCCGGCGCGCCATCTACCGGGTAGGACCGGCGCAGCGACTGCGATAGGGACGATCCGCAATGCATCCACCTCGAGGGTCGCGTCTTGCCACCACTCAGTCTTGGCGGGCCGGTTCGACCGGAACTTTTCGGAGGCGTCGGGACGGACGCTTCGCCACGGGAACTGCTTTCTGAACCGGTACCACATAGGCTCGAAATTCGTGAACCAGGTGAGGCGGAACCTGAGCGAGAAACCGCGCGAATTTCCCGCCGTAATCACTCTCCAGAACCTGACCCGCCGCGTGGAGGCGCGCGATCAACTGGGAATCGGCCTGGGGAATCGCCAGATGGACCAACTCCCGTACCGGACGAAGCATGATGCCGAGTTCCGACCTGAGCTCGGAGAGGCCGAGGCCGGAGCGGGCGGAAAGGCAAACCGCGTTGGAGAACTGCGGAGCGAGCCGGGCGGCCGTTGAAGCCCCTGCTTCGCGATCCACCTTGTTGAAGACCATCAGGGTGGGCTTCCCGGCCGCTCCCATTTCCTCCAGCACGGAGTTGACCGCCCGGATTTGTTCCTCCGCTTGGGGATGACTCGCATCGACCACATGAACCAACAGCTCCGCTTCCACGACCTCTTCCAGGGTGGCCTTGAAGGACTCGACCAAGCCGTGGGGCAGTTTGCGGATGAATCCCACGGTGTCGGACAGCAGGACGTTTTGGTTGGTGGGCAGGCGCAGGCGCCGAGTGGTGGGATCAAGGGTGGCGAACAATTTGTCCTCAGCCAGCACACCGGCTCCGGTGAGGGCGTTGAGGAGGGTCGATTTACCGGCGTTGGTGTAGCCCACAATGGAAGCGAGCGGCCACTGGTGACGCCGTCTCCCGGCCCGCTGGGTGGTACGCTGGCGACGGACGATCTCGAGTTCCTCGCGAATCTTGCTGATCCGTTCCTGGGTTCGGCGGCGGTCGGCTTCGAGCTGGGATTCGCCTTCGCCGCCGATCGCTCCCGTACTGCCGCGTTGGCGGGACAGGTGAGTCCAGAAGCGGGTCAACCGGGGCAGGATATACTCGAGCTGGGCCAGCTCGACCTGCAACTTGCCTTCCCGGGTACGGGCGCGGCGGGCGAAGATGTCGAGGATGAGTCCCGTTCGATCCAGCACCTTGGTTTTGAAGATTTCCTCGAGATTACGAGCTTGGGCGGCGGTCAGTTCATCGTCGAAGATCACCGTATCCACGGTTTGGACCCGACAGAGAGCAGCCAATTCCTCCGCCTTTCCACTGCCGATGAACGTGGAGGGATGGGGGCGTTCCAGCTTCTGGGTCCCGTCACCCACGACGGTGGCACCGGCCGTGGCGGCCAACTCGGCCAATTCGTCAAGGGACTCGCGGACTTCGCGGGCAGAAGTGGACTTGAGTTCCAAGCCGATGAGGAAGGCGCGGTCGGTTCGACGGCCGGCCGTGTCGAGCAATGCTTTCACGAATCAGAAAGCCCGACCTTATTGGGTTGGCGGACGGTGTCGATGACAGGTTGAGGGGAACGGAGGGGGGCGGGCGCATCGTGACACTGTCCTTAACGAGAGCGTGCTGAAGACCGGGGAGAGGAAAGTTCCAAAAGCCAAGCTCCAAGCTCCAAAGAAGTTCCAAAGACCCAAGCTTCAAACTCCCGAGTCCTGCTCGAACCGCCCTGGCAGCGACGTCTTGGGCGGAACCGTACCTGGGAACGAGGTCTTGGGGAGGCTTGGGTACCTGGACGTTGGAACTTGGAGCTTCTTTGGAGCTTGGAGCTTGGCTTTTGGAGCTTACGCAAAGCGACGGTCCGCGGCTTTAAGGACCATTTCAAGATGCGCCCGAGACCTCGGCGGGTTTCGCAATCATTTTGACGAAGTTGAGTAAATCGGCTGGCCTACTCCCATGGCGCTTCCTGAATGGTTCGATTGCGTGGGTTGCCTCAAGAGCTGGGTGCATTGGACGGGAAACTTGGGTGTCGCCAGCCAGGCCTTGGTGGTGATGGCCGCAGCGGGGTTGGTGCTGCGACGTGGTTCTGGTCCGACGGCGGTCAAGCGATTCGCTCTCCTGATCGGAGTCGGTTCCTTGAGCGCGCTGTTGTTCGGCGGCACGTCGCTATACGCATCCAAGCACCTTGGGAACCTTCTGCAGGCGCAGATACAGGCGTTGAAGGAAAGCGCCCCGCCAGCGGCCATGTCGAATTACCAACGCCCGTAGCAGGGGATTGAGGTTCGTGATCCGTGACAACGGCACGGCTTCTGATCCAATCAAAAATCGGCAATCAGATGCGGTCCGTCAGGCGCGCCAGGCCGGCACACGACGCGCCATCTGCCAGAGCAGGTCGTCCAACTGCCCGGCTGCGTCGTTCCGCCGGCTGCGCGTGTTGAGCACGGCCGCCCACGATAGACCGCTTCGGGTGTGAACCATGATGCTCATCGTTCCCGGCAGGCTGCCGGTGTGCCAGGCATTACCAACGTGGTTCACGGCGAGGCCGCAGGCGTAGTCGGGATTGGCTGGGCTGCCGGTGGTCATCATTTGCAGGTGTTCCAGCCGTAGAATCCCCGGAGCCCCCTCGTTATCCATCGGTGAGAAAAGGCAGGCCAGAAATCGGGCCAGGTCCATTGCCGTGCCAATCCACCCGCCGTGGGCATCCAGGCGCGCGAGGGGAACGTCGTAAGGATCCTCGCCGGCCTGCCCGTAGTAACGCACCTCGTTTGTCGCCGGACGGACCGTGCCGATCTGCATGCCGTCGATGCCTACGGGACGCAGGATCCGCTGGCGCAGGAATTCCGCGTAGGTTTGGCCGGTGATCCGCTCGATAACCCGACCCAGGACGCAGTAGCCGAAGTTGGAATAGGCGTAGTGTTCTCCCGGTGGGTGTTGAAGCTCACGGGTCCGGATCGTCCAGGCGATCAGTTGGTCGTGGTCCAATTCCGGTCGCTGAAACATGGGATCCTGACGACGGTTCCCCCAGCCGCCGCTGGTGTGGGTGAGGAGATCCTGCACCGTCATGGCGTCCAGCCATTCGCGTTGCGGACCCAGTTGGGCGAGCTGGCCCAGGACCCCCCCGGGGGCGAAGACCCGGTCGTCCAGCGACAGCCGGCCGTCTTCGACCAGCAGGAAGATGGCGGCGGCGGTGAACGGCTTGGAGCCGCTGGCAATGCGGAACAGGCTGTCGGGTCGCACCGGCTGTTGTTCCTCCTGGCGGGCTTCGCCGAAGCAGCCGTGGTAGAGCACGCGGGGACCACGGACGAAGGCGAGTTGCAGACCGGGAACAGAGAATTCCTGCATGAACTGACGCGCCAAAGCTTCAGCTTCCGGTGGCAGGCCTGGCGCTTCCTCTTGCGCCCGCAGGCGCCCGCCCGCCGCCCAACTGAGCGTCATGGCGGCTCCAGCCGCCAAACTCCGTTGCAAGGCCTCCCGCCGCGACAGCCGGGATTCCCTCGTCCCTTTCCTCAGGATGCTCGAATGCGTCATGCCCATCAGATGCAAACCTGCGCCGGCGATTCATCCAAGCAATGACGATGTCCGGCGCCTGGGCGACGGTGATAGAGACAGGGGTGAGAAGCTCCAAATCCCAAGTTCCAAGCTCCAAAAAAGCTCCAAGATCGAAGCTCCAAGGAACCGCCACATGCCATCCGGGGGGGGCTATGGGTTGGGATTTGGGATTTGGCCTTTGGAGCTTCGGCTTCGGCCCTCGGTTTGCGTTGCCGACTGATCGGCTTGCCGCCCGGCACCTCTCCGGATGACGATGATCCGATCATGAAGGACGTTATGCGGGTCGGAATCATTGGCGGGGGATTGATGGGACGGGAGGCGGCCAGCGCCTTTGCCCGGTGGTTTGTGCTCGAGAACTTCCCGGTGCGCGCTGAGTTGGTGGCCGTGTGCGACCTTCAGGACTCACTGCTGGAATGGTTCCGCCAGGTGCCAACGGTGAAGCTCCTCACCAAAGATTACCGGGAGATCTTGAACTCCGCGGAAGTGGACGTGGTGTACGTCGCGGTACCGCACCACCTCCATGAAGCGCTGTACCTGGACGTCCTGGCCGCGGGAAAGGATTTGCTGGCCGAAAAACCCTTCGGCATCGACCTCAGCGCGGCGGAGCGAATTCGCCAAGCCACGGAACGATCCGGGCGGTTCGTGCGGTGCAGTTCGGAGTTTCCCTTCCTGCCCGGAGCACAGCGGGTGATCGAGTTGGCGCGTTCGGGCAAGCTGGGGCGTTTGTTGGAAGTGCGTTCCTGTTTCTGGCATGCGAGCGACCTGGATCCGACCAAACCGGTGAATTGGAAACGGCAGGTCAAGTTTTGCGGCGAGATCGGCGTCATGGGTGACCTTGGAATGCATGTGGTGCATGTGCCCTTTCGCCTGGGATGGAATCCGGTCCGTATCTACGCCCAGTTGCAGAAGGTCTATACGGAGCGTCCGGACGGGAAGGGGGGAATGGCGGCGTGCGACACTTGGGACAACGCCCTGCTTCACTGCGACCTGGAGACGGACGGACGGACGGTGCCGATGCGGCTGGAGATGAAGCGCCTGGCCCCCGGAGCGACCAACACCTGGTGGATCGAAGTGCTCGGCACGGAGGGCGGAGCGCGGTATTCGACGGCTGAACCCAAATCGCTCTGGCTGTTTGAGCGGCAGAAAGAGCAGCGCTGGATCCGGATCGACCTGGGATTTCAAACGCCGTTCCCGACGATCACGGGCGGCATTTTCGAGCCGGGCTTTCCCGATTGTTTCCTCCAGATGTGGGCAGCGTATGTGGCCGAGCGGGCGGGGGCGTTGGGCGAACGGTTCGGCTGCGTGACACCGGAGGAAGCGGTGCGGAGCCATCGGTTGTTTGCCGCGGCTTTGGAGTCGCACCGCACCAAGGCGGCGGTGACGCTCGGGGCATGAGTCCGGGAAAAGAGGATGGCCGCCCCAGTCCCGCTTATCCGGAGGTGGTTGAGCAGCGCAGTTCGTTTTTTTCGCTCCCTCCAGGCAAGCCACAGCCAGACTGCAGCGGCCACAGCCAGAGTAAAGCGGATGGGATGCCAACCCAGAGTGGTTTCAATTCTGATAATCCCGTCGGTGCAAGCCCGGTTCGTTTCCATTGCAACTGATTTGAGGACAATGAATTCCAACGGTCAGTCTGTGGACCGGCATCCGGTGTGGGAAGGGAATGGGGGAACGGGAACAAACTGCGGATCTGAGAATCGGAACGGGCCGCCGCGTCCTACCGTGCGGTGTCCGCCAGTACGGCGCGAACGACGTCGCCATGCACGTCGGTGAGGCGTCGGTCGATGCCGGCGCTGCGAAACGTGAGTCGGGTGTGATCGATTCCCAGCAGGTGCAGGATCGTGGCATGGAAGTCATAACAGGTGGTGACGCCTTCGACGGCTTTCCAGGACCATTCGTCGCTCTGGCCATACGCCACGCCGGCCTTGACGCCGGCGCCCGCGAGCCAGGAAACGAACGTGCCGCCATTGTGGTCGCGGCCCACGCTTCCCTGACTGAAAGGCATGCGGCCAAATTCGGTGGTCCAGATCAGCAGGGTGTCGGCGAGCAATCCGCGCGATTTGAGGTCCAGGAGCAACGCCGCGGTGGCGCGGTCGGCGGTGTGGGCGATGAAGCTCAGTTCCTTGGTGATGTCGGTGTGATTGTCCCAATTACTGGAGCCGCCGCCCGGGCCGCTCCAGACCTGCACGAACCGCACTCCGCGTTCGATCATCCGGCGGGCGATGAGACAATTCCGGGCAAAACCCGAAACATCGGGCTGATCCAGTCCGTAGAGCTTCCGGGTGGCCTCGCTCTCGCCGCTGAGATCCAGCAGACCCGGTGCGCTGAGCTGCAAGCGGGCGGCGAGTTCATAGCTTTCCATGCGGGCTTGCAATTGAGCGTCGCCGGGATGAGCGGCGGCGTGGGCCCGGTTCAGATCCCGGAGCAGTTCCAAGCCTTCCGCCCGGCTGGCCGCGGTGACCTGCCGGGCCGAGGCCGGTGGATTCAGATGCAAGATCGGTTCGGCGACGCTGGTCTTGATGACGGTTCCCTGGTGGTTGGCCGGAAGAAAGCCGGAGGTGAACGCGCTGCGGCCGTTGTAGGGCAGTCCGCGGGCGTCGGGTAAGGCGACGAAGGCGGGGACATTGTCGGCCAGACTGCCGAGTCCGTAGGAAATCCACGCCCCCAGGCACGGGAAGCCGGGCAGAACGAATCCGGTGTTCTGCAGATAAGCGGCGGGGCCATGCACGTTGGACTTCGAGGTCATTGCCATGAAGAACGCCAGTTCATCCACGATTTTGGCGGTGTGCGGCAGGGCGCTGCTGACCCAGCGCCCGGTTTCGCCGTGCTGCGCCCATTCGAACGGGCTCTTCATCACTGCGCCGGGAACGCTGATGCTGGCTTCGACCCGTTCGCCGGTGCCGGGATCAAACCGCTGGCCGTGGCGGGCGATGAGCTGCGGCTTGTAGTCGAACAGGTCGCACTGGCTGGCACCGCCGTTCATGAAGAGCTGGATCACCCGCTTGGCTTGGGGAGCGAACTGCGGCGTTCCGGCCAGCAGCCGGTCTTGTCCGAGCAGGGACACCAGCGCGATTCCCCCCAGACCGGACACGGTGTGGTGAAGGAAATCCCGGCGGGTGAGGGCGGCTTGGCTCATGGTTCAATCCAGGTGGAGAAGCTCGTTGCTATTGAGCAGCAGGTGACAGGCGTTGGCCAGCCCGTGCTGTTGGACATAAGCGGCCCACCGGGGGCGCTCCTCGGCTGAAGGTTCGCGGAGCAGCAAGAGTTTAAAGGCGGCCGTGACTTGGGCGGCGGGATCGGCGGCCGGCGTGGAAAGCCGTTCCGCCATGCGCTCGCTTTGGCGAAGGAGAAAGGCGTCGTTCAACAGGGCCAGAGCCTGCAACGCCGTCGTGGACACGCCGCGAGCCGGAATGGGGGCGCTGCCGTCGGGACAATCGAGCGCTTCCATCAGGGGATCGGAGACGGTCCGGAACAAGAACCGGTAGATCGCGCGTCGGCGGTTCTCCGGCGCGTCGGGATCAAAGTGTTCGTAGTCGAGGAAGGGGGGCGAACCATCGGCGGGTAGGAACGTGGCGGCACCCCGGGAAACGAATTGGGCCACGGCCGGGCCGCCCATCGTCAGTTCCAACTGTCCGCCCCATTGCAGGGCCGAATCGCGAATCTGCTCGGCCGTCAGGCGGGGGCGATTCATGCGCGCCAGCAGTCGATTGTCGGGATCGGCCTCGGAAGAAGCGGGCGAGTCCAGCGACGACTGGCGATAGGTGGCACTGGTCACGATCAACCGATGCAACGCCTTCAGCGAGCCCTGGGCCTCGTCCCGAAACCAGACGGCCAGCCAGGCGAGGAGTTCCGGATGACTCGGCGTCCCGCCCATTTCTCCGAAATCGTTCGGCGTGTCGCACAGGCCGCGGCCGAAGTGCCATTGCCAGACTCGATTCACGATGCTGCGCCAGGTCAGCACATTGCGTCGATCGGTCAGCCAGCGAGCCAGAGCCGCCCGGCGTTGGGATTCGTCGCCGTCAGCGACTTGCAGTTCACCCGAAAGACCCGCCATGCAGCTCAACGCGCCCGGGCCGACCAGTTCGCCCGGGCGCTGGAGATCACCGCGGGCCAGCAGGTGAATCGGACGCGGTCCCGCCGGGGGTTTGAAATTACCGTCCACGGGAAAATCGCGAGCCACGGCATAGACGAAGAGGGGCGCGGGTAACTGGGCGAGGGCGCGTTCGTTAGCGATCCTGAGGACCGCCAGCGCCAGGGCCTGTCGCTGGGCCGCGGTCCGTTCACGGGCGGGAACGCGCAGCAGGGCGGTGACCTCGGCCGGCGGCGGCGCCAGGGCGTCCACGGCGGTGGCGTCGCCACTGGCCGACAGCCGAAACCGGCCCAAGGCGTGCCCGGGAGTTCCGCCCTGATGTTCCAGCAGCAGCGTGAAGGTGGCCTCGGGAGAGGCCTCCACGGGCTGCTTCAGTTCGAACACGGCTTCGTGCCGCTCGCCGTAGTGGGGATGGATGCCCCAATGGGTGTCGCTCTTTCCATCGATGGCCTGCTCCGCCGACAGGGTCGGGCCTTCGTTGACGTCCGCCGTGGCGCGTGAGAAGGCGAGTGACTTGGCGCCCTGCTGGCTGCCGGTCGGGGCGACAAAGGCGCGGAACTCGGTCAGGTGGAAATGACCATTGTCGTAGCGTCCCGGACCGCGCTGGGGCAGGCGGTCGTCCGGAAGCGCTTCCAACCGGATGGTGCGCAACGGAGATCCCGCCCAGCGTGCGGTGATGACATAGGTTTCTTTGGCGGGCCGTTCACCGCTGGCCAGCCAGGAGCCGTCGGGCTGCCGTTCCAGCGTGGCGCCGCCGGTGGACACCACACTGAGAATCTCGAAGGGAGCCCATGCTTGTTCGCGTGCGTTGAGGCTCTGCTCCCACGCCGCCACTTCCTCGAGCACTTCTGGCGCATCCAGCGTCGCCAATAACGTCGGGTGGCGGCGGTCGATTGCTTCCTTCCGCGCGAGCAACTGGTGCCGCCGGGCCAGGGTCGGCGGATCTTCATCAAAGGGTCGATCCACCCGGTCCACGCCGGCGAATACGGCCTGCAAGCCGTAGTATTCCCGCTGCGAGATGGGATCGAACTTGTGGTGGTGGCAGCGGGCGCAGTGGATGGTCAGACTTTGGAACGTGCCGATGACGGTGCTGACCACGTTGTCGCGGTCGAGCACCTGCGCCATCTGATGATCCACCGTGTCTTCCCGGACCGTGACCATGAGGGTGTGATCCCAAGGCCCCGCCGCCAGGAATCCGAGGGCCACCGTGGCCTGGGGATCGGCGGGAAAAAGGGCGTCGCCGGCTACTTGTTCCTGGACGAACCGATCATAAGGCCGGTCCTCATTGAAGGCCCGAACCACATAGTCGCGATAACGCCAGGCGTTGGGACGGGCGAAATCGTGGTCGTTGCCATGCGTGTCGGCATAGCTCGCCACATCCAGCCAATGCCGCGCCCACTGTTCGCCATAGCGTGGACTCGCCAGCAAGCGATCCACCAGGCGCTCATAAGCGTCCGGCGATCGATCCGCTTGAAAGGCCGCCCATTGCTCGGGCGTGGGAGGCAGTCCGGTGAGGTCGTAGGACAGCCGGCGGAGCAGGTCCCGGCGATGGGCTTCCGGCGCGTGGCTTAGTCCTTTTTGGGCCAGGCGGGCGTTGATGAAGGCGTCGATTGGGTTCCGGCCCGCCGCTGGGCCGCCCGGTACGGCGGGCGAATGGAGCGGCTGAACGGCCCACCCCTTCTCGGAAGCAGCGGTCGCAGCGCCGGTCCCTGACCAAGCCGCCACCAGGAACGCTACCGACAAGCCACGCGCCACGCGGTGGAGAAACGCGGGCGAAGCGTTGGCCCAGGTGGATCGGCGAGGCACCATGGTGACTCCCGGCAAGTTCCACCAAGGCTTGGCCGCCGGGCAACTCTGTTTATGCCAACCGTCCGCACACGGGCGCATCTTGGCCCTGTCCTTACCGGCAGGAGCGCGGGCGGCTCGCCCGCCAGACCACTCCTGGGGGAAGCTCCAGGCGCCAAAACCCAAGCTCCAAAAAAATCCCAAACTCCAAGCTCCTGGTTCCCGTTCGGAAACGAGGTATTGCCGGACCCGGCTTCAGGCGCACCTAGCCCGTCGAGCGGTGCCACCCACCGGGGAACCGGGGGAACGCTTGGACTTTGGTCCTTGGAGCTTGGAGCTTGGAACTTGGCTTTTGGAGCTTTCGCCCCGGCCCGGATCGCCGTCTCGGCAAGGACAGTGTCCAGATGCGCCCTCCGCACACCCCGGGCTGGCTCCCGGAGGACTCCTGGCCGAAGATGACGTCGTGGCGCAGGACGACCTGTTTGGCCCGGCTTCGAGCCCGGCGGTTTTCGGAGGGACCTCTTCCGCGGGGGATCCGGTGAGTTACGGCGTTTCTGCTGCGCCGCTCGCCGCACGAATGCGCCCCCGGAACCTGACCGAGTACACCGGTCAAACTCACCTCCTGGGTCCTGGCCAACTCTTGCGCCGGGCCATCGAGGCCGACCGGGTTCAGTCCTTGATCTTCTACGGACCGCCGGGAACCGGGAAAACGTCGCTCGCACAGATCATCGCCGCCCAAACCAAGGCCCGGTTCGAGCGACTGAGCGGGGTGGAATCCACCGTGGCCGACATGCGTCGCGTGCTGGCGGGAGCCGGTCATCGCTTGGCCAACACCGGACAGCCCACGCTGTTGTTCATCGATGAGATCCACCGCTTCAACAAGGCGCAGCAGGATGTGTTGCTGCCGGATGTGGAAAGCGGCGTGGTAAAACTGATCGGCGCCACCACCCACAACCCCTTCTTCTTCGTCAATTCCCCTCTGGTCTCACGTTCGCAAATCTTCGAGCTCCATCCCCTCTCGGAAATGGAACTGCTCGGACTCCTTCGCCGGGCGTTGGAGGACGCCGAGCGGGGCTTGGGTCATCTCCGGGTCGAAGCGACCGAGGACGCCTTGCAGCACCTGGCCCGGGTGTCCGATGGCGATGCGCGAAAGGCCTTGAATTCACTGGAGATTGCCGCGCTCACGACGCCATCGGGGCCGGACGGAATCATTCGAGTGGACCGGGCCGTGGCGGAACAGTCCATCCAGAAGAAAGCGGTGGTCTATGACGGGGATGGAGATGCGCACTACGACACCATCAGCGCCTTCATCAAGTCGATGCGCGGGTCGGATCCGGACGCCACGTTGTACTGGCTGGCGAAGATGATTCACGCGGGGGAGGATCCGCGGTTCATTGCGCGTCGCATCATGGTGCATGCGGCGGAGGACGTGGGGTTGGCGGATCCGATGGCGCTGGTGCTGGCGACGTCGGCGTGCCAGGCGGCGGAAGTCATTGGCTGGCCGGAAGCGCGGATTCCGATTGCCGAAGCTGCCCTGTACGTGGCGACCGCGCACAAGAGCAACACGGTGATCAAGGCCATCGACGCCGCTTTGGAGGACGTGCGCAGCGGGCGGACGTTGGCCGTGCCGGAGCATTTGCGGGATGCGCACTACGCGGGGTCGAAGCGGTTGGGACACGGCGAAGGGTATCAATATGCCCATCAGTTCGCCGGCCACTTCGTCCCCCAGGATTACCTGGGTGCCAGCCGGCGATTTTACGAGCCGACCGAGCAGGGGGTGGAGAAGAAGATCAAGGAACGGCTGGATCGTTGGCGGGCGTTGACGGAAGCGGCGAAGGGGCAAGGGAAATGAATGAACTGACCAAGGCGGAGCTGCGCGCCCGATTCCGCCGGGACTTGCGCCGGCTGGAGCCGGCTTGGCGGGAACAGGGGTCGGCGTTGCTGCGGGAACGGGTACGCCGTTCACCGGCCTGGACGGAAGCAGCTACGGTGCTGCTGTTCGTGCCCCGTCCGGACGAACCTGACGTTTGGCCGCTGATAGCCGACGCCTTGAGTGAGGGACGGCAGGTGGGGTTGCCGTCGTTCGATCCGCTGACCGGGGTTTATGGCGCTCGGCGGGTCAGGGATCCGGCGGCGGACCTGGTCCCCGGGCGGTACGGTTTGGAAGAACCCCAAGGCGGATGTCCGCCGATTCCCTTGGCAGGACTGGACTTGGTGCTGGTACCGGGGCTAGCCTTTACAACTGACGGTGGCCGGCTGGGTCGGGGTGGAGGATTCTATGACCGGCTTTTGGCGGCGACCGGCGCCGTGCGGATGGGAGCTGGGTTGGACGAGCAAATCGTTCCCTGGTTGCCGTTGGAGCCGCACGACGTGGACCTGGACTATATTCTGACTCCGTCCGCCACCTACACCGGCCGGGGCCGTTCTGCCTGAATCGAATGCCATTGGACGTTATCCTGCCGATGTTGGGCGCGGGCGCGGCGGGGTTTGGAATTTGTTACGCGTTTGGCCGGCTGAAGGAGCGGGCGGTCCGAGCCGAGCGAGTGGCCCAGGAGCAAGCGCTGCGGGAGCAACTTCGCAAGGAAGGAGAGGCGGCGGGCCTGGCGGCTCGGGTGGCTGCGCAGGAACAGTTGGCCCGAGAACGGGTCGAGCTCGAAAAAGCCCTGGCCTCCCAACGCGAGGCCCTCACTGCGGAGGAGCGGCGTCTGGGAGAGCGCGAGGCGGTGACCCATCGCCAGCTCGACCGCTTCGCTCAACTGGAGCAGGACCTGCGGCAACGATCCGAAACTCTCGAAACCACCCGGATGACGCTCGAAAGTGAGCGCCAGACCCTGCGACAGCAGACCTCGGAGGCTCGGGCCCGCCTGGAGTCTCTGGCGCAGTTGGATTCCGCGGCCGCCCGGACCCTCCTGCTCCGCGAGGTGGAGCGCGAGGTGGCCAAGGACGCCGCCGACCTTAGTCGCCACATTCTCGAGGACACGCGGGGACGGGCCGAAGCCGAGGCCAAGCGAGTGCTGGCCATTACCTTGCAACGGTGTGCCGCCACGCAAACCTTCGAGTCCACCACCGCCACCGTGGCGCTCACGGGGGATGAAATGAAGGGTCGGATCATCGGGCGCGAAGGCCGGAACATCCGCGCCTTCGAAACTCTTACCGGCGTCACGGTGCTGGTGGATGACACCCCCAACGCCGTGGTCTTGTCGGCCTTCGACCCGGTGCGTCGAGAGGCAGCGCGACTGGCCATGGAGCGGCTGATCCGCGACGGACGAATCCATCCCACCCGCATCGAAGAGGTGGTCGGCGCCGTGAACACCGAGATGGACGGATTCATCCTCCAGACCGGTGAGGCCGCGGTGGTTCAAGCCGGTTTGTCGCCGGTCTTTCCCGAAGTCGCACAGATGCTGGGGAAACTCCATTTCCGCCACAGCTACTCCCAGAACGTCCTCCAGCATTCCGTGGAGGTGGCGCATCTCGCCGGCCTGATGGCCGGGGAGTTGGGCGAGGACATCCGGGCGGCCAAGCGAGCAGGCTTGTTACACGACATCGGCAAGGCGCTCTCCCACGAGATCGAGGGCCCCCACGCCCTGGTCGGCGCCGACTTCCTCAAGCGCTTGGGCGAATCGGCCGATGTTGTGAATGCCGTGGCCGCACACCATGACGAAGTTCCGCACGAGAACATCATCGGCATTCTGGTCTCCGCGGCCGACGCCATCAGCGCCAGCCGGCCCGGCAGCCGGAGTGAGAGCCTGACCACCTACCTGCAACGACTCGACAATCTCGAGCGCATCGCCTTGAGCTTTCCGGGGGTGGAAAAGGCCTATGCGGTTCAGGCCGGCCGGGAACTTCGCGTCATTGTCCGGCCGGACCAGGTGGACGACGCGGTCTCGTTGCAGCTCGCCCGGCAGATGGCCCGCAAAATCGAAGACGAACTGCTGTACCCCGGACAAATCCGGATCACCGTCATTCGTGAGACCCGTTGCGTCGAGTTTGCTAAGTAATCCGGCTCGCCCTGGTGTCAGGAGCGCGGGCGGCTCGCCCGCTCGGAGTCGCGAT
>CAYYSX010000037.1:0-3467 GCA_964474315.1 uncultured Verrucomicrobiota bacterium | reverse complement strand
CGAGCGGGCTTGGTACCTTCGATGACCGGCCCCTCTTATTCTTTCCCTAGCGGCGTCGGGAGAATTCGCAGCCGATAGAATCGGTGCGGTTCGGTGAAGTCCGGCGACGTCCAGAGAAGGAGAGCCCCGCTACCAATGAGGGGATCGGCATGCGCATCGCCCCAACTCGACAGGTCGTCACTCATTTCCATTTGGTAGGAAACACCGGCCACCGAACGCCAGGAGAAACTCAACGATCCTCCCTCGAACCCGACGCTGAGCGCCATTTCGGCCGCAGAACAGTCGTTTTGGATCACCCACTCGTCTTCCACGAGGGTCCGATTTCTGATCCAACCTTCGATGACCAATCGATCGGCCGTGCCCGGACTGACATCCAGGCAGTTCTCTTCGACGGAGGCGTTCCTGAGTTGGTTGAGCGTGACCAAGGGGGTCAGATCGGAAATGAGATTCGCCTCGACTTCGAGCAGGGTCAGCGCGGTGAGGCCGGCCAGCGGCCGCACGTCGCGAATCTGGTTCGCTCCGAGCACCGCGGATTGGAGCTCGGGGAAGTGGGTCATGACGCTAATGTCGGCGATTTCATTTTCGTCGGCGATGAGCCATCGAAGCCGCGTCAACCCGGCGAGAGGAGAGAGGTCCGCCAGGCCATTACGGGTGAGCGTGAGATAAAAGAGATTCGTCAATCCTCGCAGCGGCTCGAGGTTTTTCACCTGGTTGTGCGCCAAGTCGAGTGTCCTAAGCCCGGTCAGGCTTTCCAACGGCGAAAGATCCGTCAGGCCATTGGACGCCAGCCGCAAAGAGACCAATTGGTAAGCAGACTCCAACCCGGTCAGATCGCTGATGCCGCTCGACGGTGCGGTGAAGTCAAGCAGGTTGGAAAGGTCGGAGGCCGTCACGTCACCGGACGGTTTGGACACGAGGGCACGCATGGCGGCTTCCAGATTCGGATCAGGAAAGGTGAGGGCGGGCGAGGAGGTGAGCAGCGTGCTGGAGCGAAGGTGAAACCGGTCGCTCTCCACGACCGTGACGCCGTTGGTATCGGTCTCTTCGTAAGTGAACTCGACCTTGAAGACGCCGATTTCCCGCGTCATCCACCAGGTCTGCACCACGACTCCGGTGCCCCGGCTGCCCGGTCCTGTTTCCTCCCAATCATAGCGAAAGGTCAAAGGCAGGATGGCCACTTTGCCGGCGGGCGAATGATTCGTTTCCAGGTTTCCGATGGTGACCAAGCCGTTTACCGTCCCCGACCACTCCGAACCCAAGCCGCTGGGCGTCAGCGACGCGGAGGAGGAGATGACCTGCCCTTCGGTGACCAGAGCGGGAACAATAAGCCAGGCGGGGGAAAACGTATTTCCGTGCAGGAGCGGGTCGTAAAAAAAGTCGGCGAAAACGGAAAGCCCGGCGGCGTCCGTCCGCAGTTGCATGCTGCGGAAATTGGTCCGGCGTTGCGCGGTACCCTTGCGGAAGCGCCAATAGAATTCGTTGTCGCGCATGGGACTGTATAAATCGAACTCGAATCCCGTCCCGGTCGTCGAAATCAGCGACGACGAACTGGCACGCGGATAGGAGAGGAATTCGCGGAGATCGAACGCCGTCGCGGCACGGCTGTTCCACGCGGCTTGGATCCATCCAAACGCCACGCACAGGAAGACGAGACTGGGCTTCATGGGGGGCGTCATATTACGTTAGGCGCCTCCCAGGTCGAGTCGATAACTACGACTGAACCGGGCCGGGCGCATCTTCGTTCTTACTGGAGAAACCGTCGGAAGGACGACCCGCACCACGTTCGGAGTCCCCCTTGAGGCGATGCGGCACCGGCTGAAGCCGGGACTCCGAACGTCGGGGTCTCGCCTCTGCCACGGCCTGATCAACCGGGAGCTTTGATCTTGGAGCTTCTTTGGAATTTGGAGCTTGGGTTTTGGAACTTCCCGCCGGCGGGCGAGCGGCCCGCACTCCCGGGCGGAGCGGGAAGCTCCTCTTTTGCCGCTGACCGAACCCGCCCAACCGAGCAGACTCCCGGAACCCATGCCCCTGCACCGACGCTCATGGCTCCTCCGAATCGGCTGCGCCCTTCTGCTGCTGGCCGCCGCCTTCCGACTTGGGGCGGCTGATGGGTCCCCGACCCCTGCGCCGGGAACCGCCGCCACCCACCGGTTTCTGGTCCTGGCCGACTTCCATTTCGATCCGTTCCTCGGGCTGTCGCGCGACCAGTTTGCCCTCCTGGCCGCCGCTCCCCTGGCCGACTGGCCCCAACTCCTTTCCGCACAGCCAGCCCCCCAGTACGGGTCGGATTCTCCCTTTCCCCTTGTCCAAAGCAGTCTGGAAGACGCCAGGAGCCGCCTGGCCGATCCGGACTTCCTCCTGATCCCGGGTGATTTCCTGGCGCACGGTTGGTCGGCCAAATACGACCAACTGGCCGCGCAGACCCGCAGTCAGAACCCGGCAGCCTACCGGGCCTTTACCCGCCAGGTCATCCAGTTCCTGGCGGAGCGTTTGCGCCAAGCCTTTCCCCGGACACCCATCTTCCCGGTGCTAGGCAACGATGATTCCGACTGTGGCGACTATTTGATCGGACCCGATTCGCCGTTCCTGGAGCAGTTCGCCGAAGTTTGGTCGCCCCTGATGGAGGCGCCTGGAGCCGGAGCTGGCCCGGGCTCGCCCGAGGTGATCTCCACCCTGCGTCGGGGGGGCTATTACTCCATCCGTCTTCCCCGGCTCGCAAACCATCGGTTGATCGCGCTCAACACCGTGTTCTGCGCGCCTCAGTACAGCAACGCCTGCGGAGATCCCACGGCCACGCCGGCGCTGGACCAATTTCGCTGGTTCGAGGCGGCGCTTGCCGCGGCGGAGCGCCAGGGTGAACAGGTCTGGTTGCTCATGCACATCCCGCCCGGCATGGATAGTTTTGCCACTCAGAAGGCGTCGGGCCAGGCCCAGCCGCTGTGGCAGCCGGAGTTGACGGCCTGGTTCCTGCAACTCGTGAAACGCCACGAAGGAATCCTTCAACTGGCCATCGCCGGTCATACCCATATGGACGACTTCCGCGTGGTCCAACTGGGCGGCCGGCCCGCTCTGCTCACCAAAATCGCTCCGGCGGTGAGTCCCATCTTTGGCAACAATCCCGGGTACCAAATCTTTCATTACGAACGGGCCACCGGGGATGTGCGGGATTATCTAACCTACGGCCTGCCCTTGAACTCTCCGGCGGGGAATACCCCGGCCTGGCGGGTGGAATACGAATTCTCCCGCACGTACGGGTCCCTCCAGTTCAACGCCTCCTCGATGGTCCAACTGGGTGCAGACATCATCTCCGGTGCTCCGGCCCGCGCCACGTTCCGCCAGTTCTACACCGTGAGCGGCCCGCCCACGCCGGTTTCGGACCTCATCCTGGGCTGCGCGATCCGCAACACGACGGTCGCCGGATTCACCGACTGTGCGGCAGGAACAAAATAAAGGGTGGTCCTTGGTCC
>CAYYSX010000036.1:0-31362 GCA_964474315.1 uncultured Verrucomicrobiota bacterium | reverse complement strand
CTTGACATGCCGAAACTGTTCCACAATTCGTCTCATCTTGAAAGCGAATTAGAATGAAAGGCGATGGATCGGTCCTGACCTGGGGGGATAACTCGTATGGCCAAACGACGGTGCCCGCGGCGGCGCAAAGCGGCGTGGTGACCATCGCCGCGGGCGGGGCTCACACCGTGGTGCTGAAGGCCGATGGATCGGTCCTCTCCTGGGGTCAGTATGATCAGGCGACCGTACCCAAGACCGCGCCCAGCGATGTGGTGGCGATCGCCGCGGGGGGTGAGGAGGGTCATACCCTGGCGCTGAAGGCTGACGGGTCGGTCCTGGCGTGGAGCCTGTTTCGCCAGGAAACGGTGCCCGAGGCGGCGCAGGGTGGCGTGGTGGCCATTGCCGTGGGCGCGTATCACGCCGTGGCGTTGAAGGAGGACGGCTCGGTCCTCGCCTGGGGTAACGACGATTCTGGCCAGACGGAGGTGCCCGAGGCGGCGCAGAGCGGAGTCATCGCCATCGCCGCGGGCGGCTGGGGTCACACCGTGGCGTTGAAGGACGACGGCTCGGTCCTCGCCTGGGGTAAGAACGATTCTGGCCAGACGGAGGTGCCCGAGGCGGCCCAGAGCGGAGTCATCGCCATCGCCGCGGGTGGAGGGCAGACCGTGGCGTTATGGTCCGGTTTGCCGCCGGCCGATCCTCGCATCCGCGTGCAGCCGCGGGGCTTCACCACCAAGGCCGGCGGCGGCGGCTCCTTGAGTGTCGTGGCCGCGGGAACCGAGCCCTTCACCTACCAGTGGCGGAAAGATCAGGAGCCCATTCCCGGCGCCACCGCGCCCACCCTGACGCTGGACTCATGGCAGCCCGGAGACGCCGGGGCTTACACGGTCGCCGTCAGCAACGCCCACGGCACGATCGTCAGCGCTCCCGCCACGGTGCAGGTGCTGCCCGCCACCGGCCCGATCGCACGGTGGACGTTTGATACCGATGCGAGTGACCAGATTGGAACGATGCACGGCGAGCTGGCGGGCCATGCGTTCCTTCAGAATGGCCGGTTGATTCTGGACGGCGTGGATTCGTTTCTGCGGACGGCTCCGCTCCCGATCGGCGTTCGCGCCAAGACGCTGGTGGCCAGGGTGGCAGTCAACCCGCTCACCCAGGGCGGCGGCGGGGTTCTGACGTTGCAGGATCCAGACGGCATGGTCTTTGATTCGATCGTGTTCGCCGAGCGGCAGCCGAAACGCTGGATGGCCGGGTCGGACTATTGGAACCGCACCCAGGATGTGTCCGGTCCGGAGGAAACCGAGGAGGGGAACCTGGTGTGGATCGCCATCGTCTATGGCGCGGACAATACCATCACCGTTTACCGGAATGGGACGCGCTACGGAAAAAATTATACCGCGTCCTCGACCGTGACCTATGCGGCGGGCTTCAGCCAGGTGCTGATGGGACTTCGTCACGGACTTGGCCCGCAGGGCAACCGCCTGTTTTCCGGTGAAATTGATGAGGCCTTGTTATTCGACTACGCGCTGACATCGGAAGAGGTGGCCGAGATTTCCGAGATTCAGCTTCCGGATCCGCGACTCAACGAACAGCCCGCCCGCCTGGGCGTGCATGCCGGACAGGAAGCCCGGTTTGCGGTCGTCGCGGCCGGTTCGGCTCCGTTTCAGTATCAATGGCGTTGGAACGAGCAGCCGATCCCCGGCGCCACCGGACCGGAATTGGTCATTGCCCAGGCCGGGCCCGGAGACGCCGGTAACTATTCGGTCGTCATTTCGAATGCCCAGGGGCAGGTCACCAGCGAAAACGCGGTCTTGCAGGTGCTGCCGGCGACGGGGCCGATCGCCCATTGGACGTTCGAAACGGGGGCGCAGGATGAGATTGGATTCATGCACGGCGAGTTGGCGGGCCATGCGTACATTCAAAATGGCCGGCTGATCCTGGATGGGGTGGATTCGTTCCTGCGGACCGCCCCGCTCCCGATTGATGTTCGCGCCAAGACGCTGGTGGCCAAGGTGGCGGTCAACCCGCTCACCCAGGCCGGCGGCGGGGTTCTGACGTTGCAGGATCCAGACGGCCTGGTCTTTGATTCGATCGTGTACGCCCAGACGAACCGTTGGATGGCCGGGGCGGACAATTGGAGCCGCACCCAGAATGTGTCCGGTCCGGAGGAAACCGAAGAGGGAAACCTGGTGTGGATCGCCATCGTCTATGGCGCGGACAACACCGTGGCGCTGTATCGAAATGGTGAGGCCTATGGGAATCCTTACACCACCGGGACCACCGTTTCGTATCGGATGGGAGAAGGCCAGGTGGTGATGGGCTTGCGATACGGCCCGGCGGCGGGAGGCGATCGCCTGTTCGCCGGGGAGATTGACGAAGCGATGCTCTTCGACCGGGCGCTCTCGCGGGAAGAGGTCGCGCAGGTCATGGGCGTTGCGCGCCCGGCACTGACGATCAGCCTCACGGACCCCCACCTGACCCTCACCTGGCCGGCGGATCTCACGGGTTGGACTCTGGAGCGGGCCGATGCCCTGCCCGCGGCCGAGTGGAGTGCGGTCGAAGTGATTACGCCGGGCCATGCCGTCATTCCGATTTCCGGCCCGCCAACCTTCTTCCGCCTGCGCCAGGAAGAGTTATGAACCCGCGTCATCAGACCAAACCACCAGTCCGGCCGTGAGCCCCTCTGCACCGGCTATTGGGCTTCACGCTGAACGCTGATGTTGTCGAATACATTTCACTCGACGCCGTGGTTTCGGTTTCGTCAACTCACATAGCATGACGGGCGTCGTGACGTTCCAAGGGATGGACGCCGAACGGCCGGCTGGCGTGTTCGCGACGACCCGTTGGAGTGTGGTGCTCAGCGCGGCCAAGGCGGACTCCAAAGACAGTTTCCAGGCGCTGGAATGGCTCTGCCGGGCGTATTGGCCCGCGGTGTATGGGTTCGTGCGGCGAACGGTGCCTGATCCCGAGTCCGCCCGCGACTACACGCAGGCGTTTTTTGCCAAGCTGCTGGACAAGCAGTGGCTGAGCAGCGCGGATCACGCCAAGGGACGCTTCCGCACTTTTCTGATCACGATGGTGCGCCGGTTTCTCGCGGATCAATACGACCGTTCCAAGGCCCAGAAACGCGGCGCCGGCCAGGTCGTGGTCTCGCTCGATCAGTTGGCGGAGGAGGACCAACGGTGGGCCGAACCCGCCGGCGGCTTGACGCCGGAGCAGGAGTTCGACCAGCGCTGGGCTCTGGCGGTGCTCGAAAAGGCGATGGAATCTTTGCGGTGCGAGGCACAGCAATCCGGGCAGGAGGAGTTGTTTCGGGCGCTGCAGGGCTTTCTCAGCGGCGCCGATTCGGCGGAGACGGTGGCCGAGGCGGGCGCGCGCTTCGGTCTGGCCGCGAGTGCCGCCAAGATGCGCCTGCATCGCTGGCGGGCGCGCTACCGGGAATTGATCCGCACGGAAGTTGCGGAGACGGTGCCGCGCCTGGCCGATCTGGATGAGGAGATGCGCCATCTGTTGGCGGCACTCAGCCACTGATTCCATGTGACCAAGCGCCGGAAATTCCGAAGATAGTCCGCGTTGTCTTTCCGTATGCCATGCAGCCGTTGTCATCGCAAGGTGTCCGGACCACTCTTGGGCGGCAACTGCCCGGCGTGCCTGCTCCAGGGGGCGCTGGAGGATGAACCGGAAAGTGAAGCCACCGGAACCGCGCCGGAGCGCCTGGACGAATATGAGATTCTCTCCGAAGTCGGACGCGGCGGCGCCAGCGTCGTTTACCGCGCGCGGCACGTCCGCCTGAACCGCATCGTCGCCCTCAAGGTCTTGCACGCCGGATCGTCCGTCGCCGGGGACGCCTTCGAGCGGTTCCGGGTCGAGGCTCAGGCCGTCGCGCGCCTGGAGCACCCGAACATCGTCCCGCTGTACGAAACCGGTCGCGACAGCGGCACGCCGTTCCTCACACTGCGCTATTTCCCGCGCGGCAGCCTGGCCCAACGCCTGGCCGCGCAACGGTCCACACCGGTGGAAGCGGCGCGATGGATGGCCACCGCGGCCCGCGCCATTCACTACGCCCACCAGCGCGGTGTCCTGCACCGGGACCTGAAGCCTTCCAACCTGCTGCTGGACGAGAACGGCGAAGTGCATATCGCGGATTTCGGGCTGGCCAAGGTGATGGATGAAAGCACGAGTCTAACGCTGAGCACTTCCGTGCTCGGGACGCCCAACTATATGGCACCGGAGCAGGCCGCCGGCCGGGCGAAGGACGCCTCGGTCGCCGCGGACATTTACAGTCTCGGGGCGGTGCTCTTCGAATTGCTCACGGGCCGCCCGCCCTTCATCGGGGCCACGCCGCTCATCGTTCTCCGACAGGTGGCCGACGAGGATCCGCCGCGGCCCCAGACGCTCAATCCGGCCCTGGATCGGGATTTGGAGGCGATCTGCCTTCGTTGTCTGGAGAAGGAGCCCGAACGCCGCTATCCCACCGCGGCCGCGCTGGCGGACGATCTGGAAGCGTGGCGGCGAGGTGAGCCGATTTCCGTCCGGCCGACGACGGCAGTGGAGCGCAGTCTGAAGTGGATCCGCCGTCGGCCGCTGGTCGCTGCCCTCGGCTCATTGGCAATCCTGGCCCTGACGGTCGGGCTGGCCGGAACGACGTGGCAATGGAGCATCGCGCGCAAGACCGCCGAAGCCGCCCGGCTGGATGCGTATCTTTCGGACATGGATCTGGTGCAGCGCCTGCACGAGAGCCAGCCGGATCGCGCCTATGAAATCCTGCAACGGCACCGGCCCAAGAACGGCGAACGGGATCTGCGGGACTGGGAATGGCGTTACTTTTGGCAGCTTTGCCGGGCCGATGAGCCGGAGCGGACGTGGCACGGCTCGAAAGCCCTGTTCTCCTCCGCCATCTCCGACGATGGAAAGTTCATGGCCATCGGCGAGTTCAATGGCGGCGCGAAGATTTTTGACCCGAATTCCCTCGAACCGGTTCATGCGGGTGCCGAAGACGTCAACCCCGACATCGCACCCTGGGTGCCCAGCGGCAACCGCATGGCGGCGGTGGTGGCTTTCATCCCGGGGACGAGGCTCTTCGCCTGGTCGGAAACCCGAAGCTACTCCAACTGCGTCGTGCAGTTTTGGGATGCGGACCAGCGCCGGATCGTCCGGACCTTCCCGCAGTGCTACATTGTGCGGAACATGGTGGCGACGCCGGATGGCCGGCGGTTGATCGTGAGTTATCAGAGTCCGGATGGCCGCACGGTGGTCTGGGATCTGGCCTCGGAAAGGGCCATCGCGGAGGTTCCCAAGGGGCCCGCAACCTCGAACTTCTCCGCGGCCAACGTCCTGGCAGTCTCCCCCGATGGGAAGTGGATGACGTATGACGAGTGTCCCGGCCAGGTACGCGTGGTGGAAGTGGAGACGGGCCGGGACGTGTGGCGTTTTCCGTTGGAGGATCAATACTGTCTCGCCTGTGAGTTTTCTCCGGATGGAAAGACGCTGGCGGTGTGTGGCGGCTTTTCCAAAGGCACCAGCCCGCAGCTCTGGGATTTGGAAACGGGCCAGAACCGCGGTGGCGTGGAAGCGGTGGCGGGATGGATGTCGCGGCTGCGGTTTTCGCGCGATGGAAGGCGGCTTTACGCGAGCGGATCGGGCCCGGTGCTGAGCGTCTGGGATCTGGAGACCCGCCGACTGCAAAGTCAACTCCGCCTCGGGATGCCGGACGTGTGCGACTTCGTGCTGGCGCCGGACGAGAGAACCCTCTTCACCGTTTCCCAGGAGCGCCTGGCGCGGTGGGACTTGCGGAAACCCCTCACCCGGAGTGCCCGCCGAACGCTGCCGATAGCGCCCGGTTGGCAGTTCATGCCGGACAGCAAGGCCATTCTGGGCGTGACCACCAACGGCACGGTGGCGCTGTTTGGGGGAAGCGACTGGACGGAAATTCAGGAGTTCGCGCAGGGGGCGACGAATGCGACCCGGGTGGGTCTTCTGCCCGATGGCTCCGGCTACGTGGTCGGCGACCTGCAAGGAACCCTTTCCGCTCGTCGCTGGGACGACCACGCGGTCACCCAGGTGATCGGTCAAATGAGCGGGGGCGTCTCGTATCTCGCCCTGGATTCCACGACGGGCAATGCCGTGGCTGCCGACGCCCAATCCTTTGTCGCTTGGGATCTCGCCACCGGACAACGACTGGCCGACCTTCCTCATTTCCAGGTCCAGGGTTCGTCCGACCTCCGGCCCGAAAAAGGCCGCTGGAGTTTTCTGGGGTACGAGGGCGTGGCGGCGCACATCGATCTGGCCACCGGTCAAATTCGCCGGCAGCAGCTTCCCTATGCCGAAGCGGAAGGCTTCAGTTACTCGCCTTCCGGTGAATACGCGGTGACGACCGGCGCGCGGATGCCGGTGCGTTTGTACCGGGCCCAGGATTGGCAATTCGTCCGTCAGTTGGATGAGGCCCGGACCGGATTTTATGCCTGCCTTAGTCCCAATGGCCGCCGGATTGCGACCGCCAACAGCGATGCCGAAGCCATTCGTCTGTGGGATTTCGTCACGGGCCAAAGGATCTGTTCGTTGTCCGCTGATATTGATCTGGCGATGGAAACGCGCTTCTCACCCGACGGGAACGTCATTGCCCAATCCGGCAGTTTACTGAAAGCGGTTTCGGTGTGGTGGGCGCCGTCCTGGGAGGAAATTGCGCGACGGGAGGCGGCCGGGAGTCGCGACGGACGCTGAGTTCTTTGGGGAGCGCACGCGCCTCGCGTGCTGGCCGGGGCGCCCACGCCCCGGCCGCAGCGCGCAACCGCGAATTGAGCGGTGGCCACTCCACACGCCTCTTGCGGACGGCGAGGGCGCCGTCCATTGCATGCGAGGGCGCGTGCGCTCCCCAAAGAATCTACTGTATGGATACGTATAAGTGAGTGCCATTTGCCTTTCAGGCCGACCAGAACAAAGAGTCCTTCCGAGGCTGTTTCGTGGCTCTCCCATGAACCGTCCCTTCCCACCTTGTAGAGTCGTCTGTCCCCAGACGACAGTCGTCTCGGGAGAGACGACTCTACAGGGGAGAGTTCAGGGCCTCGATTCACGTCCGGATTTTGGAGGTCCAGCCTCCCTACGGACGGCGTCTCCGGATGGGCTGAAAAAGTGCGCTGGGCGATGTGACCTTCGGACAATTCTTCCGAACAGAGTAAGTGATGAAAACTCCGTTGATTCTTCTGACTCGTCACTTACGCCATCAACTCAGCCCTGTTCTTGGGGCCAGGACTCGTCTTCTGGCCGCGTCGTGCCTGCTGGCCTCACTCCTCGTTACCATCGTTCCCGGCACCGCCGGGCCCTCCCTACGGCCCGAAGGGTCGGTCTTCGCCTGGGGCTTAAACGGCTCTGGCCAGACGACGGTACCCGCTTCGGCGCAGAGCGGGGTGTTGGCCATTGCCGCGGGCGGGTCTCACACCGTGGCGCTGGTTGCGCCGCCGGAACCCGCCCTGTCGGCACAACGCGCCGGCGACGAACTGGTCCTCGCGTGGCCCGCGTCGTCGGGCTATCTCCTTGAAGGCGCACCCACGATGAACGGCCCGTGGACGCCGGTCTTCGCAACGCCGGTCGCGGAGGCCGGCCGCCTCACGCTGTGCGTCCAGACGGATCAGGCGGCGGATTTTTATCGGCTCCACCGGCCGTGATTTCCCTCTGGGGAGGAGACACTGGCCGCCAAAGAATCACGGATGACAAAGAAGGGGATTTGAAGGGTGATGAGGCGGAAATACTAACATCGAACATTGAACGCTGAACCTCGAACGCCGAAGGAAGGCGAGACCCTCGGCGTTCGAGGTTGGATGTTGGATGTTCAGCGTTCGATGTTCGATGTTTCCGGGACAGATATCCCTCTCCGGATTCCCGTCATGCGGCGGGCTGCCCCCGATCGACCGGTAATAAAATGTCCTTCCGGGAAGTGACCTTCGGAGAATTTTTCCGAAGAGACTGGGTGATGAAACAGCCGTCTCGATTCCCTATTCCTCCGTCCGCGAATCCTTTTTCCGGAACTCCGGGGTGCATGAAGGCCTCGTCAACTCTGCTTCAGGGCATTCGGACCCTGTCCCAACACCTGCCCTTGCTCGCGCTGGTCTGGATGGCTGGCGTTCTCATCCCCGCCCGTCTCAACGCCAGGCCGGAGGCGCCAGAAACTCTTCCACGGCTGCTGTTGCCGGAGCCGGGCGCCCTCACCACGACCACGTCCCCAGGGCCAGATCCGTGGCCTACCGCCCGTTCCCGGCGGGTGACGCTGAACCACGATGTGCTCAAGACGGCGGTGGATTGGCTCCGTCCCGGCGGACAACTGAGGCTGGACTTGCTGGAGAGCCAGGACATTACCATCGCGGTGGAGGCGGTCGAATCGACGGTGACCGGCGGTCTGCGGGTCCAGGGCCGCGCGACCAGCGATGAGGCGAGCACGGTGGCGCTGATGCTGGAAGGCGCGAGCCTGACCGGCCTCGTCCACCTCACTGGACTCGGGCGGTTCCGGATCGCGCCGGTGGGTGCGGGCGCGGTCATCGAGGTGCAGAAGCTCGAATCCCGGCTCCCGGGATTTTGCGGTGCCGGTCATTTGACGATGACCGCCACCACGTCCGTCCAGCGCGCCAGGGCTTCGGTGGAACGCCACGCTGACGACGATCTCCCGCCGGCGGACACGCTGCCGGAGCCGACGGTGGTGGACGTGATGTTTCTCTACACCCCGCAGGCGGTGATCAGCGAGGGCAACGAGGAGGGGCTCCATCGGCGGGTGCTGGAGTCGGTAGAGGACACCAACCACCGCTTCTCCAACAGTTGGGTGAACGTGCGTATCAATCCGGTCTTCATTGGGCTCTATGACACGTTCGAGACGGCTGACCTATTGAGAGACACCTACCGACTGGCCATGGGGGTGGACGGAATGGAGCGCGTTCCGCAGATGCGCAACGATTACCAGGCCGACATCGTCTGCCTGATTTTCCCAGGTGGAATTCCCCGAGGGACCAGCCACGGTGATGGAGTCGGCGGGCGAGGCACGAATCAAGGTCCGCTCTGCGGCGCAACCAGGCGGCAACCCGGACGAATCGCTAGTGCTGCCCTACCGGACGGCGGACGGAACGGCGCTCGCCGGACGGGACTACCAGGCGGTGAGCGGCACCCTGACGAACCTCTCCGGGACGGCGGAGTGGGAAATCGTTGTTCCGCTTCTGGCCCAACCGGCGCCGGGTCCAGACCGGGCGTTCTCGCTCGTGGTCGGCACGCGGACGAATTCGGTGCGCATCCTGGACGAGCAGCGCTTGGGAGCAATACAGGGCAATCCCGGCCGACACTTGGCGGCCGATGGCGACATGAACGCCCAGGTGCGCGGCGACGGAAAGCTGCTCGTGTGGGGAGATTTCTCCCGGCTGGCCGGGCAGGAACGCAGCGGCATCGCCCTGCTCAACGCGGACGGCACCGTGGACGACACCTTTCGCCCACCGGAAATCCTGCTCGGGCACCGCCGGATGGAACGCATCGGCAATCCCTCCCCGAATGCGGCCATTGCCGCCGTCCGGGTGCAGGCCGACGGCAAGCTCCTGCTCACCGGCACCTTCTCCCGCGTGAACGGACAACCGCGCACGACTCTGGTCCGGCTGTTTCCGGACGGCTCGGTGGACGGCGACTTCGGTCGGGAACTCCGTTTCGACGGCGCCGTCTTTGAAATGGTCATCCAACCCGATGGGCGGCTGCTGGTGGGGGCAACTTCGAGTACATCAACGGGGTTCGGCGGCCGTTCATTGCCCGACTGCTGCCCGATGGCCAGGTGGATGAAAGTTTCCAACCGAACGGCGGTCCCACCAGCGACTGGAAAGTGGTCATTTTCTCCCTCGCGTTGCAACCCGACGGCAAGATCTTGATGGGCGGTTTCTTCCAACGAGTGGATGGCCAGCCGATGCTCAATCTGGCGCGGCTCAACGCCGACGGAACGTTCGACACTTCGTTCAAACTGCGGACCGGCGCCTCCGGTCCGGTGTGGCGCCTCCGCCTCCAGCCCGATGGGAAGATCGTCGCCGGGGGAATTTTTGACACGATCGGCGGGCGTACTTCCAGGAAGCTGGCCCGCCTGAATGCGGACGGCTCGAACGATACGACCTTTCGTCCACCCCATCCCAATGCGGACGTGAATGACCTCACCTGCCTGCCGGACGGCCGCCTGTTGATCAGCGGCAACTTCACCACCGTCGCCGGACAGAACCGGCGCTTTCTGGCTCTGCTGAACCCGGATGGAACGCTGGATTCCAGTTTTGACATCGGCAGCGGCACCGATCGCTTTCTGGGAACACAGTTACAGGTGCTGTTGCCCAGCGAAGCGACCCCCATTCTGGCGGACGGATCGCTCTTTCTTTCCGGAGCATTCCAGCACTTCAACGGTCGGCCGGCGCCGAACCTGGTCCGATTGAGTCTCGGCGAACTCGCACCGGAACTGCTAGGCGCACGGCTGGCCTCGGGGGGACTGGCCGCGACGGTTTATGGGTTTCCTGGCGGCCGCTATCCGCTCGAATCCAGCGCCGACCTGGAACAGTGGGAACCGGCTGGCGAAGTGCGCTTCGACGGCTATGACCACACGGCCGACTTCACCGCGTCCACCACGGGCGAGGCTCGTTTCTTCCGTCTTCAGCCGCCGGCCCCCTGAATCCGGTCCTTCGATTTTCGGTCCGGGTGGACCGGGCGGCGGGCCGCGAGCGCCAAACCGTGTGTGCGCTCCGGCCCGCCGTTGATTGCGGTCGAATACTGACATCGAACATTGAACGCTGAACCTCGAACGCCGAAGGAAGGCGAGCCCCTCGGCGTTCGAGGTTCGATGTTCAGCGTCCCTCCGACCCTGCGCCTCTGCCCTCCGGGCCATACCTGGACCCAGGTAGGGCAAAATACCGGTTCACCGGGATTCTCAGACCCAAGACAAGCGCTGCATACTGACGGGAATGTTGAGTCCTCCGCGCCGGCCGAAGCCAGCCGGAGACCGTCAAGCCAAAGCGTCAACTCGTCCGTACTCTTTATTTCAACTCCTGCCCTGAACCCATGAACTCCCGCCCTCAACCCATATCCTCCCTTGGAGGTATGAAACTATCCTGGCTCCGCCGATTCGCCGGGTCCATCGGATCCGGTTTATCCGTCGCACTGATCCTGGGGCTGGCCTCGTTCCTTCTGACCCCCTTGGCCGGCGCCGCAGAGGCCGGTTCCATCCAGATCAACTGGCATCAGGGGCATCCGCGCCTTCGTTGGAACAACACCAACGGCTCCGTCTTTCAACTCTTGGGCAGTCCGCAACTGGAGGGCAGCCAGGAGACCCGCGCCGTGATCCTCACCGGCGACGCCCGGGAGTTGCGCTGGGTGGACGAATCCGCCGCTTCGGCCCAACGGTTCTATCGCTGGCAAATCGTCAACGATGCGCCTTCCGTGCGCCGATGGCAGACCACGCTCAACCAGGTCCGCACCGCGGCCGCGGTCACGGGAGCGGCCGCGGCCATCCTCACCACCAACGGCATGTGGGTGGGGACCAGCGGTTATTCCGACCGGATCACCCGGGCCCAAATCGAACCGCAGATGCGATTCTGCATGGGCTCCATCTCCAAGTCCTTTGTGGCGGCCACCCTGTTGCAACTGGCCGAGGAAGGCCGGCTCACCCTGGAGGACTCACTGGGAAAGTGGCTCCCCGATTTCCCGCAGGTCCCTCGGGCCATCACCCTGCGCCAGGTTCTGGATCACACCAGCGGCCTCTATGACTTTGTCGACAGCCAGCAATGGGAGCGACGCAGCTTGAGTCGCCCCGGCGATCCGGTGACTCTTGATGAGCTGTTCGGTTACATTGGAGAACCTTACTTTGCCCCCGGCACCGCGTTTCACTATAGCAACACCGGCTATCTGCTTCTGGGCTTGGTCATCGAGAAAGCCGCCGGCCGCAGTGTCATGGAAGCCTACCGGGAGCGATTCATTGAGCCGCTCGGATTGTCCAGCATCTACCTGAGAAATGTGGAAAGCCCGACCGGCGAATCACCGCACCCCTACAGCTACTTCAATCCTTCCGGCAACGAGAGAGACATGTCCTCCACTCCGGACACGGCGTATTTTTCCTCGGCTTGGACTGCCGGGGGCCTGTTTGCTTCCATCGAAGACCTTGCGCGCTGGACCCACGCCCTTTGGAGCGGTTCCCTCCTTTCGGCCAAGTCCTACCAGGAAATGATCACCTGGAATCCTGTCGGCGGAGCCGAGAAGTATGGTCTGGCCGTTTGGAGCCAGAGCACATCGCGGGGTGAGTTCTACGTCCATAGCGGTCATGTCCCCGGTTTTCGTTCCTACGCAGGATATTCGCCGAGCCTGAAGGCAACGGTGGTTCTCTGCTTCAACTCCGACCACCTCATCCAGGAGAGCTGGCTGAGATTGGTCAGCGAACTGTAACCGGCTGTGGATGAGGAGTTGGAAAAAAACGATGGGCGAAGTGACCGTTGGACCCTTTCTCCGAACCGAGTGGGTGATGAAAGCTCCTTTGATTCTCCGGAAGAGCCCGATGCTCGCCCACGGGCTAACCCGGCCGTGGCTGGTCACGATCGAGCTGAATAAATGGAGGTCACGGTGACTTCGGTGACGCGGAACAGGGGTTTTCCGGGCAGTTCGCTGGTGACGAACTCCTCGACGCCTTGACGGATCGCGGCCGCGAGGTTGAGCGCATCTCCGGCCGCGAGCCCATACTTTCTGGCCAGCGCCAGGGCCGCCGCCCCCAGTTCGGCGCTGAAGGGCTCACTGTGAACCGTGGAATCGAAATGCGTCTGATAGAATTCCAGTTCCACCCGCCGTCGCTCAAAGGTCGGTTTGGGGAGCAATTCCAGCTTTACATTGTCCGAGGTAAAAAATTGGCGGCGGTCGTCCGCCATCACCGCCAGCGCCGCCTCCGTGGGGGGCGCCAACGCTCCGCGCCAGGCGGTCAGCAAGACTCCCGAGTCGAGAAACGTCTTCAATGCCACCGCCCTCGGCGCTCGGCCAATTCTTGAGCGATCCCGTCGGCATCGAGCAACGGCGCGCGTTCCAGGCGCCCCTTCTTCAGCAACGAAGCCAGCCGCCGGCCGCGCTCCGTGGTGGGTTTCCAGGGCGCCTGCGCACTCCGGGAGATCTTTTCTTCCAGGGCGGCGAGAATAAACCGGCTCCGTCCTTCGCCGGGCGCCGGCAGGAGCCGCAGGAGGCGCTCGGGAATCTTGACGCTGACCACCTTCGTTGAAGTCATACCCAATGGTAATACTTATCCCCTCCTCTCTGTCAACGGCCGGATGGACGTCACCGTTCAGCGCGGCAAGGCGGTGAAAAATGGATATCTGAGAACTGACAGAAGCCCGGTCCCTCGCTCTCCACGGGAAACCCCACCCACGGGTTTGTCCCTCGTTTCCGTGTTTTTCGAAACGGCGAACGGCGAACGTCGAACATCGAACATCGAACATCGAACATCGAACATCGAACGCCGAACGCCGAACGCCGAATGTCGAATGTCGAATGATCGGATGGTGAAGGGTTACGGGTGGGAGCGAGGTGGGTTGGTCCCGGAGATTTGGGATCGACGATTCTGAGCGGCGGTGCGGATGCTGCGGCTGAAGATGCGGATCAGCTCATCGCTTTCGTTGAGCACCAGGGACAGTTCCGCCACGCCTTGCGTCCATCCCTGGCGCTCGATCAGACGTGCCCAGCGGCGGGTCTCGCGCAGTTCCTTCTGGCAGATTTTGAGCTTGTGAATGAAATCACCCCGCGACTCGGCGGACTCGGCCTCGCCGTGATTGGGGTAAGGTGAGGTGCCCGAGCGTAAGATCTGGCCAGCGACATGATTGCCCGCGCGGGTTGTCGGCAGCTTCTCAGACAGGCTGATGATCGCCACGGAAAAGCGGAGCAACCGCTCTTCCAGATCAAACACTCGATGCGGTGGAGAGCCTTCGCGAAGCCCATGGACTTCATCGCAGCCCATCCGTTCTTCGGCACACGCCGCCCCTTCCTCCGACCTTCGATGTTCAGTGTTCATTGTTCAGTGTTCGACGTTCGACGTTCCTCCAATATCCCCCCGAATTCCTCCTTCCTGCCATCGCCACATTTGTGGATCAGGGGGCAGAGCGTCAGGTCATCGGTTGCCTCCTCTGAAACATCGAACACACAACGCTGAACAGAGAACGTCGAAGGAAAGCATTTGTGGATCAGGGGGCAGAGTGCCAGGTCATCGGTTGCCCTCTTGAGTGTGCCGAGGGACGGGCGGCGCGGCTTTTATCGGCTCCACCGGCCGTGGTGGTTCTCGTCTTCTGAAACACCGAACGCTGAACGCTGAACGTCGAACGCTGAACGTCGAAGGAAGGGGGCTGCTTGCTTCCGCGTTCGACGTTCATTGTTCAGCGTTCATTGTTCAGCGTTCGGCGTCCGCAGCTCTCCCATACCGGAACCCAGGCAGAGCAAAATACCGGTTCACCGGGATTCCCAGATTTCAGCCCGGCGCTGCAGACTGACGGGAATGATGAGTCCGTCGCATCGGATCGACTGGTGACGATCCATTTCAGCGGCAATGCCTCCACCGTTCAGCGGCGCCACTTCGATCTCTTCCCCGTCGAACATTCATCCGACCTGATCCACTGGAGTCGGCTCGGGATCGCCACGCGGACCAATGCAGCGGCGGGCAGGGCCTTCTTTACGCACCGCCCGGAGCTGGACATTTCCCACGCCTTCTACCGGACGCCGACGAACATCCTGCCATCCCCGCTGCCTCCGCTGACCGGCAATCATGCGGTTGGCTCTTTCTCGCGTCTCTTAACGGATTCCAGCCGCACGAACGCCACCCGGCGCACCAATCATCAGTTCATGGTCACCTTCTTCTATCCGGCGGAACCGCGGCCAGCGGTGTTGCCGGCCCCTTATTGGGAACGGGCCATGATCGGGGACATGTTCAACTGGTATCAGTTTGCCATTGATCGCACCTGGTTCGGTCGGGATTTCGTGGAGGCGTCCCTGGCGGCTGCGGAGGAACGCTGGCCGATCCATCCGTTGATCGAACCTCACCGGATCAACGAGCTCTCCGCCGGCTACCTGGTCTCGTTCTTCAAGAAATACTTGAGGGGTGAGGACGATCATCGGCTGGACGATCCGTCGGCAGGCGCGTCGGAAGTACTGAAATACGTGAAGCGATGACGAGGGTGGGGGGGCATCTATCGTTATAACGCCGATAGATACCCCAACGACTCTCGGATGCGTAAGGAAGGTGGTGATACCTCCAAAATCCGGACGTGAATCGAGGCCAGGAACCGCGGCGGGAAGGAATACGGTTTGACGCCGCCCTCATCCGCCCTTCGGGCACCTTCTCCCCCACGCTACCGCGGCGGGAGAAGGACAGTTCAGGAGGAGGGAATCGCGGACCGTCCGCCCGGTCACGGGACTTCGCGCAGTCTAAAAAACCCGTTGTCCGGCACGATGTCGGCGGTCCATTCGAACGGGCTCGACACCGGTTCCCAATGGTCCGACGACAGGTCGGGGGATTGTTCGATCACCCAGCGGATCGTGACGCGCGTCTGATCGGAATCCACCTGGATGATGCGTGCCGCGGTGCTCAGCGTGATGAGCGACTGGCTGCCAAACAAAGCCAGGGAAACATTCCTGATTTGAAAATCGTCGAGGTTTCCCGTGGTGCCGCCGGAGGAATTCCGCGCGAGAATCTTGACCGTGTTCAGTCCCGGTTGGAGGGCGCTCGTCGGGATGCGCAGGACTTTCGGAGTCCACGTTTCGGCCGTGGCGGTGGGCACGTTGCCGATTCTGCCTCCGTTGACCAACACCGGCTGAGTGCTGTAATCGACATCGAAAACATCAAACGAGAGTTCGGCGAAAGCCCCCTGCGGTGTGGCAGGCAGGTTGAAGGTCAGTTCCAGCTCCGGCTGTGGCGTCGGATCCTCCCACCCGGGAATTTCGTTGTCGCCGACATGCACCGGATCCCCCGGGAGAATCGGAATCACGGAGGAATCGACCTCCACCGTGATCAACTGGCTCTCCACTCCGTTGGCGATCGTGCTCACGGCATAGTAGCAATTCCTCACTCCCGGGGGCGTCAGGTCGTGCCACGAGTGTTCAGTCCCCAACCCGATCTCTCGCCCCGGCCGCCGCGCGTCACCGCGAACGAAACGGTGGCGACGCCACACGCCTTGCCGGCGCCGTCCCCTTCGCCGGGGATTGGGAGGGCCAAGCTTCCTTCAGTTGACCCTTTGAATCGCGACGGGCATCGCCGTAGTTTGTGTGTACGTGTCACCCACGACGCCCTCCCAGCTTCAACGCCCCGAGTTTGCCACGACGCGGTGGAGCCTGGTGCTGCGGGCGGGCGGGGCGAGTCCGGAGCAGGCGCGGGCGGCCTTGGAACAGCTCTGCCGCGACTATTGGTATCCGCTCTACGCTTATGTCCGGCGCCGGGGCCACTCCCCGGAAGACGCCGCTGACTTGGCGCAGGAATTTTTTGTCAAGTTGATCGCCAGCAACTTCGCCCGCGGGTTAACGCCGGAGGGAGGGAGGTTCCGTTCGTTTCTGCTCACCGCGTTGAACCGGTTTCTCATCAACGAATGGCAGAAGGGCCGTCGGCAGAAGCGCGGCGGCGGCGCGTTCATTGAGTCGTTGGACCGGCTCATGGCGGAGCGTGGCGAAGCCAGTTACGTGGCCGAGGCCGCTCATTCTGAAACCGCCGAGCGGTTGTTCCAACGCACCTGGGCGGAAACGCTGCTGGCCCGGGTGCTGGAGCGGATGGCCGGCGAATGTGAAGAGCGGGCGGATCAACGATTCCCGGTTCTCAAGCCGTTCCTGAGTTCGGGTGCGGAGCCGCCCGCGCTGACGGCGGCCGCGGCGCGTCTCGGCCTCACGCTGCCCGCGTTCAAATCGTTGCTGCACCGTTTTCGCCAACGCTACCGGGAGCTGTTGCTGGACGAGGTCGGCCAGACCGTGGGTTCGCCGGCAGAGGTGGCGGATGAGTTGAGGGGATTGTTGCAGGCCTTGCGCGGGGAGTGAACAAACGTTCCCCGCGGACGAATCTTTTTCGCCGGGTTGCGGTGGCACCTCCTGATGGACACAACGAAGAAATTCTGTTCGCGCTGTGGTTCGCCGATCGGACGCGACGTGGGCGACGGCGTGTGTGCCGCGTGCCTGCTCGAAGAGGTGCTGCCGGCGGCGGAGGGGCTTGCGTCTCCGGTCTCCGCTCACAACCTCGAAACCGACACGGCGCTGGTGCAGCACTTCGGCCCTTACGAACTGCTGGAGGAAATCGGCCGCGGCGGCATGGGCGTCATCTACCAGGCCCGGCAACCGGGACTGGATCGCATCGTCGCCCTCAAAATGCTGCTGGCCGGCGAGTTCGCCGACGCCAAAACCCGCGAACGTCTCCTGCGCGAGGCCCGCATCGCGGCGCGGCTCACCCATCCCGGCATCGTCACCATCTACGAGGTGGGCGAACTCCAGGGCCGGCCTTACTTCGCCATGGAATACGTGCCGGGCCGCAACCTCGCCCAACACACCCGCGACGGTCTCTTGCCGGTGAACACCGCCGTGCGCTACGTCGAACAGCTCGCCCACGCAGTCCACTACGCCCACCAGCACGGCGTCATCCACCGCGACCTCAAGCCGGCCAACGTGCTGATCACGCCCGGCGACGAACCCAAGCTGACCGACTTCGGGCTGACCAAGTCGCTGGTGGACCCGACGCGGACGATCGAGAGCGCCGGCTCGCCGAACTTCATGGCGCCGGAGCAGGCGGATTCCTCGCTGGGCGCGACCGGCACGCACACCGACGTCTTCGGCCTGGGCGCGATGCTTTATTACCTGCTGACCGGTCGGCCGCCGGTGGTGGGCGAAACGCTATCCGAAACGCTGCGCGCGGTGGTGACGTGCGAGCCGGTGTTACCGACGCAGTTGCGTCCGGCGCTGCCGCGGGATCTGGAGACCATTACGCTCAAGTGCCTGGAGAAGGAACCGGCCCGCCGCTATGGCGGCGCGCTGAACGTGGCGGAGGAACTGGCCCGGTGGCGGAATCACGAGCCCATTCACGCCCGGCCGGCAACCGGCGTGGAGCGACTGGGCAAATGGGTTCGGCGGCGGCCGGCCGTGGCGGCGTTGAGTGCGGCCGTGATGGTCTCCCTGCTCGGCGGTCTAGTCGCCACTACCTGGCAGTGGCGGCGGGCCAGCCGTGCGGCGGACGAAGCCCGCACCGCGGAACTGGCCGCACGCCGCAATTCCTACGGGGCCGAAATGACCCTGGCCGACCAGGCAGCCAACGCCGGGAATTGGACCTCCGTGCGCACTCTGCTGGATCGCACCCGCCCGGAGCCGGGCCAGACGGATCTGCGCGGTTGGGAGTGGCGCTACCTCTGGCAGATCAGCCGCATCGGCGCGGAAAGCCGGTTCGGCGGGCGCACGAACCCGATCTATTCGATCGCCCCGCTGCCGGACGGGCGCACCGTCGCCCTGGGCGAAATGGAGGGCGGCTTCTCGCTCTGGGATGCCTCAAGCGGGCAACTGCTTTACGAACTGCCGGAAGCAATCAACCGGGTGCGGCAGCAGGCGCTCAGTGAAGGAACGCGGGTCGTCTGCCGGCTGGCCGCCGTTCCGGGCACCACGCTCCTGGCTTACACCGACTGCCGCAGTCCGACGAATGGCTACCTCCACTTCTGGGACACCACCCGGCGGGAGACGATCCGGTCGGTCGCCCTGCCCGGCATGCCTCGTCATCTGGCGGTCAGTCCCGACGGACGCCTCGCCGCCTGCAGCCTGATGCTGCCGGACAACCGGATTTTTGTCTGCGAGGTGACCGGTGATCAGTCCATCACGACCCTCGAAACGGTTTTGTCGGACTATTCCTACTTCAGCACGCTCGCCTTTTCCGCCGATGGGCGCGCGCTGGGCATGGAAGACGCGAAGGACCGATGCATCCGGGTCGTGGAATTGTCCACCGGCCGCGATCTCCACCGGTTTCCGCTCGATCAGGTTTTTCCGCTCACCCTGGCGTTCTCACCCGACGGGCGCTGGTTGGTGACCGGGGCCGGCTTTGAGCGGGAGCATCGGATCCGGGTTTGGGATCTGGAGACGGGACGCCTCAAGACCGAGTTAGACGGATCGAGCGCGTTCACGCTGCACTTCGACCGCAGCGGCCGCCGGTTGATGACGGGGCTGAGTATCTGGCGCGTGCCCGAGTTCACCTTGGAACGCGAACTGACGGGGACCGATCCAAGTTTCGCGGCGTCTGCGCTGCTGGCGGACGGGGACACTTTCTTGACGGAAGATGGAAGCGGCTCCGTGTTCCGCTGGAGCCTGAGTGCCCTCCCGCCGCAGCGCGGAGGGCAGATGTTATGCGAATCGGCGAAGGGGATGACCCTGATTCCCCAGGGCCGGGGTATGCTTGCGGTGACGCCCCAGGGAACGGTTTACCGTGCCCTGGCACCGCAGTTTGACTGTGAACTGATTCCAGAATTGGGCACCAATGTAGCCGCCGTCCGGTGGCTTGATGGCCGGGATCGGTTGGCCGTGGCGCGCCAAGACGGCAGTCTCTCCCTGCATCGGACGGACACCTATGCCGAAGAGTCCCGCTTCCAGGCCACGGACGAAGGCGCGGTGGAGGTGTTCTGGCTGGCCAAGGCAGGCTTGCTCGCGCTGCGCACCGCGGACGAGCAACTCCAGGTCTGGGATCTGCCAACCCAAACCCGGACCTGGGAAGTGCCCTTGTTGAAATGGCGGGAGCTGACTCCTCCGACCCCGGATGGACGGCTTCACCAGATTCATGCCGACGGGCGCCTGTTTTCCTATGATCCGACGCGGCGTGAACTCATCACGCGGCATCTGGATCACGACAACATGCACCGCCTGTCCTTTTCCCGCGACGGGCGCTGGCTGCTGACCACCACACCGGACGGCCCCAAGCGGCTAGTGGACACCCGCACTTGGAAATCCGTGAGCGGGTTGGAAAACTCGGGGATCAACACGCCCCACGGGACAGCCTTCTGGCCCGAGGAACCCCGGGTGGCCTTCGCGGGCACCCACATCGTGGATCTGATCACCGGCCGGGCGTTGCTGCATCTGGAGGCGGAGTTCGTCTTCGTCGGCAGCGTCTTCCTCTCCGACGACGGGAGCACCCTCATGGCGGGCCAGGCTCAGCAGCCTCGGGCCTATGTCTGGTGGGCGCCGTCGTGGGAGGAGATCCGGCGCCGGGAGGCGGACGGCGCCAACCTGCGGTAGTGGGATTGACACGGCTTGGATTGAAGAGTCGCCGAATCGAGGCGGCCTCCGCCCCATTGGGTTCGTTGAAAAGAATTCTGAGAATTTTGCAAATCCTTTTCCCGGAAACGCGGTGGGCAGAGGGTGGATCAGGCGGCGCGGCGTTATCGGCTCCACCGGCCGTGATGTTCCCGCCGGGATTCAGAGCATCCATGGGAGACTGCCAGGACCGCGGAGTCGCTTGGTGGAAGAGATGTCCGCTCCCCATCCAGGTCCGCCGTGATTGGCACCGGTTGCCGTCCTGCGATACGCTCCAGCGTATTCGTCCGTGGACAGGCGGGGCGTCACAGGGCAGCATTCGCAGGGCATCTGGAGATTGTGGATCTCTTGGTGAGTTCAAACGCATTGGTGAACACGAAGGACCAAAGTTGCGGCAGCACGCCATTGGGTTGGGCTGTCTATGGGTGGAACAATCCGTCGTCGGACGCGAAGCACACGCGGTACCACGAGGTAGTTGAGAGCCTGGTCCGCTCTGGTGAGTTTGTTGACTGGGAGTGGATTGACAGCCCGAGCCGAGGATCGTCGCTGGCAAGCAGTGCATGCGCGGCCTCCCGGATGATGGCAGCTCCCTCAGCCGAAGAACCTGAAGGCGCCGCCGTTCGCCATCAAACATGGAGAGTTTAGGATGCTCCTTCAGCCACTCGCACAACTGGCAGGCGAATCCCCCTCAAGAGTGGACCGGATGTTCACGGTAACCCGCTTTCTGAACGGCGGCCGGCTTGGTTCCGGACTTTCACATCGCCACCAAAGGCAACGCTCCTAGCTGTCCGCCATTCTCTCTGCCGATTTTAAAATGAACACCACGGGCGTACTCGACCTCGCTGGAACTATGCTCGCCAGCTACTTCGCCATAATGAATCCTCTCGCCAATACTCCAATCTTCATCAGCCTGACGGCTGGGGACGATGCGGCGACGAAGCGCGCGGTAGCGATCCGCAGTTTGATCGTGGCATTTGGCATCATCGCGACGATGAGTCTGGCTGGAGACCTACTGTTTAAACTTTTCGGAATCTCGCTGGCTACGATGCGGATCACGGGTGGGGTTGTTGTGTTCATCATCGGATACCACATGCTCCAGGGATCCGCGGCCCATTCCCACAAGCCCAGCGACGAGGATGTCGCGGATAGCAGGGAGGCACAACTCGGCGTCGCGGTATCGCCACTGGGGATTCCCATGCTAGCGGGTCCCGGCACGATTGCCACGGCTATGAATTATGCGGCCGGCGGGTGGCCGCACATAGCCATTTCGCTGGCCTGCTTCTCCGTCATCTGTGGCCTGACCTATGGCTGCTTTCTATCATCCGAAAGGCTTGTGGCCTTTCTCGGGCAGAACGGCATCAATGTGATCACACGCCTGATGGGACTCGTCGTGGCTTCAATCGGAATCGGCATGCTGCTGGCAGGCTTGGACTACCACCCGCCGTCGATAGGCACCATCGACTGATCAGCTTTCATTTGGAAACTTCCAATCCACAAAGTGCTACGAGGTCGCCCTACGTCTCCGTCCCGCCATTGCCACCTACGATCCCATCGTCCTCATGGGTTTGGTGGCGGCACCCTTAATCCTGCATTCGCTATCGTCTGACCTGCTATCGCATTGTCCCGATTGGGTGCCTGCCGTAGTGCTGGAGATCATCGGATTGGGCCATGGACTGGAACGCGCAGCTCAACTGAAGCTTCAGGCCCAGGTCGCCCTCTGCCAGATGCTCCAGCAGTCTGAAGGAGTCGGTCGTGAGGGATGCAGGCACGACCTCCACCCTGACCTCGACGGTGACCTCGCCGGTGTCCAGGCCGAAGGCAAAGGAAGGGTTGCCATCAAGCCAGAGGCTCGCATGGGCGACCAGGGACATCTATCGAGTTTGAGTTTCACGTGGCCACCGCCGGCAGGGGTGGCACCGGCAAATCATCGGCCGCGGATGCGGCGGCAAACGCGATGACCGCGCGGAGTCCGGTGGGAGTCACGGTCGGAAAATCCGCCAGCAATTCCTGCTGGGTTCCCCCCTCCGCGAGGCTGGCCAGGAGCGTCCGTACTGGCACACGCGTGCCTTTGACGACCAGAGCCCCCCCGCACAACTCGGGGCGACGCTCAAGGTGGTCTGCGTAGTTGAAATTCATGTCATGACGCTATCAGGCCGGGTGGAGGTGAACAACGCCGGGGTTGCGGCCGCTGGGCGTGGCCCCGGGTCTGGACCGGCCGAGGGGGGCTGCGCCTTGAAAGTGGCGCCAGAGCCCCTGGCCGCAATCCTCCCTTCAAAAGCACGGAATCACTGGTCCGTGCCGCCGGTAAAAAAATTCCCAACGTTCCGCGAATCCTTTTCCGAAAAACGCGGTGTGCCTTGGATGCATGAACTCTGCTTTTCCAAGTTCCTCATCCCATCACCGCCGTGGTCTGCTTGCACCGCTCCTCGTCGGAGTTCTGTCCTTCCTCGGCAGCATCACATCGATGACCGGGAGTGAATCGGCGATTCCGCCGCGTTTGCTCCTGCCCTCCGCGCCCGCCGGTTCGGTCCAGAGAGGATTAATGCCAACGGGCCTTCCTACCCCAGCCTGGCGGTGGAAGCTGAATCCCGAATTCATCAGCTCCGCCGCACACCGGTTGCCGGTCGGCCAGACACTCCGGCTGGATCTGTTGGAGAACCAGGACATTGCGGTCGCGGTGGAGACCGTCGAACCGACAGTCACCGGCGGCCTGGTGATCCATGGTCGCGCGACCAGCGACGAGGCGAGCACGGTGGTGCTGACTCTGGAAGGCACCAGCCTGACCGGTTTGGTGAACCTTCCGGGGCTGGGACGGTTCCGGATTGCGCCGGTGGACACGGATGACGTGATCGAGGTGCAGCAGATCCCATCCCGTCCCCCTGGATTTTGTGGCACGGGTTATTTCGCGATGGCCGATGCGGCTTCCGGCGGTCCCGCCCGAGCTTCGGTGAGACGCCACGCAGAAGACCTCCCGCCGGCGGACACGCTGCCGGAGCCGACCGTCGTGGACGTGATGTTTCTCTACACGCCGCAGGCGGTGATCGGCGAGGGCGACGAGGAAAGCCTCCGCCGCCGTGTCCTCGAATCCGTGGAGGGGACCAACTACCGCCTGACCAACAGCCTGATCAACGTGCAGATCCATCCGGTCTTCATTGGCCTGATCCCCTATGCGGAGAGCGGCGATATGGGGTTGGATCTTTCCCGGCTGGCCTCCGGCACCGGCGGACTGGAACGATCCACTACTCTCCGCAACGATTATAAGGCGGATCTGGTCGTTCTGATCACCGAACTGGAGAATCAAGGGGTCGGGGGCCAAGCTTGGGATCACACCCCGCCCGCTGGAGACCCGACCACTGGCTTCGTCGCGATCCAACGAAGCTGGGTGGGACGCGACCACATGGTGTTGGCCCATGAACTCGGGCACTTGCTCGGGTGCGGCCATGATCGCGAACATGCCGCCGAGGATGAGTGGCCGGATTTCTACCGGGCGCGCAAACCCTACATCTTTGGCCACCGCTTTGAAGTCGAGGGGGTGACCTATATTGATGTGATGTCTTACGAGCCGGGCATCTATGTGCCCTACTACAGTAACCCACGCCTGATGCTCGACGAGGTGCCCCTCGGGGTGCCAGCGGAGGATCCGCGTCCCTCGGACTGTGCCCGCACCATTCATGAAACCGCACCCTACGTGGCCCGGTATCGCATGGCCCTGAGCCGGATCGAGTTCGCCCATCCCCGCTTCATCGCGGCGGAACAGGACGGTGCGCTCACCGTCCGCCTGGTGCGCACGGGCGACTTGAACACCAGCACGCGGGTGAATGTGCTGCTGGACGCGGCCAGTTCGGCCAAGGCGGGCCAGGATTACCTCCGGCCGCCCACGACGGTCGTGACCTTTGACACGAACCAGGCTACGGCCGAATTGCTCATCCCGCTGGTCCAAGATGAACTAGAGGAGGGGGAGGAAACCATCCGGTTGAGCCTGGCTTCCGTGCAGGGCGATCACGGCCTCGGAGGGCAGGGCATGGCCGAGGCGGCGATCCTGGACGCCGACACGCCGGCCAGCTTCTCTGAGGTCGAGTTCCCGGAAGGACCGGTCGCGGTGAGGGAATCGGCCGGTGAAGTGCGGGTCCCGGTGGCCTTCACCGGGCCGACGGAAGAAGGACCGGTGGTGCTGCCGTATCGCACGGCCGACGGAACTGCCCTGGCGGGTCAGGACTACCAGGCGGTCAGCGGCACAGTGACTTTTTCAACTAGCGTAACCGCCCAAGAAATCGCCCTCCCACTGCTGTCCCGTCCAGAAGCCGGACCCGACCGCACGTTCTCGCTCATCGTCGGCACGCGCACCAACACGGTGCGGATCCTCGATGAACAGCGGCTCGGAGCGCTGACGGCCAATCCGGGTGCCAAACTTTTTCCGGACGGAGCTCTGAACGGAAGGGTGCGCGGGGACGGTAAGCTCCTGGTGTGGGGAGATTTTTCCCGTTTGGCGGGCCAGCAACGCAACGGCATTGCCCGGCTGAACACCGATGGCACGGTGGACGACTCTTTCCAGCCACCAGAAATCCTCAAGGGGCACCGTCTCCTGGAAGGAATCGGCAACGGATCTCCGAACGCCGAGATCACCGCGGTCAGGATTCAAGCGGACGGCAAGCTGGTGCTGGCGGGAACCTTCTCCCGGGTGAACGGACAGCCCAGGAACACGCTGATCCGACTGCATCCAGACGGGACGCTGGACAGCGATTTTGGCCGCGAACTCCGCTTCGATGGTGCCGCTTATGATTTGGTCATCCAACCCGACGGGCGGATTCTCGTCGTCGGTTCCTTCGAGCACATCAACGGTGAACGCCGCCCCTTCATCGTCCGGCTCCTGGCTGATGGGACGGTGGATGAAAGCTTCCATCCCAACGGCGGGCCCACCAGTAGCTGGACGGTCATCCTCTTGAGCCTCGCGCTCCAGACGGACGGACGAATTCTCATCGGCGGCTACTTCGAGAAGGTGGATGGAGTTCCCCTGCTGAATCTCGCGCGACTGAACCCGGACGGTACCCTCGACCGGACCTTCAATCTGCGCACCGGCGCCTCGGGGCCGGTGGCCTGCATCCGGGTGCAGGCGGATGGAAGGATCGTGGTCGGCGGGATATTTGACATGGTGGGCGGACGGACCAGCCGCAAACTGGCGCGCTTGAACGCCGACGGCTCCAATGACCTGAGCTTCCGGCCCCCGAATCCCAATGGCGACCTGCGCGAAATCGTCAGCCTCCCGGATGGCCGGCTGCTGATCACCGGGAAGTTCACCAGCGTGGGCGGACAGAATCGAAGATTCATCGCCCTCCTCCAGGCGGACGGAACCGTGGACACGACGTTCGATCCCGGCCTGGGACCGGATTACCGCCCCGGGGCCGGAACCAGCGGCTGGAACAGCCATGCCCTGTCCCTGCTGGCCGACGGCACTCTTTATCTGACGGGCGCCTTCCAACGGTTCAACGGCCTGGCCGCCCCGGGCCTCGTCCAGTTGCGGTTGGGTGAAGTGGTTCCCCAACTTGGCGGAGCCGTGTTGGAGGAAGGCGGATTGCAGAGCACCGTGCATGGCTTTCCCGGGGGCCTCTATCCGCTCGAATCCAGCGCCGACCTGGAACAATGGGAACCGGCCGGCGAAGTGCGGCTCGACGGCTATGACCACACCGCCGACTTCACCGCGCCCACCTCGGGCGAGGTCCGGTTCTTCCGGCTCCAGCCGCCGGTCCCCTGAAGGTAGTCCTTTGTTTTTCCCGGCCCACCGGTTTCCTTCGCAGTTTGGGATTGGGAGCTTTCCCCCCTCGGTGATCGAGCGGACGAGCCGTCCGCGCTCCCGCCTTGAGGCAGGGGAGCCATCGGCTTCTCCCGTGGGCAGGTCGTTCTTCGACGCGTCAGCGTTGACCCGATGGGAGTCCTGTCCCCTCTGTCCCCTCCAGGGCGGTTGGTCATTACGAGGGACTGCTGGACGTCGAGGAGGCGTTCTGTGAACTCAAGAGTTACCTGGAGGTGCGACCGGTTTATCATGGGCGCCCGGATCAAGTGGTGAACGACGTGCGCTTGTGTTTTTTGGCCTACCGGTTGAGCGCACGTCTGGGAAGAGAATGGCGAGCCAGGGGCGAAACCAAAGGTCACCGTGTCTCCTCGGGCCGTGCTCAGCCGGAAAAGATCCATCAATGGTAGGCGTCGGCTGGATTCGTCGGCAAACTGTCAGCAGCGGCGTAGGCGAGCCGCCCGTTCCCGGCGCGGTTCGCTGCTTTGAACAGAGCTGCCAAAGCATCTGGTGCATTTCCCCTGCTCGCCTGTGACAGGCGACGACAAGGCTGCCCCCCGTCCCCGTTTGAGCTTTGAGCTTTGAGCTTTGAGCTTTGAACTTTGAACTTTCCCTACTCTCCCTGCGGCACCGTCCCCGCGGCCTGCGCCACCGGATGAGCGGCAAGATACCCGTCCACGTCCGGCGTTACCACCAGCGTTCCCCACATCAAGGTCCAATGACCCGGGAAGGTGCAGACGTACTCGTATTCTCCCGGCGCGGTCGGAGCCGTGACGCGGAGAGTCTGACGCTGTCCGGCTTCGAGCAAACGCGTGCCGGCCAACACGTCCCCATGGCTGGGAACGTAAGAACGCCCCCGGTTATCGAACTGATCCGGCTTCATGCTCTCGGCCAGGACGGCCACGGCCTCGCGGGTGCCCGGCTGCACGATCACCAGGTTGTGCGGCATGAAATCATCGTTCTCCAGGATGATTTCGAAGGGTTTGCCGGGCTCGACTACCATCCGGGGAACGTCGTAGCGCATCTGTTCCCGGACCGTCCGAAGCACGAACACGGCCACGCTGACCTCCCGCAGTTCCTGGCGAAGGGCCGCGGCTTGAGGAGCGGGCAGATAACCGGCCAAGTCCTTCGCGGTCTGGACGGTTTCCACGAAGTCCTGCGCTGTCCGTTCCGCGGCCGGAACCGAGCGCGCCCAGCGGCCCAGGGCGAGGGCGGCTTCCCCGGCGGAGTCTTTGGGCCACGTCACCGGCGGCAACGCCCGCAGCGCCCGCGCCGCCACCGGCACCTGCTCGCCCTTGGCGATCAGCGCGGTCAAGGCTCGGAAAATGTTCTCCGGTTCGCTGTTCATGCTGACGCTGGCGCGGATGGCCGCCCGTTGCAGCGCCGCCGTGGAATTGCCCTCCACCTTGGTCGTGGCACTGGGAGCGGGCGCCGGATTGCCGGCCGTTCGGAAGACTTCCCGCCGACTGCCATCCAGCAACGTCAAGGTGTATCCCTCGAGCCGCCGTCCGAGATCGCCTTCGGTCCGGTTCCAGATGACGACCGAATCGATCGCGCGTTCGCCGCCCAGATCCACCTCCCACCACGGTCGGTCTTCCGATTCTCGCGTGTGGGTTTGCGAGCTACTTCCATAGGCCCCGTCGGTATTGCCGTCGATGGCCCGTGCCGCATCACCGTTGTTGCTGGTGCTGGATTGAGTGGCCTGTCCGCGAGGCGCGAGGTTCTGTCCTTCGCTGAACACCTGCACCTCCGCCAAGGTCAACGTGCCGCGGCGGGGCAGTTCGATGCGCACGAAGCGGGCGTCGGCACCGGGACGGGAACGGGCGGAAGCGACCAGGTCCGGCGGCAGTTCCTTCAGGAGCGGCTGAACGTTTGCCAGCGCCTTGGCCCGGAAGTCGGCGTCGTTGAGCAACGGAATTCCGTTCAACAAATCGGTTAACGTCCCCGCTGACTTGGCGGCCTCGACCCAAATCGTGTCGAAGGATCCATCGGCCAACGCCAAAGCGGCCCAGGCCGCCTGCCGCATCTCGGGGAATTCCGCCGTCGTGCTAAGCGTGGCGAGGCGGGGTCGGATCGCTTGCAAATCCTCGGCGGGCTGCAAAGGGAGCTGCCGCGCTAAACCAATGATCAGCGAGGACTCCTTTTGCGCCGCGGTTTCGGACGCCGCCAGCAGCTCGGTAAGCCGGCTCGTTCCGCGGGCGCGCGCCAAACCATCGAGCGCGATGCCACGGTCGGCATCCGTCGCGTCGGAACGTTGCAGGATCGCCTCCAGCACCGTCGGCGTGGGCGGAAGACGAAGCAGCTCGGGCGTGGTGACGTTCTGGATGAGATAGTTCAGACCCGCCGGATTGTCCGCCGCAATGGGACGGCCCACGGCAATCGCTTCCCGCCACCAGGGCTGCAACTGCCGCAGCGTCTCCTTGAGGCTGTAATCCAAGTAGTAATCGGTCGGCTGTTTGAGGATGGCGAGCGCGACGTCGGCCGCCGCGGCGTCCCGGTAAAAGCTGGCGGCGCGGACTGCTTCGAGCCGGACCCGTGGTGATGTGTCCCCGGCAATTTGTTGGAACCGAGCCAGAGCCTCCGGCACGCGATCCCGCCAGTAACACAGCACGCGCGCCGCGGCGGCCCGCGCCCGGGGCTCGGGCGACTTCAGCACCCGGTCCAGCAGCGCCACGTCCACCACGTTGTGCCATTGATGGACCCACAACGCCTCGGTCAGGTGGTGTTGGAACGCCGGATCGTTCGCATCCAGGCCCGCCACCCATTTCTTCACCGCCGCGACGACCGCGGCCGAGTCGTGCTTACCCAATTCGATCTTCGCCAACTCCCGCGTGCCGTTTTCCGGTTCCTTCAGCAGTTCCAGTAGCGCCTCGATGGGTTGGCCGTAGATCTGCGGCGCCTTGAGCAGCGGCCGCCCCTCGTACGTGATGCGGTAAATGCGGCCGTGCGTCTGGTCCCGGTTCGGATCGCGCAGGTGATGCTGCATGTGTCCGATCAGCGGCTTGTGCCAGTCGGCAAAATAAAGCGCCCCGTCCGGCCCCACCTTGACGTCGATCGGACGGAAATTTGGGTCGGTGGACGAAATCAGGTCCGGCAACGTCTCGCCCTTCAACCCCGATCCGTCCTCGGTGACCTTCACGTTGTAGATGCCCAGGAAGCTGATGACGTTGAGGTTCAGGAAATTCCCCTGCATGTCCTCGGGGAAATGCCGGCTGGAAAGGATGCCCGTGGCCGGACAGGGGCGGGAAGGACGGTCCCAGAACTGTTTCAACTCCGAGTGTTTGGCCGGGTAGTCGATATGCCCGCTGAAGGCCGGCCCGAAGTAGGTGTTGTTGCCGGTGGCGTCGGTGATCAGGTCGTTGCCCCAATAGTCGAAGACGCGTCCGTGGGGATTGGCGAAACCGTACGCCACATAGGTCTCGAATTTTCCCGTCCGCGGTTCGAAGCGGTAGATGGCTCCATCGTTGTTGCGGACCGGTCCCCGGGCCGTTTCCACCTGAGTGCGGTGAAAGACACCGTCGCTAAGATAAATCGAGCCACCTGGATCCAGACAGATCGCGTTGGCGGTATGATGGCTGTCCGCGGAATCCAATCCCATCAACACCCGTTCCTTCCAGTCGGCCTTGCCATCGCCGTCGGTGTCGCGAAGGAACCACAGGTCGGGCGCTTGCATCAGCAGCACGCCGTCTTGGTAGAACTGGAATCCAGTCGGGCAGTTCAGGTCGCCGACGAACTCCGTCATTTTGTCCGCCCGGCCATCGCCGTCCGTATCCTCGAAGATCAACAGGCTGTCGCCCACCTTGCTGTCCGGAGTGCGTTCCGGGTAATTCGGCCAGGCCGCGACCCAGAGCCGGTTCCGCGTGTCCCAGGCGATCTGCACCGGATTGGCCAGTTCGGGGAACTGCTCCTCACTGGCGAACAGGTTCACCTTCATGCCGGCATGCACCGACATTTTTTCCATGGCCTCCTCCCCGCCGAGAAACGCATATGACCCGTCGGCGTTCGGCCCTGGCTTGTTGGTGGGTACCGGCCGGACCGACGGCAGGTTCGAATCGTCCACCTCCGGATCGCCGCCTTGGGCCACGCCCCACACCCGGCGGTCCCGATTCGCCGTCAGGGCGTCCCGAACCGACATTTCCTCCTGCATGACCTGGTAGTTGGAGAGGTACGGCTCCGGGGGATTGCGATCCGTAATGAAGGCTCCCTTGTCGGCCTGATACGCCAGGGCCGAACGGCCGCCATAGACATTGTAACCGTCCACGGTCCGGTACCGGGCATGCCACTGCGCGTTCTTCTCATTGATGGCCACGCGCAGACGCTCCCGGTTGCCGGTGGGTGCGGGTTCCCCGAACAAACCCTGGAAGAGCACGGGGGCGAGGGCCTGGTTGCCCGCCTCGCTAAGCAGAAACCCATTGATCGTCAGCGACTGACCCCGAGCGGCGGCCTCGGCGAACAATCGCTGAGATGGGGTGAACAGGTCCACGTACTGGACGTCGTTGGCGCGGGCCACCTCGGCCATGGCGTCGGAATAGAGCTTGAGGTGGGCGTTGAGCGGCGCCGGGTCGGGGAAATTGGGATCCTGATGACGCTCGGCCGCGATGGGGGAGAACAAGACGATGCGGGGAGTGCCGCGACCGGAGTAATTGTTCGCCCGGGTCGCCTTCAGGTAGGCGTCCAGGTCGGTCTTGAATTTTGGTAATCCTGCGGGTCCCTGGAACGATTCATTGAACCCGAAGAACGCCAGAATGACGTCGGCCTGGGCCTTCTTCAGCCAATCGTCCGGCGAGCCGAAATTCTCCGATCGATGGCGCGTGACGACTTCGTCGCCGGCCGCGGCGAGGTTGCGGAAGACCAGGTTGCGATCGGGAAACTTCGCATAGACCAGCGTCTCGAAGTGGCCATCGTGCTGCATCCGGTCGGGCAAGGCGTTGCCGACGAAAGCCAGGTGGTCACCCGACTGGAGCTCCAGGCGGGTTGGCGGGTCGGCGAGCCCGACGAGCCCGGAGGCGGTGAGGAGGAAGGCGAGAACGGCAAATCGATGGCGCATGGCAGGCGGGAGAACGTTACTGATGGTCGGTCCGTGTTCAAAGCGCCTTGTGGCACGGAGCTGGACGCGGGCGCATCTTGACCCTGTTCTAACCGGCAGGAGCGCGGGCGGCTCGCCCGCAGAACAGCCCTCGGGGAAGCTCCAAATTCCAAAACCCAAGCTCCAAAGAAATCCCCAGCTCCAAGCTCCCGTGCAGACCGCGGCGAAGCAGGCGTTGGGCGGGGCACAGTGTTTCGGTCATCCCAGCCCGTGGAGCGGCCTCACCCATCAGGGAACGGACGGAGCGTTTGGACGTGGG
>CAYYSX010000035.1:1844-31660 GCA_964474315.1 uncultured Verrucomicrobiota bacterium | reverse complement strand
GCGGGACAATGACTTTGATACGCCCCTGCATATCAACGGGGAGATTGTGCCCATCTATTTTGAGCCGCTGAACCCTGCATCCTATCGGGCTGACATCAGCGGCTGGGCCGGTCAGGAAGTCACCCTCTCGTTCGAGTTTCCGGCCGGCACATCGGGCTACCTGCAAGGCCTGCGTTTCACCGTGCCCGAACCGGCCACCTGGGCGCTGCTGGGGTGCGGGGCGCTTAGCCTGGCGCTGGTGGGGTGGCCCCGTCGCCGCGGACGGCAGGACGCGCCCTGGGCGGAAGTGGGAAAGCCGAACGCGGAAGGCGGAAGGGGAGACCACGCCGGAAATCCGTAATAAAAAATAGAGCCTGGCTGGGCCTGGATTGCCACAGGCGTCAATGCACCTCAAGCCGCGCGAGCGGTTTCTGGTAAAGCAACGCCGGCATTTGCTCGCGCAGAACCGCCGCTTCCTCTTTGAACGACAACGTCGTCACCGCGCCTGCCAGGCCCTTCCCGACTGGCAGGCCTGCCAGGCCCGAAATCCCAACCCTCTCATCCGCCTCCTCACCAACACCTGATCTTCCCTCTTCCTACTTTGTCCACAGCCATGGCCCGTCGTGGGTATGGATTGGGGCTCGACAACGGGAAGAGGAACGCCTAACGGAAGGGAACCGGCCTTCGTAACCAACCAAGCAAGAAGGCCATGCAGTCCAACATGTCCAACATACCCCTGACCTATGAGTGATTCGAAATGTCTGCGCTGCGGGGAAACCCGCCTCGAAACAGGAACCTTGGAAACCACCGGGCGCGTCTCCTTCAAACTGGAGCACGCCAAGTTCCTCACCCTCCATACCAGCACCATCGCCGTTCAGGCCTTGCTGTGTCTCAACTGTGGGACCATCGACCTGCAGGGCGACGTGAAGAAGGCCCTGGCACTCCAAGCCAAGTAACTCGGGCCCGCTTGGCCTCACGGTGGTTCTTCCCTCCGCGGTGGGGGGGCGCGCAGCTTGAGGTAGATCCAGGTCTCCAGGGGACGGAGGGGTTTCAGCCACCGATAGAAGGGCGAATACACCAGCCGCAGCCGGACCAAGGAAAGCAGCATGTTGAGGGAGGTGCGGAGATTGAAGACGACATGCGAGCCCGACTGGTCGTGCCAGACCGTGGGAACCTCCTTGAGCGTGAATCCAGCCCGTTTCAGCGAATAGAGCAGGTTGACGTCGAAGGCGAGGTCGGCGAGCCGGAGCTTGTTCAGCACGGCTTCCACCGCCGGGCGGCGCATCACTTTGGCGCCGCACTGCGTATCGGCGATCCCCATCCAAAAGAACGCCTCGACGAAGAGATGGAATGAGCGGCTGGCGAAGCGTCGTTTTTGCGGTTGGGCATGGGTAATGATGGCGCCCGGGACCCAGCGCGAGGCAATCACGCAGTCGGCTTCCCCCTGCGCACACCGCTGCACCAAATCGAGAAACGCCTCCGGTGGGGTGGCCCCGTCGGCATCCACGTAGCCCACCAAGTCGGCCAGCGGCGCCTGCTTCAATCCTTCGATCAAGGCGCCGCCCTTGCCGATGGGCGCGAGAAAATCCAGATGGGAGATACTGAGGTACTTCCGCTCGGCGGCCCGGACCACCTCCAACGTGTTGTCGCGGCAGCCATTGAGCACGACCAGAAGCCGGAATCGGCCCGGATAGTGGTGATGGAAATGCTCGGCATAAGCGGCCAAAACCGGACCAACGCGATGTTCCTCGTTATACGCCGGTACCAACAACAACAGACTGGGCGCAGTGGCACTCAATGGACGCGAATCTGCCGACACGGAAGAGCGAGTCCAAGGCCAATGGCGAGCCAAGGCGGTGTTCTTGAATAGCTTGATTGGACATCCGCAGACGTGATTCGTAGCGTCCCCGACCATGAAGAGACCGTTGTTCATGATCGCGTTGCTGGTGGGTGGATGGGCAGCATCGCTGGCGCCGTCAAGGGCCCAAAGTGAGCCAGCCGCCATTCCCTTCACGGGCATTGCCGCCATCGTCAACGACCACGTCATTACTTTCCAGGACGTCCAGATGTCCGCGCGGCGAGCTCTGGAGGTGGCGTCCCGACAGATGCGCCTGCGCGAAGATCAGCGCCGGCAGCGGGAACTGGAACTCATGAAAGACAGCCTGGAGCAATTGATCGACCGGAGACTGATCCTGGATGAGTTCGCCTCCGCCGGCTACCACCTGCCGGAGAGCATCGTCAACGCCGTCGTGGACGACTTGATCCGCGAGGAATTCCAAGACAGCGTCACCTTCAAGAAAACGTTGCGGAGGATGGGACAGCGTTTTGAGAGCTTCCGCGATGATCAGCGGGATGCCTTCATCATCCGCAGCATGACGATGAAGCACGTCAACCAAAACGTCTTCATCTCCCCCCGGAAGATCGAGGTGTATTACGAGGCCAACACCAACAAGTTTCGCCAGGAAGAGCAGGCGAAGATCCGGATGATCGTCATCGACAAGGCACGCCACGGTCCGAACGAGCCGGCTCAGATGGCCGCCGAGATCAGCCGCCGACTCGCCGACGGAGAGGACTTCGCCAAGCTGGCCGACGAGTTTTCCGATGATGCCCGTCGTTTCAAAGGCGGAGATCGAGGCTGGGTGCAGAACAAGGATTCCGACCTGCGAAAGGAACTCCGCGACTTCGTCTTTCAAGCCCAACCGGGTGCGGTGAGTCCGACCCAGAATCTCGACAACGCGGTGTTCATTGTGAAGATCGAGGAACGGAAGGAGGCCGGAATGCGGTCGTTGAGCGAGGTACGCACCGAGATCGAGCAAACTTTGCAGGCCGCGGAGATGGAGCGGTTGCGCAAGCAATGGATCAGCCGACTGCGAAAGAAGTCGTTCATCCGTTACTTCAACTGAATTCGACGTCCTCCGTGCGGGTGCTCGGGATCACGTTGGGCGATGTTACCGGCATTGGCCCGGAGGTCACCTTCAAGGCGCTCAAGGATTGGGACCCCGGAGACGACGCGGTCGTCCTGATTGGAAACCGGGAGGTCATTCGGCGCGGACTTCCGCTGGTGGGTGGGAACCGGGAACTCCCCCCGTGGCCCGGCCGGCAACATTTGGGTCCGGGTCTGTGGCAGTTTGAGCCCGATGGCACCGGCGAATCGATTCCTTCCGCCGCGGGCAATGCCGAGGCGGCGCGTCAGGCGTTGAAGTGGCTCCGGGTCGGCGCGCGACTTTGCCGGGAGGGTCAACTGGACGGACTGGTGACGGCGCCGGTCAACAAGGAGGCCATTCTACGGACGGGGGACTCCTTTGTGGGCCAGACCGAAGTGGTCACCGAAGAAGCGGGCTCCCCGCCTACCGCCATGATGCTGTTAGGCACGGACGAGCGGAACCGCTGGCTGAGGGTAATGCTGGTCACGACCCATTTGCCGTTGCGCCAGGTTCCCGGAGCGATCACCCAGCCGCGCTTGGAAACCAGCCTGCGCCTTGCCGACCGCGCCTGTCGAGAACTCGGGCTGCCGCGTCAACGGGTTGCCGTGTGCGGCTTGAATCCGCATGCCGGTGAAGGGGGCTATCTGGGAACGGAGGAGCTCGAGGTGATCCGGCCGGCGGTGGACGCGGCGCGGCAAGGCGGGATGGAGGTCGAAGGTCCGCTGGCGGCCGACACGGTGTTCCATCGGGCGATCCGGGGCGAATTCGAAGTAGTCTTGGCCATGTACCATGACCAAGGCTTGGCGCCGTTGAAGCTGGCGGCCTTTGACACGGGGGTGAATTGGACCGTCGGCCTGCCGTTCGTCCGGACGTCGCCCGATCATGGAACGGCCTATGGGATTGCGGGCCGTGGGGTGGCCAATCCCAGCAGCATGAAGGCGGCGCTGGCGCTGGCGTGGGAACTGGTTGCCCGGCGGTGACCGCGGGAGAAAAGGCGCGGAAGGGCGCAGTCCCAAAACGGCGGGCCGAAGCCCAAAGGTCCCCAAAAGTGGTGAGGGACGGTCTTGGGAGGGACCTTGTAGCGTCGGCTGTCCCCAGACGACCCTTTGGCCACCGAGGGGCAGCCGCCCTGTTCTCCACGCCGGCTCGTTTCCAAGACTCCACCAGCGTGGCTGAGCCGCCCGGTCGGCTGAGGACAGCCGACGCTACAGGCCTTCCGCCTCGGTCCTCCGTCGTCCGTCCTCGGTCCTCCCCTCCCCTCCCCTCTCCTCGGCTCCTCCACCGCTAAAAACTGAGATGCGCCCAGGGCGTCGCTGGCGCGTTCTTTGGGCTTGGAGCTGGAAACGTTGAGCGCTAAATTTCCCGCTTGAGTCGCTGTCCTGGCCCCACACTTGAATCAGCCGATCAAGACATGACGCGCCGGTCATTCCTTCTGCTTCATCGGCTCGTCTTTTTTCTTGGCCTCCAGGTCGTTACCCTCGCCTCCCAAGCCGCCCCTATCCTCTCGGAAGCGGTTTGCGGACCTCCCGCTGAGGCCCTGTTTGAGGATTCCCGGGAAACCTCGGCCTCCTTTCGTTCCCGGGCGTTGGGGGATTCGCTTTCCGAGATCGAGCACGCGGTGGCTGCGCCCTTCCGGAATCACGGTTCCGCCGGCCCGGCCATCCCGGAGTTTTTTGATCCGATGTCGGGATCGCGATCTGAGCGGCGGGCTGGAATAGGGACTCGGCCGGGCTGGAATTCACCACCTTTGGGCAGTATCTCCAGCTTTCTTAGTTCCGGCTCGCGCGCTTCACGCTTCGGTGCGCTCCCTCTGGCTTCAGCGGTGGGGAGCGATCTTCTGGGCCTTTGGTCTTCCGTTGGTTCGGAGGCAACTGGTATCGATGACTCATTCGTCGTGTGGCCAATAGGCAACTATTCGGATGAGGAGTGGTCCGGGCCCTTTCCCGATCACGAAAACGAATTCGAAGTACCGGTCCGAGGTCGATTGGAAACCTTTGACCCACGCGCTGGCATTCCGAGTGTTCCCGAGTTGCACTACTCCTATTCCACCGGGGAGTCCCATGCGGGGGCAGGCTATTTTGCCGAACTGCACTTCGAGTTTCCCAACCCAAGGGAAGGCGATTGGGGCAAGATTCCGCGTCCCGCGCCCACCCCCAACGGTCTGGGCCGGCATGTGGTGGATGTGGTGGAAGACCCATCCGTGATCGTGGTACCCGACGTGCCCGAACCCGCCGTCTGGGCGCTGCTCGGCCTCGGTCTCGCCGCTCTGGCGGTGGGCTACCGAAGGAATCGTCGATAAGGCAAAGCGGGGTGCCCAATCATCTTAGAGATGAAACGCATTCGACTTAGCCCCCTCGGCAACCATGCAGCCGTTAACGGCAGAACGCAGGGCGCATCTCAGTTTTTAGGAAGTGGTGAGGGACGGTCTTGGGAGGGACCGTGGTCGGCTGTCCCCAGCCGACCCTTTGGCCGCCCTGTTCTTCACGCCGGCTCGTTTCCAAGACTCCACCGGCGTGGCTGAGCCGCGCGGTCGGCTGAGGACAGCCGACGCTACAAGCCTTCAAACCAGCAGGCCCGGAATGACGTTGCCGGCGATGCCGGTCAGTCGCACATCGAGCCCCTGAAACTTGACCGTGAGACGCGTGTGCTCGATGCCCAATAGACGCAACATGGTCGCGTGCAAGTCGTGAACCTCGAGCGGGTTCTCCACGGCCGCGTAACCGAGTTCATCCGTGGCCCCATACACCGTTCCGGGCCGAACACCGCCGCCGCACAACCAGACCGTAAACCCGGCATTGTGGTGGTCCCGGCCATCGCCGCCCTGGCTCATGGGAGTGCGACCGAACTCGCCGGCCCAGACGATCAGGGTGTCGCGAAGCAGGTCGCGTTGTTTGAGATCGGTGATCAGGGCCATGCAGGCGCGGTCCACCTCCTGCGCCTTGAACTCGACGCCTTGCTTTACCCCGCCGTGGTGGTCCCAGTCCTTGTGGTAGAGCTGGATAAAGCGCACACCGCGTTCCGCCAACCGGCGGGCGAGCAGGCAGTTGGAGGCAAAGGAACCGTCTCCGGGCTGGCATCCGTACAGTTCGAGGAGGCTGGCCGGTTCCCGGGAAACGTCCATCAACTCCGGCACGCTGGACTGCATCTGAAACGCCATCTCGTATTGCGCAATCCGGGTGGCGATCTCGGGGTCGTCCACTACGGCGTCGTGCCGGGCGTTCAGGCGGTTGATGGTCTGCACGACATCGTGTTGTTGGGCACTCGTCACTCCCTTGGGCGTGCTGAGATACATGACCGGTTCACCCTGGCCCCGCAGGTGGACTCCTTGGAACCGGGTCGGCAACAGACCGGCCGCCCATTGGCGGGCGGCGATCGGCTGATTCTGGCCTCCGCGTCCCAACGAGGTCAGCACGACGAATCCCGGAAGATTTTCGGCGTCCGAACCCAGGCCGTAAGTAACCCAGGCGCCCATGCTGGGGCGGCCGGCGATCTGGGAGCCGGTGTTCATGAACATGTGCGCGGGATCATGATTGATCGCCTCGCTGGTCATGGAACGCACCCAGCAGATTTCATCGGCCACCGAGCCGATCTGCGGGAACAGTTCGCAGAGCTCGATGCCGATCTGTCCGAAGCGCCGAAATTTCAACTGGGGTCCGAAGCACACCAGCTTCTGGCCTTGTAATTGAGCGATCTGTTTTCCTTTGGTAAACGACTCCGGCATGGGCTCGCCGTGCATTTCCGCCAGTTGGGGTTTGTAGTCGAAGGTTTCCAGATGGGACGGCCCGCCGGCCATGGTCAGCCAGATGACCCGTCGGGCACGGGGCGGGAAATGATGGGGATCGACCACCCCCTGCCAACGATTGGAACCGGCGTTGGCGGCGGTCAGTCCACCGGGTTGGAGCAACGAGGCCAGGGCCAGCGCTCCCACGCCTTGCGAGGCGCGCCCCAGGAAGACCCGCCGCGTTTGCTGTTGCGCGAGGCACTGACGGAGTTCGGCCAAAGAAGTCATGGGAATGAGGGGACTGGGTGGCGTGTTCAGGACCGGGTGATGGTTTCGTGCAGGTTGAGCAGAGCGCGGGCGACATTCGTCCAGGCCGCCAGGACCGCCGGATCCAAGCCGGTGGGCGGCGGGCTGGAACCCACGCTTAGATAGGCCGCGGCCGCCGCCAGATCTTGCGTGAATTCCGCCAGATGCTTGTCGAACAGGGTGCGCAGGATGGCTAATTCTTCGGGTTGCGGAGCCCGGCTCAAGGCCTGCCGCCACGCCCAGACCAGACGCGCGTCGTCGTCACCCGGACCTTCCCGCAGAATCCGCGCGGCAAATCCGCGGGCCGCTTCGACGTAACTGGGATCGTTCAGCAACACCAAGGCCTGCTGAGGGATATTCGAACGACCGCGATCGGCAGCGCATTCCTCGCGCGTCGGCGCATCGAAAGCGAGCAGGCTGGGATGCATGTACGACCGCTGCCACCACGTGTAGAGCCCGCGCCGGTACTGGTCGGCACCGGTGCTCGCCTCGTAGGTGCGGGGCGGAAAGTTCAGATTCTCCCAATAGCCATCGGGCTGATACGGTTTCACGCTCGGCCCGCCCACGACCGGCACCAGCAAACCCGCCAGGGACAGCGCATTGTCCCGCACCAGTTCGGCCTCGATCCGCCAGCGGCTCTGACGCGCCAGCTCCCGATTGTCCGGATCGCGCGCGAGCCATTCGGGCGAAGCAACGGACGTTTGCCGGTAGGTATCGCTCAGGACCATCAACCGGACCATGTGTTTGACGTCCCAGCCGCGGTCCATGAATTCGCACGCCAGCCAGTCGAGCAGCGCCGGGTTCGAGGGCGGTTCACCTTGCGCGCCGAGATCATCGAGCACCTTGGACAGTCCGATGCCGAAGAACTGCTTCCACAGGCGGTTCATGACGACGCGCGCGGTCAGCGGATGGTCCCGGGCGACCAGCCAGTTCGCCAGATCGAGCCGGTTCAAGCGACGGTCGTTGGGAACGGCTCCCGGCCGGTTCAGAAAAGCGGGCAGGGCGGGTTCCACGACGTCTCCGGTTTCGATCAGGAAGTTGCCGCGGGGCAAGATCCGGACGGTACGGGGCGGGTCGGCTCGTTCGGTCACCAGGCACCGCGGCACCGTGGCTTCGAAGTCCGCGCGGGACTTTTTCGCCTCGGCCAGCTTCTGACGCAGAGCGGCCAGCTCCGGGGTGACGTTTTTGAAGTGCAGAAACAATTGGTCGCGCTGTTCCGGAGTCCGGTTCTCGGCCGGAACTTCCAACAGGGCGGCCAGTTCCTTGGACGGAGGAAGGGTCGGAGGGGAGCGAACCGCCTCCGGATCCGTCGTGGCTCCCAAGCGGAAGCACCCGAGATTGTGGGATCCCTGGCCGTGATGTTGCTGAAGCTCGATCACCAGGGTTTCGGTGGCGGCGAGCTGGAGCGGTTCGTCCAGTTCGAGTAGCAGCCGCTGCGGCCGGCCGATCTCCGGCAACACGGCCCAGCCAGCCGAGTCACCCTGGCGGTCACCGTCAATCACGGAGGCTGCCGACCAGATTTGGTAGGGGTTGTTCTCCGCATGAAGCGTCTGCTCGAGGGTGGCCCGGGCCGAACGGAACGGAATCCGACGTGACTCAGCCCCCACCCGCTCCACCCGCGCCAGGACTTCGGTGAGAACGAAGTTTCCGGTGGTGGCGCGACCGGGCCCCTTGGCCGGAAGCGAATCATCGGGCAGCACTTCGAGGCGCAATCCGAGGACACCCCCAGGGGCGTTGGTGACGCGCACGGTGTAGGTGTCTCGGTCGGGATTGGGACCGCTGGCGAGGATCGATTGATTGTCCCGGATCTTCAACGTCGCTCCCCCCGCTGACACCGCCGACGCGGGCGTCAACCGGGCCCACCGGTCCTCCTGACTGAGGGCCGCCAACTGCGCCTGCTGCCACTGGGCAAACGGATCGGCGAGCTCCGGATGGGGCGCGTCGAACGCTTCCTGCAACTGCGTGACGATCCGTTCGTGACGAATCAGTTCGGGCGCCTGCTGTTCATCGGGCACGAAGGCACCCGGTTCGCGCGCGCCGATGATGGGTTCTTTTACGTCAGCGAAAAAGGCGCCCAAGGCGTAAAAATCGCGCGCGCTGATCGGATCGAACTTGTGATCGTGGCATTGGGCGCAACCGATGGTCTGTCCCAGCCACACCGCCCCCACCGCGCGCACCCGGTCGGTGAGGTAACGCGCTTCGTAGTCCTTGGCCTGCGCTCCGCCTTCCTCGGTGGTCAGCAGCAGACGGTTGTAGGCGGAAGCGACTTTCTGTTCGAGCGTGGGATCCGGCAACAGATCACCGGCGAGTTGCTCCCGGGTGAACTGGTCGAAGGGCTTGTTTCGGTTGAAGGCCTGGATCACATAATCGCGGTACGGCCAGACGTTTCGCGGCGTGTCCGAATGATAGCCAATGGTGTCGGCAAACCGCACCACATCCAGCCAGCCCATGGCCATCCGTTCCCCGTAATGGGGTGAAGCCAGCAAGTGCTCGACCAGCCGGAGGTAAGCATCCGGTGCCGGATCTTGCTCGAAGGCCACCACCTCTTCCGGGGTCGGAGGCAGGCCCACCAAGTCGAAATACAACCGGCGCGCCAGGGTTCGGCGGTCGGCTTCGGGTGCGGGTTTCAATCCCAGTGGGTCGAGACGGCGGCGGACCAGATCGTCAATGGCCCCCGGACCGTCCGGCGTCTCGGGTCGCACTGGCGGGAGGTAGGCCCAGTGGCCCTGGTATTCGGCGCCCTCGGCGATCCAGCGTTTCAGCAACTCCTTCTGGGCCGGCGTCAGCGTTTTGTGCGACTCCGGTGGCGGCATGCGATCGTCCTCATCCGTGGTTTCCAGCCGCCGGACGAGTTCGCTCTCTTCCGGATGGCCCGGCACCAGGGCGATCTGGCCGGACTTGGCCGGTTGGACCGCGAGGTCACGCAGATCCAGGCGCAGGCCGCCCTTGACCTTCTGCGTATCCGGTCCGTGACAGGCGAAGCAATTGTCGGACAGCACCGGACGCACCTCGCGATTGAAATCGACCTTCGCCGCGGCCAGCGCGCTGGTCAGCGCCGCCAGACTGAGCAAGGCGGAAAGGATTCCGTGGCGTGGGGAGGGGCGGAGCCGGTTCATAGGTGAGGGGCGACAGGATTCTGCCCCAAGTTTGGATTGGTTTCTACCGCAGGTTTATTCGGCCGGCTCGAAAGGACGTCTTTTGTGCCCTCTTCAGTCCTGGAAACTTTCCCGTGGCACCGCCGACATCCGCCCGACTATCGTCGTCTTCGTCGCTCAGCGGGAAACAGTCCGGGAGTGACCACCATTTCCGATGCACGTCGTTTTCCGCTTTGGCGGCCCATTCCTGACCGGGCTTTGTTTTCTCCTGCTCGCCGGCCGTTTGTTCGCCCAGGCTCCCGTCATCACCCTCGAACCGCAGTCCCAGACCAATTCGATCGGAGCCTCTGTCACGTTCAGCGTCGAGGCGACCGGGACCCTGCCGCTGATCTACCAATGGTACTTCAACGGTGCTCTGATCAGCAGCGACACCAACGGGATTCTCTCCGTTACGATCAATTCCGTGCTGAATTCCGGAATTTACCTCGCGATCGTGACCAACGAACTCGGCTCGGCGACGTCGGCTCCGGCCACCCTCACCTTCGTGGGGGCGCCGGCCTTCCTGACTCAGCCCACCAACCAGGCCGTCTTCCTCGGGCAATCAGCGACGTTTTCGACCGAAACGCTCAGCCCGGGACCGGTGACCTACCAATGGCTGTTCCAAGGAGCAGGAATTGAGGATGCCACCAACGCCACTTTCACCGTCGTCAACGCCACCACCAACGCCGCGGGTTTGTACTCCGTGCAGGCCCAAAACCAATACGGTACCCGGACCAGCCAGTCCGCGTTGCTGACCGTCAACCCGCTCCCGATGCCCTCGCTGCGCCTGGGTTTCCTCACCGTCACCAATCGCATCCGCATCCCGGTCCTGTACACGGCGAACAGCGCGGAGACCAACATCGGCTTTTCGGTCACTTGGGATTCGGCCGTGCTCACCAATGCCACGTACGAACCCGAGTTCCTGGTGGAGGAAGAACCTGAAGAACCCGAGGAGCCGCTTGATCCCGTGGCGTTTCCCGGATTTCGCCGGGTTCGTCCCACCGCCCTGCCCTCCGACGCGGTGGTGACGGTCAATGAATCTCAGTTGCCCGTGGGCCGGCTGGGAGTGTCGATCGGCTGGGCCACCAACAATCTCGCTCCCGGAGAAAGCAGCATCGGCCAGATGATCTTCGACCTGGTGCCGGGCCGGACCAATCCGCTGACCGGACTGCTGGGGGTCACCAATCTTCCAGTGCCGGCCATCTTTGGCCCCCCCTTGGAGGGCTCTAACCAGATCGTGCTGAATCCCATGAACCCGCAGCTCTTGTTGGCGGGCGACTTCAACCTCAACCTCCAGACCGGGCTCCAGCAGCAGTTGCTCATTTACGGCCATCCCGGCAACAACTTCGTCGAAAACACCCAGATGACGGTCGCCGGCTTGGGCCTGGATTCGCTGACCAACGCCATTCGTCTGGCCAATGCCCAAGGCGTCCTGGTGGCCTCGGGGTTGCCCTACGTGGACTTGGGGGCCATTGCCCCGGCGGAAATACGCGAGGCGTTGATGGAATACTATGTGTCCGACCGGGTCAGCGTTCCCACGCCCAGTTTCGACCTCCAGGCCCTGCCCCCCTTCATCATCCCACCGCCCAGCGGGAACATTCTGACCGACGTGGTGACCCGCACCACCAATGGCCTGGTGCTCGTGGAGTTCCCCACGCAATCCCTGTTTCGCTACTACATCCAATACGCGACGAATCTCGCCGGGTTTACCAATGGCGGGTTCAGCACCTCCCTGCCGGCAGTCAACGGCACTGGCAGTCGCCGGCAGTGGCTCGACACCGGGCCACCGCGGACCGCCAGTCCTCCATTCAGCGGGAGTCGTTTCTACCGCGTCGTTGAAGTTCAGTGAACCTGCCGGCCCCTTCCGCCTTCCTCGTCATGAAGTTTGACCGCTCTCTGATCCGGCCCGCCGTTCTGGTCTCCGGCCTGGTCGCTGGCACTCGCCTCTTCGCTCAGGACTCTCCTTATGACCTGGAGAAAACCGGATGGTTTGTGCGCACCGGCGCGTACCTCCAGGCCGGCCTGTCCATCTCCGTCAATCGGGTGGTGCCCACGCCGCCGATCGTGTCGGGAATTTACGACAACGGCTTCGTGCAGCCCGACATCAGCCAGGGCGCCTTGGGGCTCACCTGGAACTGGGGCTATCTCGAAGAATCGCAGATCATCGGCGATCAACTGGAACTAAGCCGCGTCGAGGGACTCGCCACCGCCGGATCGCTGAACAACTTCGACAGCGAAACGATTTTCGGACCGGAGATCCTCGTGGGCTTCGAGTTCTACCAGTTCGAAATCAAGAAACGCGACGCCCGGTTCGGATTCGAGCTGGGATTCCGATTTGGCACCTACTCCGGCAGCGACCAATCGACCAGCCAAAGCGACGTTTTGATGAAACGCGACCGCTACAATCTGGGCGGCATCGTTCCACCCTTGCCGCCGTATTCGGGGTTTCCGGACGCTTCCGGACCCTTGATTCCGCTGACGCCGCAACCGCAGGAGACGCTGATGTCGCAGGCCACGTCCACGCTGCACACCAGTGTGGATGCCGATTTCTACACGGCCCGCTTCGGGGCCTGGCTGACCGTACCGCTTTCGGAGAAATGGCAGGTGGGGGCGAGCATGGGATTCACTTCGATCTACGCCTACGGCACGGCGCACTACAGCGAGAGCGAGACCTTTACCAACCCCGCCTTCGCCTCTTCCTCCGCCTCGGAAAGCAGCTCCCGGGGCGACTGGCTTCCGGGCGCCTATTTCCAATTTCGCGCAGCCTATCGGATCCTGCCCTGGATGAGCGCCTACGGCTCGGTGGAGTGGGCCACCAACGGCACGCTGCGCATCGATGGACTCGACTATCAGACGGAGTTCGATTTCGGCTCCACCTACGGCGCCAGCTTGGGTCTGCAGTTCTCGTTCTAACGGCCTGACCGGTCGGATCGGCCTACCACAGTTCGCGTTGTCCCGGTTCCACCCGGCGGAACGCGGCCACGCTCAGCTCCGGTCCACCCCGGTCGAGTCCGGCGCGGCGGCAGGCCACGGAGAAAAGCTGGGAGAGCTGCTCTGCCCGCGGACCTTCCCCTCGCATGCGGGATCCGAAGCGCGGATCGTTCAGCGCGCCGCCGCGCAGTTCCCGAATCTGCCCCAGCACCTTCTCCTTCCGGTCCGGAAAATGGCGGCCAAGCCACTCTTCGAACAACGGCGCGACAGCCAGCGGAAGCCGCAGGACCACTTTCCCCGCGTACCGCGCACCGGCTTCCGCCGCGGCCGCAAGCAGGTTGGGAATCTCATGATCGTTCAGTGCAGGAATCACTGGGGCCACCATCACTCCCACGGGAATTCCGGCGGCGGACAGTTTCCGCATGGCCGCGAGCCGGGCGGCGGGTGGCGACGTCCGCGGTTCGAGAATGCTGCGTAATTCCGGATTCAGGGTGGTCAGGGAAATCATCACCGCGACGGCCTGGTGCCGGGCCAGTTCGGCCAGGAAGTCCACGTCGCGCGCGATCAGGGCGTTCTTGGTCACGATACCCACCGGGTTCCGGAATTCCGCCAGCACTTCGAGACAACGCCGCGTGAGACACAGCTTTCGCTCCACCGGCTGATAGCAGTCGGTCACACCGCTCATCGCGATCGCATCCGGCTTCCATCCAGGCGCGGCCAGTTCCTTCCGCAACAGTTCGGGGGCCCGATGCTTCACTACGATCCGGGATTCGAAATCCAGGCCGGCGCTGAACCCGAGGAACTCGTGGGTCGGCCGGGCATAGCAGTAAATGCAGCCATGCTCGCAGCCACGATAAGGGTTCAGACTCCAGGTGAACCCGATGTCCGGACTGTCGTTTTTCGTCAGCGCCCGCTGGGTCTGGTCTTCGAGGAATTGGGTGCGCGGAAGCGGTTCCTCTGCCGGATCGAGATCAAGGCAGTCGGGATCGGATTCGCGGTGAATGGACACGAAACGATTCGGCGGGTCGAATCCGGCGCCACGATGAGCGGAAGGAGGAGGCGGGGTCATGTGGTGATTCTGATTATGCGCCGAGCGGATGCTGCCGATCTCGCAATGGAAACGCCACGCGGCCCCCCGACAAGGCCGACTGGTACACGGCCGCCACCATTTCCACGGCCCAAGCACCGTTGCGTCCGCTGCATTCGGGTTCCCGGCCTTCCTGGATGGCCGCCAGCCAGTCACTTACCGGGCCAAGGTTGTGCTCGGGTGCCGCGCGCACTGGCTCGGCCTCCAACGGCTTCCATTCCTCGACCCGCCCTTCGGCCGACCACGGCTGGATCGTGCGCACGAAGACCGTGGGCGACAGGTCGCCGTTGAACCGCGCTACGCCCCGCGAACCCAGAAACTCGATTCCCCAGTGTCCGTTCGTTTCCCGGAGGCGGGCGTCGCTGGCAAAAGTGGCAGTGACCCCGTGAGCGAAGGCGAACGTGGCCCACACCCGATCCCCGGCCACCCAACCCACGTTGTCCTTCACCAGGCGGCGGTCGGCCGCCGTGATGTCGCGCTCGCCGACCAGGACTCGGGCCGAACACCAAAGCGGATCACCCACCGTCATCCGCATCAGGTCGAACAAATGCGTTCCCAGCACCATCAGGTCTTCTCCGCCGGCCCGATCATCCTGCTTGCCGAACGCCCGCAGCGCCACCACCTCGCCAATCAACCCTTCCTTCAACACCTGCTGGAACCGTTGGACCACCGGCATCATCCGCATGGTGTGCGCGACCGCGATTCGGCGCTCCCGCCGTTCCGCTTCCAGCAGGATCGCATCCGCTTCGGCCGGTGACTGGACGAACGGCTTCTCCACATACACGTGGGCGCCCGCCTTCACACAGGCGAGCACGATCTCCGCATGTTGGTCGGCGTGCCGCATGGCGACCGACACCAACTGGGGTCGCTCTTTGTCCAACAGTTCGCGCCAGTCGGCATACGTGTGCTGAACTCCCAGCGCCTCCGCCGCGCGTGTTCGGCCGGCTTCATCGGGATCCGCCAATCCCACCACCTCGATCCCAGGGCGCCCTTGGAAGATTTGTTCCAATCCATGCCCATAATTTCCCCGGCCGGTGTGCCCGATCACGGCCGCACGCAAGACCGGATCCGCCGCCCGAGTGGACCACCACGCGGCCGTTCCCACTCCGAGGGTGGTGACAAACTGGCGACGGGAAACAGACATGCAGGCAGGACGCCGCAGTGCCGCGGGAAAATCGAGGCAAAGGTGGGAGACACGTGAGAAAGCTCCAAATCCCAAATCCCAAAAAAGGTCCCAGTGCCAAGCTGCCTCTTCCTATTGAGGCCACTACCGAAGTCAATAGAGGTAGGAATGAGGGATAGAACCCTACTCCCCCCTCCGAACCGGACGGGCGGATTTCCCGCCTCCGGCTCTCCGGTCAGTGAGTCGCTCGCAACACGACGGGACTGGAACGCTCCAATTGGGTCAGTTCCTTGCGGCGATCGTGAAAGTCCCGGCGGTGACCGGTGTGCTGGTGCGGAATACGCTCGAAGCTTGGGAAACGGTCGCCTGCGCATGCAAGTCTGCTACGTAGCAGACTTGCTATACGTACCGACTTGGACAGGCCATCTGAAGCGGTTCAAATCCTTCGTCGTTACGGACCTAGCAGCCGATAGTAGCGGTCCCCATCCCCGGGCGTGATCGTCACGGACTTTCGCCCGTCCTCCACCACCGGCTCCGCCGTCACATTCTGCCAAGCGGTCGGTGACAGGGCGTCGGAGTCCTGTAAGACATAGTCGGCAAATGACGCGGGCCAGGAGATCGCGAGACCGTTCGCACTCGGAGCAATCTCCAGGGTCGGCGTTGACGGAGCGGCAAGCAGCAAGGCATCCAACTCCTCCTGGGTGTAACGGGTCATCAGGTCTGGGGCCGTGCTGAAGAGGAACAGGTCGATCGCCGTGCCACCTTCCCGGTACGAAATGGTGAACGTCAGCGGTTGGCCCACCCGGCTCTCCGGCACGTCGTATTGAAACCGGTATGCCGGTTCTCCCGCTGTCTCCGGATCCAAAAACTGGCTGGAAAGCAAATCATTCCAGTAGAACTTCCCCTCCCAAAACTCCGGTTCCCCTTCCGTGCGGTTGGCGTGCGACACGCGGACCCCATCCTCCAGAAAGAAGAGGTAGCCCGCCGCATCGCAGCACCCCTCCACATACCCGCCCCGATCGCTCAACGGCCAGTCGGTCTGCGGATGGGCATCGAAATCCGGCGGCACGAAGAACGAGTCCTCGTTGAGGTAGTGCGACTCATTACCCCCGTTCTCGAACATCGAAAAGCGCATGTACAGGTAGTAGGTCCCGGCTCGCGAGAACTGCACGTTATATGTCACTTGGTCGATGTGCTGAGAGAAGATCGTCTGAGTCCACAGCGCCCCTTTTTTGGAGGCGGTGGTGTCCGGCCCCAGGACGGGATTACCCAGAAAACTGGTAATACTCCCGCTGGCATCCACCCGGGTGAATCCGGTCTCCGGATCCTCATGGATCTTGGTATCGTAATCCTCCCCTTCCAGAATCAGATACGACCACGCTTCTTCCCCCGTCCCAATGACATTGCCCGGGTCCTGCACCGTCACGTTGCTGGAGGGCGTAAGCAGCAAGGCATCCAACTCCTCCTGGGTGTAACGGGTCATCAGGTCTGGGGCCGTGCTGAAGAGGAACAGGTCGATCGCCGTGCCACCTTCCCGGTACGAAATGGTGAACGTCAGCGGTTGGCCCACCCGGCTCTCCGGCACGTCGTATTGAAACCGGTATGCCGGTTCTCCCGCTGTCTCCGGATCCAAAAACTGGCTGGAAAGCAAATCATTCCAGTAGAACTTCCCCTCCCAAAACTCCGGTTCCCCTTCCGTGCGGTTGGCGTGCGACACGCGGACCCCATCCTCCAGAAAGAAGAGGTAGCCCGCCGCATCGCAGCACCCCTCCACATACCCGCCCCGATCGCTCAACGGCCAGTCGGTCTGCGGATGGGCATCGAAATCCGGCGGCACGAAGAACGAGTCCTCGTTGAGGTAGTGCGACTCATTACCCCCGTTCTCGAACATCGAAAAGCGCATGTACAGGTAGTAGGTCCCGGCCCGCGAGAACTGCACGTTATACGTCACTTGATCGATGTGCTGAGAGAAGATCGTCTGGGTCCACAGCGCCCCCTTTTTGGAGGCCGTGGTGTCCGGACCCAGAACAGGATTACCCAGAAAACTGGTAATACTCCCGGTGGCATTCACCCGGGTGAATCCGGTCTCCGGATCTTCATGGGCCTTGGTGTCGTAATCTTCCCCTTCCAGAATCAGGTACGACCACGCCTCCTCCCCGGTCCCAATGACATTGCCCGGGGCTTGGGTCGTCGCGGCGTGAAGGGAACTGAGGCCAAGGAGTCCGGCCAGACAACCAACGAACAAGGACGAGGGGGAGGTATTCATGGTCAATATGATATGGGCCTGTATTGAGTCGGCTGATAGAGACCGGTTGCCCGGAGATACCGGGATGATCTTCAAATCGACTGGGGAATGGCCAGATGCTGGTGCTCAAGGTCGCCAGGGGTCAAGACTATTTGATGAAGTTGGTGAACGTGTGAACGTGGGGGCGTATTTCAGTTTTTTAACGAGGTCGTGGAGCCGAGGAGAGGGAGGACAGAGGACAGACGACGGAGGACCGAAGTGGAAGGCCGGTAGCGTCGGCTGTCCTCAGCCGACCGGGCGGCTCAGCCACGCAGGTGAAGTCGGGGGAACGAGCCGGCGTGGAGAACAGGGCGGTTGCCCGCCCACGGTGGCCGAAGGTCGGCTGGGGACAGCCGACGCTACACGGCCCTTCGTTCCCACTTCTTACTTCCGCGTTCCGCCTTCGCCAGATTTCCCGGCCGCCGATTTCTGCGTGTCCCCGGCCGCCTCTTGTGGTGTACTCCGCCCGGACATGTCTTCCGAGTCCGTCGCGACGCAGTCCCGGCACCCGGGACCTCCCTCCCCTCCCTCCGCAACCGCCCCGCGCACGCCCGATCCCGTCACCTTCTGCCTCGTCGAAGACCGACCCGAGGCCGAAATCGGCATCAAGCTCTTGGTCCTCACCCTCCGCGATCATTGTTCCGGAACGCGCACGATCCTGTTTCACTCCCGTCCCACCGACGCCTTTCGTCGCTGGTTGGCCCCGTTTCCGGATATTGAACTGGTGGAGAGCGGCCTCCCCGGTGGCGGAACCTCGGACGTCAAACCGCACGCGTTGCTGGCGGTGTTGGCACGCGGATTCCGACATGTGGTCTGGCTGGATACCGACATGATGCTGGCCGGGGATCCCCGGCCGTTGTTCATGGCGCTGGATCCCGACGTCATTGGGTTGGCGGAGGAGGCGAAATTCGCGCCGCACCAGGGAACGGAGCGGCGGACCCGGGCCTGGGGCTTCGAAGTGGGACGATCTCTGCCCTACACCCTGAACACCTGTCTGACCCGGGTCACGCCTGCCCACCTCCCGGTGCTGGAGGAATGGAAGCGGCTGCTCGCGGACGATCGTTATACGCGGCACTTTGCCGTGCCGCTGACCCAACGTCCGCCGCACGCCATGTTCGATCTCGACGTGCTGAACGCGATGCTCGGCGCCCGGGAATGGTCCCATGTCCCCTGGCACGTGTTCGGGGCGGGACGCGACATTCTTCATTCGGGAGGGGCCATTGCCTACTCCTTCACCGAGCGGTTGGGCGGTCTCTTCCGCCCCATTCCCCCGGTCCTCCATGCCCTCGCCATGAAACCCTGGGTGCTACTGGATCCGGCGCAGAAATTTACCGGGATGTATTGGCGGTATCGCCAGCTCATGCAGGAAATCTCCCCCTTCGTCGCGCTGGCCAAACAGTACCGGGACCAGACCGACGATCCTTGCGCCTGGCTCGATTCCTGGACGGTGCCGGGACTGGCGCTTCGGGCGGCGGGAGTGGGGCACTTTGCCCTGCGGGGACTCCCGGTGGCCGCGGTTGCTGGCGCCTTCAAGGTCGTTCGCGACCGTTGGCGCGCATGAGGCGTCGGGCAGCGTCACCTGGCTCGGACGAACGGGGATGGGGCCGAGCGGAGAAGAAGAAAGCTCCAAGCTCCAAAGAAGTTCCAAAGACCCAAGCTCCCAACACCCGGTTTCGGCTCGAACAGTCCCCGGGAGCGAGGTCTTGGGTACGCTCAATTGACCTGGCTCTTTGTGCAGAAATCTGGTATTTCAATCTGAAATGACTGCGGTTGGGCGGACCCTGCTGGGTTGGCGTGGGGGACGCTCATGGGCGATGCATCGGCCGCTTCAGGACGCACGGATTGCACATGAACCACCACTCCACTCCAGCGGCCTTGGATCTTTGGCTTTGGCGAGGAGACGACGAGGATGGACCGTACCTTCCGGACGAGGTGGTCAGCCGGCTGGCCACCGGAGAAATCGCCGACGATTGCTTCGCATGTTGCGAAGGAATGCGGGAATGGCGATCGATCAAAGAAGCCCTGATCTGGGCCGTCTGCCCCCGCCTTTCCGGGCTTCGGGATCCCATTGGGGTCGCCGTCGAGTGGCTGCTGGCAGGCGATTTGGATCAGGCCGGCGCACGACGGGGAATCTGGGAGACCGCCCGCGCGCAGGATCATCACCTGAAAGATTACGAACTGGAGATTATCGACACCTTGTTGGAGGCCAATCTCCGGCTGAGGCGATCCATCCAAGCCTACCGAGACCGAACCGCGGCGGAGATGGAGCAGTACCCGTGTTGGGAGCTGGCGCCGGTCACCGAGCCAATCTACCCACGGGACTGGCAGGCCGCTTGGCAGGCGGCCGGGGGGCAGTTGAGTTCTGACCGGATGGTGGCTCGAAAGGACGGATTGGTGTGGACCCGCCTAAGCGATTTTGGCTTTCCCTTCCCACCCTTCAGTTTCGATCCGGGGTTCGGCACCCTGGAGGTAACTCGCGAGGAAGCGGTGGAGCTAGGGGTCATTGACGAACTGGCCGAAGTCCGCTCGCCCCGGCTGGATTTTCAGCCCCCCATCCTGGGATTTCACCATCGGCCATGAGACCCCGTCCTGCTGGAGGCGATCCGGCGGGTGCAGACGGCCTGACTCTGAAGAGATCTGGTTTGCCCCGGGTGGATGCTAGTTCACCCCATTTTGAGACCCGTTCGCCCCACCTCGCTTCTAGGCTCCAGTGCTGGTCGTTATCACCCCATGAGCATCTCACCCCTGTTTGGCACTAACCAACGGTTGAAAGGATCATTCGATGAATGGAGCAGCCGAGACCTGCAAGTTGCAGCCGACCAACAACATGTCGCTTTCCGAAAAGCTAAACGGACCCTGGCATGAAGTCGCGCTCTGGACCTACACCGCGATCGTGCTGGCCCATTGGGCGGAACACTTCGCTCAGGCCTTTCAGATTTACGCGCTGGGATGGAATGCCCCGGACGCCCGGGGTGTCCTGGGATTGGCATTCCCTGCCCTCATCAAGTCGGAAGCCCTCCACTACTTGTACGCGCTGGTGATGCTGGTTTCCTTCTGGGTGCTGCGCAAAGGCTTCGTGGGCCGATCCCGCACCTGGTGGATGATCGCGTTCTGGATCCAGTTCTGGCACCACATCGAGCACGGGTTGCTCCAAGGCCAGGCGATTCTGGGGCAAAACCTGTTCGGCTCGCCGGTGCCGATGAGCATTGCCCAACAGGTGATCCCCCGGGTCGAACTGCACCTGTTCTACAACACCATCGTGACCATTCCGATGGTCATCGCCATGTTCTACCACATGTTCCCGACGGCCGGAGAAGAAGCCCACATGCGCTGTAATTGCTCGTGGCATTCACGGTCCAAGTCCTCCGTTCCCCGCCCGGCGGCTTCCCCTATCTGAGAGCGTCATGAATGCGATTCGCGGCGTAATGACCGTTTATCTGCTGGCGGTTTTGCTGTTCGTCTTCCTCGGTTGGCGCTGGGTCGATCTGAAGACGCAGGCGACTCCGCCTCCGAAGAATCTCGCGGGGGCGCGGGTGGTGCTGGCCATCAGCGGCCTTTCGTCGCTCGTCGGTCTGGGCGTCATCTGGAGCGCCAAACCGCGGAGATCCCACTAGACGTCGTTGGTCCGTCGAGCCCTCCCTTTGCGGCTTCGAACGGCAACGGTTCGTGTCGATTGGATGCGGCGACGGAGCGGAATCGGCGCCGCCGAACGCGATATACCATGCCTGATCCAATCCACCCGAATCCGCAGATCGCCGCCGACCAAGGGAGACGCCGCCGAGCGCTTCTTCTTCTGCTGCTGGGCGGTGTGTGGATCCTGGGGTGCCGCCCGGGAACGAACGGGACGGACGTTGACGCGCAGGTTGCGATTGAGTTCGATCCCCGTCCTCCGGCCGTCGGTACGACCGGCTTGAAAATCATCCTCACTGACCCGGAGAGCCGCCCTGTGCGGCTCGAACAGCTTGAGGTCGAAGGGAACATGAATCATGCGGGCATGAGGCCGGTCTTCACGCGGTTGGAAGAGACCGAACCCGGACACTACGTCGGGACGATCGAGTTCACCATGGGGGGCGACTGGTTCCTGTTGTTGTCCGGGCAACTCTCGGGTGGCGGCCGTTTCCATAAGAAAGTGGACGTCCCCGGGGTGAAACCAAAGTGACTCCGACGAGTCCACCGGCGCCGAGGCTCTCCGGGGGACGCGCCACGGCGGAGGGCAAGGCGCGGTTCGACCTGCTGCGGGTTCCGGTGATAGGCCGATTCCTGCGTTGGCGCTGGTCACGTGTCCTCCTCCAGACCGGGGTCTTCCTGCTGTCCGCGGTGATGATCGCCCATGCGTTTTTCGGCCCCGCGCTGGCCCCCAAGAACCTGGCGGCGCTGCTGACCTGGGTTCACTTCCGCGGATTGATCGTCCTCGTCCTGCTGTTGGCCGGAAACTTCTTCTGCATGGCGTGTCCGTTCATGCTGCCCCGGCAGTTGGCGCGGCACTGGGTATCCCCCCGCTGGAATTGGCCTCGTCCGCTCCGCAACAAAGGGCCGGCGATCCTCCTGTTTGTGGGAGTTCTGTTCCTGTACGAGTGGCTCGACTTGTGGGCCGATCCTTGGGCGACAGGAATCCTGATCGTCGGCTACTTCGCCGCGGCGTTCATCGTGGACCTTCTTTTCCGCCGGGCGTCGTTCTGCAAATTCGTCTGTCCGGTGGGGCAGTTCAACTTCCTGGGATCGACGATGTCTCCGCTCGAGGTCGCGGTTCGGAATCCAGACGTCTGCGGCGATTGCCACACCAAGGATTGCATCCGCGGACGCCGTGCCACGGACGAAGGCGGAGCCGGCAGGTCGCCAGTGATTGTTCAGCGGGGCTGCGAGCTCGACCTGTTCCAACCGCGCAAGGTCGGCAATCTGGACTGCACCTTCTGCCTGGATTGCGTCTATGCCTGCCCCCATGACAACGTGGGAATCCTGGCGCGGCTGCCCGGGGAAGAACTGGCGGTGAGCGGCGTGCGGTCGAGCATCGGCGATCCCGATCGGCGCAGTGACTGGACGATCCTGATCGTCGTCTTTGTCTTTGGCGCCCTGCTGAACGCCTTCGCCATGATCAGTCCCGTCTATTCGCTGCAACAAGCGATTGCTCGCGCCACGGGACTGACCGTCGAATGGCCCATCTTGGGATTTCTGTTCACGCTGGCGCTGGTCGTCGAACCCGTCGTCCTGCTCGGTGGAGCGGCGTGGCTGACGCGCCGCGCTGTGTCCAGCTCCCTGAGCCTCGGAAGGATTATCAATCGATTCTCCCGGTCCCTCGTGCCGCTCGGCTTCGGCGTCTGGCTGGCCCACTATGGTTTTCATTTCCTGACCGGTGCATTGACGGTCATTCCGGTCGCGCAGCATGCGGTTCGCACGGCGACTGGTCGGGATATCCTGGGAGCGCCGCGCTGGCAGTGGGGAGGATTGCCGGATGCCGTCGTGTTTCCCATCGAGCTCGGCTTCCTGGGACTGGGCCTTCTCGGGTCGCTGCTCGTGGGTTGGCGGATGGCGGCGGAGTTCGCGCCCGAACGGACCTTCCGCGCCTTCGCCCCCTGGGCCGTCGTCAGTATCTTGTTGTTTGCCGCCGCCTGCTGGATCCTGACCCAACCCATGGATATGCGAGGAACATTCATCGCGGGATGAAGGGCCGTTGGAAATGATACGGCGTTCGGCCATCCCGATGATCGCGATCCTCCTGGGCCTCGGCCTGGCGTGGTCGCGCTCCGCGTTGGCGCACGTCGGACCTCCGTTTCCGATCCTGGTGGACCAACCGATTCCCGGTTACGTCGTCACGGTCTGGGCCGATCCAGACATCGGGGAAGCCGTGTTCTACGTGGTGTTGGAGCCGGGCGAATCGACCTCGGCCGGAGCGATTTCCGAGGTCGAAGTCTGGGTCCAGCCGGTGAGCGAGCGGTTGCCCAAGGCGGTCTATCGAGCGACCCAGGAATCGGCCCGCAAGCATCTGCGGTTTTTAGCGAAGCCGGAGTTCGACGCTGCCGAACTGTGGACGGTCGGCATCGACCTCCGTCGGGCCGACGGCACGAACCATAGCTTGGTCACCCAGGTCGAAGCCACGCCGCCGGGGCTGGGTTCCTGGGACCTCTTGATCTATTTGTTCCCCTTTGTTCTGTTCGGAGGACTCTGGGGGATGGTGTTCATTCGCCGGTCGCGGGCAGCCACGGCGAAGGCGAGGGCATCACGATCCGATGCGACGACTGCGGATCCAGAGGTGCGAATGACCGCGTCCTGCGAAGGAGAAACACGACCCTGACCATGAGCACCCGCCGTATCATTACCCTGACCCTGGTGTGCCTCGTGGTCGTCGCGGTTTGGATGCTGGCCCGCGCCCGTCGCGTCCCGCCGGAGAACGGGATTGGATCGGCGGGCGCTGCCACAGGCCAATTGCCGCCGCCCGAGACGGTGGGTCCCTTCTATGTCGGGATCTCTTCACTCGACGTCGAAGAGAACGAACGGGCCGGCCGTTTCTTTGGCGAGCTCTCCCAAAAACTGCCCGAGGAACCCGCGATCTGGGCGAATCTGGGGATCGCGCGGCTGCGGCTCGGTGATCTCCCTGGAGCGGAAGAAGCGCTCAGCACAGCGGCGAAACTGTCTCCTAGAAATGAACAGATCACCGTCTTGCAGGCCATCGTCGAGGAAAGCCAGGGCCAGTTTCCGCGCGCCATCGAGCGGCTCCGGGAGCTTTCCGATCCCGACGTCACGGTTCTCTATCGTCTCGCGGAACTCCTGGGACGAACCGGACGCGAGACCGCCTTCGGTGAGCAATTGGAAGTCTTCGACCGCCTCCGTGAACGCGAACCGGATAATCTCGTCGTCGCCTTCAACCGGGCACGCCTCCTGGCACGGGCGGAAAAGGGTCCCCTGCTATCCGAAGCGATCAAGTCCTTCGATGCGTATCGTGAGAACTGGGGCCCGGCCGCCCTCCAACAATTCGAAGCCGCCCAAGCCGCCGTCGCCGCCGGGGACTTTCGCGCCGCCGCACGGCATCTCACCTTCCTGCAAAATCTCAACCTGGCGACGCCGGCCTATCAGGCGGCGCTTTCGGCGTTGGGCGCGACCGGTGGATCCATCGGCCAACCGGTTCGCGAGTTTCTTAAATACCGCCCGCCCGAAGTGGTCGTGGCACCGGCTGATGGCTCACTTCAGTTTACCGAGGTCCCCAATACCTCGCTCTCCGCGCCGCCGGACCTGTTTCTCGCCCTGGCTCTGAGCGCGCCGCCCGGGGTGAGCCTGCTCTCTCTCGCGAATGGAACGCTCCGCATCGGCGACCAGGCGGAACTCCCCGTGTCCGGGACCCCGGCGGCACTCGGGCGGAGCTCCCTCTGCGCCACCGACCTCAACGGCGACTTTCGGCAAGACCTGGCCTTGATCAATGGCGACGGGCTGAAGGTCTGGATGCAGGATTCGGAGGGGCGGTTCATCGCGTTCGATCCGGCGGACGATATTCGGCCGGCCTTCGAGACGGCCGGGCACGGTGTCTGGACGCTCGATTTCGAAGCCGACGGCGACCTGGACCTGCTGGTCGCCCGCGAGGGAGCCGCCCCGCAGATTCTCCGCAACAACGGCGATGGCGGATTCACGGCCCTGGACGTGCTCGCATCGTTTCCGGAAGTGCGCGAGGTGTGTTGGGGAGACTTCGATGGCGATGGCGATGGCGACCTCGCCCTGCTCGAGGTCACGGGCCGCGTGCTGGTCTCGTGGAATGATCGCTCCGGCGCCTTCGCCGCTCCCGAGCTGGTCTCGGAGTCGCCGGCCGTCGCGCTGACTTACGGCGACGTCTTCGGCATCGGCGAAATGGATCTGATTGTCCTCGAGCAGAACGGAATCGTCAGGAACCTGGGCTTTGATCGCCAGAGGCAGACTTGGTCGGGCCGGGAGTTGGCGCGTTGGTCCGATCCACCGGACCTGGCGGACGCGTTCACCCGGCGACGCACCAGCCTGAGCGTGGCCGACCTCGACAACAACGGCGCCCTGGACCTGGTGGCTTCCGCAGGAACCACCTCGGCCATCTGGCTGAATCAGGGCCGCGGCGAGTTCCGGCACCTCGACGGCGCGCCAGCTCTGTTCGTGATGTCGATTGCCGACCTCGATGGCGACGGCTTTCTCGACCTCATTGGTCTGAGCGGCACGGGTGCCGCCACGACCCTCACCCGCGGAACCAAGGACTATCACTGGCAGTCGATCCAGACCCGTACCCTCGCCACGATCGCCGACGGCCGGCTCAACAGCTTTGGCATCGGAGGCCGGGTCGAAATCCGCGCCGGCCAGTTGCTGGCGTCCGCGCCGATTACCTCACCGCACACGCACTTCGGACTGGGCGATCACTCCCAGGTGGGGATCGCTCGCATCGTCTGGCCAAATGGCGTTGCCCAAGTGGAATTCGATCTGCCGGTTGATCAGGCCGTGACCGCGGTTCAGCGGTTGAAAGGCTCCTGCCCCTGGGTTTTCTCCCGGGACGGTGACACGTTCCATTTCGTCAAGGATTTCATCTGGCGATCGCCCTTGGGAATGCGGATCAATTCTCAGGATACCGCCGGAGTCGAGCAGACCGAGGATTGGATTCTTATTCCCGGCAAACTCTTGACCGCTCACCATGGGGTCTATGAAATCCGCATCACCGCCGAGCTCTGGGAAACACATTTCTTCGATCACATCTCTCTCATGGTCGTCGATCATCCTGAATCATTAGCGGTCTTCGTGGATGAGCGCTTCGTACCGACCCAGCAGCCGAAGCTCGAAGTGATCGGCACCAGCCAACCTCAACCGTTCGTCTGGGCCCGGAATGAGTCTGGCCGCGATGTCTTGCCGGCGCTGGCCGCGACCGATGGCGATTATGTCGCTGACTTTTCCCTCGGGCGGTTTCAGGGAATCGCCGAAGATCATTGGCTTGAGTTCCAGCTTCCCGACGATGCGCCCGCTGATCAACCGCTGGTGCTGATTGGAGAAGGCTGGATCTACCCGACCGACAGCTCCCTGAACGTCGCGATCTCTCAGGGAAATCACTCCGCGCCGCGCGGCTTGGTGCTGGAGGAATACGATCCGCAACTCGGCTGGCGGGCCGTCAGCGGTGACCTCGGCTTCCCGGCCGGAAAAAACAAGACCGTGGTGATCCCGGTGCCACGCGAATCGCTGCCGTCCGGCCAACGCCGCTTCCGGTTGCGGACCAACATCGAGGTCTATTGGGACCGTCTCGGTTGGGCCGTCGCCCGACCTCAGGCGGAGCTGAAGTTGTCGCCGGCGGGGACCCTTGGCGCCGAGTTGCGACATCGCGGATTTTCCCAAGTGGCCGCGCCGGATCGGCGAAAACCGGATATTCCGCGGTACGATCGGTTGTCCGGAACGGGACCGCGGTGGCGAGATCTCGAAGGCCATTACACGCGCTACGGGGAGGTTCGGGAACTGCTCCACCACATCGATGACCGCTATGTCATTATGAACGCCGGCGATGAATTCATTCTCCGCTTTGCGGTGCCCGAACCGCCTCCGGCCGGTTGGACCCGCGACTTTGTCCTCATTGGCGATGGCTGGGTGAAAGATGGTGACTTCAATACGGCCAATTCGCGGACCGTTCATCCCCTGCCGTCCCACGCCCTGCGCCAGTACGGTGGTCCGCCGCGACCGCTCGATGATGACCCGGTCTTCCAGCGGAACGTCGAAGATTGGGAGCATTTTCATACCCGTTATATCACTCCCTCGGCTTTCGATCGCGGCCTAATGAATGGCGCCCGGACTCGCCCCGCAGGAGGTACGCCATGAAACCTGGAGTGAAACAGGCTTTGCTTGGAATGTGCCTGGTCGGCCTGTTGGCCGGTCCCTTGGCTTGGCAGAAGTTCATGCGGACGGATTCCGCGATCACGCTGGAGCAGCAAGACGCGATCGATCGTTATGGCCTGTCGTTGTCGGAAGTGGCCGCCGCTTCCGGTATCGAATTCGTCCATTCCCGGCCCCGGGTTGATGAGAAGCTGGGGAACATCGAGCCGCAGATCGCCTCCATGGGCGCCTCCGTTTCCGTCGTGGATTTCGACCGGGACGGCTGGAACGACTTGTACGTGACGAGCAGCAGCCCGGGGAGTTTTAACCGGCTGTATCGAAACCAAGGGGACGGACAGTTCGTGGACGTCGCCGAGTCGCTCGGCGTCGCCGACCTCAACCAGTCGGGCACCGGTGCCTGCATGGGCAGCGTCTGGGCCGACTACGACAACGACGGCTACGAAGACCTGTTTGTCTATAAGTGGGGACGTCCCGAGCTATTCCATAACGACGGCGGCCGGGGTTTCACCCGGGTCACCGCGGAAGCCGGCCTGCTCGACTGGATCAACGCCGGAACCGCGACCTGGTTCGACTACGATGGCGACGGTCTGGTCGATCTCTTCATCGGCGGATACTGGCCCGATGACGTGCGGCTGGAATCGATTCAAACCACGCGCATCATGCCGGAGAGCTTCGAGTACGCGAACAACGGCGGACGAAACTGGCTGCTGCGGAATACCGGAGACGGAAAGTTCATCGACGTCTCCCGTGAGGTCGGGCTGACCAGTACCCGTTGGACGTTGGCCGTGGTGGCTGCCGATTTCAACGACGACGGCCAACCCGACCTGTTCGTCTCCAACGACTACGGCATGTCGGAACTCTACCTCAACGAGGTCGGTCCTAATGGCCGGCGCTTCCGGGAGATTGGCTATGAGGCGGGCGTCGGCCGCAACCCCAAGAGCGGCATGAACGCCTGCATCGGCGATGTGCTGAACTCGGGAACGCACGCCATCTACGAAACCAACATTTCCGAAGAGGGCGTCCTCATTCAGGGGAATAATCTCTGGATGCCGGCCGCACCGGGCTCCACGCAGTTCAACAACCTGGCGTCGGTGATGGGAGTGGAACTCGGCGGCTGGAGTTTTGGCGCCCAGTTCGGCGACCTGAATAACGATGGCTTTGTCGATCTTTATCTCGTGAACGGCTATGTCTCGGGAAAGCCGGGAACGACCTACTGGTACGACTTCTCCGAGATCACCGGCGGCAACACCCGCATCATTTCGGATGCCAAAAACTGGCCCGCGATGAACGGCCGGAGTTTATCCGGATTCCAACGCAAACGGCTATGGCTCAATGGCGGAGACGGACGATTCGCCGAGGTTTCCCAAGCGGTCGGCGCCACGGATATTTGGGACGGCCGTTCCGTCGCCCTAGCCGATCTCCAGAACCGCGGTGTGCTCGACGTCGTGGTCGCCAATCAGGGCGGCCCGCTGCTGGTTTATCGCAATCAAGTGCAGCCCGGACGCAACTGGATCGCGTTGGAACTCCAAGGCGATCCCAGCAACCGCAGCGCCATTGGCGCCCAGGTCCGCGTTCGCTGGAAGGGACAGGAACAGCTCCAGGAAGTCGTCGCCGCCAGCGGCTATTCCGCGCAGAATCAACGCCGCCTGCACTTCGGACTGGGCGAGGACGCGAAGGTCGATAGCGTCGCGATCCGCTGGCCGTCCGGCCGGGAGCAAATCCTGGAGTCACCGTCCGTCAATACGATTCATCGCCTTAAGGAATCGCCATGAATGTCGTTCTCGACAAAGCCCCGACCCCTCAAGCCACGGGTGGCGAGCCGGCGCCGCCATCCCTGTGGCGGCGTTTTTTTAGTCTCAACAACCGCTTCCTGGCGCCGGTCCTGATCACCTGCATTCTGCTAGTCGGTCAGCTCGTCTTTGGAATGCTCGAGAGCTGGAGCCGGACCTTTCTCGCGATTCTGACCTCCATCGCGATGGAGCTCATTCTCGCCCGCATCATGATCGGGAAATGGCCCCATCTGGCGAGCGCGTATATTTCCGGAATCAGCGTGGGCATTCTTATTCGGTCGCCGTTTTTCTGGCCCTATGCCCTATGCGCCGCGCTGTCGATCATGTCCAAGTACGTGTTGCGTTGGCGTGGGGTGCATCTTTGGAATCCATCTAATTTCGGCGTCAGCGCCCTGCTCTTCCTCTATCCCGCGGCCGTCGCTACCCTCAGCATCCAGTGGGGCAATTCCCTCTGGCCGATGGTCGTCGTCTGGTGCCTGGGCTCGATCATTATCTCCCGGCTCAAGCGGTTTCATATTTGTCTGACCTATGTGGCGACGTTTCTCCTGCTGTCGTTCGTGCGGAGCGAGGTCACTGGCAATCCCTGGTCGGCGAGCGTCGCGCCGCTGACGGGGCCGATGTACCAGTTATTCGTCTTCTTCATGATCACCGATCCGAAGACGACCGTGAACAGCCGCTGGGGGCAATGTGTCGTCGCGGCCCTGGTCGCCGTGGTCGAAATGTTGCTGCG
>CAYYSX010000035.1:0-1744 GCA_964474315.1 uncultured Verrucomicrobiota bacterium | reverse complement strand
TCAATCAAATCCTCACGCTTCGCAATTGCGGGCACGCTCGCGCAGATATTCTCCAGTATTCAGCGACGGTGCCTTCAAGTTCGGGCTATCGGTTGAAGAGAGTGGATACCTTCATTTTTACCGCTTCATCCATGCGAATCAACGGCGGCCAGGGGCGCTTGAAACCTTCTCCGGGCAACTTCCTCGTTGCATCGATTCCAAGTTTAGAACCCATCGCGATCTCGCTCGTTGCATGATCGAGCACATCGGCCGGACCTTTGGTGAAGATGCTGTCGCGTTGCGGGTCGGTGTTGGCGCAGAGACGGAAGAGGACTTCGCTGGTGTTATGCACGTCCACGTCGTCGTCCACTACCACGAGGTATTTGGTGAACATCATTTGCCCCATGCCCCAGAGACCATGCATGATCTTATAGGCTTGCATCGGATAGGTCTTGCGGATGCTCACGAAAACGAGGTTGTGAAAGACGCCCTCCGCCGGCAGTGCAATGTCCACAATCTCGGGGAAGTTCATTTTGAAGATGGGCAGGAAGAGCTTCACGGACGCACCACCGATATAAAAATCTTCCATCGGCGGAATGCCGACGATGGTGGCGGGATAAACGGCGTCCTGGCGATGCGTGACCGCCGTGATGTGCAGGACGGGATACGGCTCGGGCAACGTGTAATACCCGGTATGATCGCCGAACGGGCCTTCGTCCCGCAGGGGTTCCTTAGGATCCAGATAACCTTCGATCACAAAGTCGGCGTTGGCAGGTACTTCGAGGTCGTTGGTCTCGCATTTCACCAGTTCGATGGATTTCTTGCGGAGATAGCCAGCGAGCAGGAATTCATCGAGCCCGTCGGGTAATGGGGCGGTGGCGGCGAAGGCGAACACGGGGTCGCCACCGAGGAAAATGGCCACCGGCATGCGAGCGCCGGTTTCGTAATACCGGCGGCCATGGCGGGCGGCGACTTTTTGCAACTGCCAGTGCAGGCCGGCGGTGCGGTCGTCATAGACCTGAATCCGGTACATGCCGACGTTGCGTTCGCCGGTGTCGGGATCCTGGGTGACCACGCACGGCAGGGTGATGAAGCGTCCGCCGTCGAGCGGCCAGCAGCGGAGGATGGGCAGGTCGAGGAGGGTCGGGGGATGGGAAGCGAAGGACTGGGGATCGGTGAGGGAAGGCGCAGTCGGCCACGGCTCGATGCGGGTGGGTGGCGCATCGAACCGGTGAATGACGTCTTTGCACGGTCCCGTGCGGACCCGTTTGGGACGGGCATGGCGCAGGTCCAAGCCCAAGGACAGGAGCTGGATGGCCTCTTTGAACGACGACGGGGGTTTCGCCTTCACCAGCCCGCCCAGTTCAGCGGCGACTTCGTCCACCGTTGCCGCTCCCAGGCTCCGGGCCATGCGTTTCCAGGAGCCAAGCGTGTTGATGGCGACTGGGAAGGGGGAGAGTTGTCCGTTGATGGTCGGCTTCTCGAAGAGCAGGGCCTGACCTCCACCCGGGCGTTTCATTTCACGGTCGGCCAGTTCGGTGATCTCCAGCTCGGTCGCGACGGGGAAGCTGATCCGTCGAAGTTCACCCACCCGGTCCAGGTGACTCACCCAGTCGCGAAACGAATTGAACGCCATGCCGCAGGGTACAGCGGGGGCGAACCAGGGGAAGGACGCGGCGCATCGGCGGCCGCCAGCGGACGCAATCTTACATGGTGCCCTGCCGGAACCGTATGGGACAGGGGGAACGAAAGCTCCAAATCCCAA
>CAYYSX010000034.1:0-31899 GCA_964474315.1 uncultured Verrucomicrobiota bacterium | reverse complement strand
TTCAGGGCCTCGATTCACGTCCGGATTTTGGAGGTCCACCCTTCTTTGGAGCTTGAGAGTTGGCCTTTGGAGCTTTCGCCCCTGCGCCTGATCGCCGTCCCGGTAAGGACAGATGCAAGATGCGCCTATTGGCAGGCCGATCGCTGGCACAGATGTGGGGCCAACTGGCGCCGCTCCTCCCGCGTACCCTCCGGCGCCAGGCCACGGACAAACCAGTTGTCCCGCGCAGGGAAGCCCCCCATCTTCAGCGTTCCATGAGCACCTTTTCGGGCCCGGTCTATGTCGTTCGCGACAACATCGACACGGACCAAATCATTCCGGCGCAGTATCTGAACCTCGTACCCACCATGGCCGAGGAGTATGAGAAGCTGGGCAGTTTCGCGCTGTGTGGATTGCCCGAATCGCTCTATCCCGTGCGCTTCATCCAGCCGGAGGCGATGGACACCGAGTATCCCATTGTGATTTCGGGTCGAAACTTCGGCTGCGGTAGTTCGCGGGAACATGCTCCGATCGCCTTGGGCGCCGCCAATTGCCACTGCGTGGTCGCGGAAAGCTTTGCCCGGATCTTCTTCCGCAACTGTGTGGCCACCGGCGAGCTATATCCGATCGAATGCACCGACCGGCTTTGCGAGATCTTCCAAACCGGTGACCGAGCTACGGTGGACATCAATGCTCAGACCATCACCCACCTCGGTACGGGCCGGACTTATTCCCTCAAACCTTTGGGCGAGGTTCGGCCGGTGGTCGATGCCGGCGGAATTTTCAATTACGCGCGTCAAACCGGCATGATGCCCGCCGATTGAGCCCGTGAAGGGATCTTCGAGGAGTTCGGTCGGGAAGGCGGCGTTTACGCTGGTGGAAGTATTGGTGGTCGTGGCCGTGGTGGCCGTGCTGGCGGCCCTGCTCCTCCCCGCGTTGAGCCGGGCTCGAGTGGCTGGGAGTTCGGCCCGTTGTGTGGCCAACTTGCGTCAACTCGGTCTGGCCACTCAGCTCTACTGGGATGATCACGGCCGAACGTTTGCCGAGCGGACGGTGAAGACCAACGGCGGCTGGCGCTATTGGTTTGGTTGGTTGGCGGATGGTCAGGAGGGAGCGCGCGAGTTTCGTCCGACCGAAGGCGCGTTGTGGCCCTATCTTCAGGGGCGCGGAGTGGAAACCTGTCCGGCTCTCCACCGGACCGCCCCGCACTTCAAGACCAAGGCTCGCGGGGCCGCCTACGGTTACGCTTACAACCTGATGGTTGGTCCCCGCAGCGGTCCAGGATGGGCGCCGGGCTCGTTTCGTCGCCCCTCCTTGCTGGCCCTCTTCACGGATGGTGCCCAGGTCAACGACTTCCAGGCCCCTGCGTCGCCGGAACAACCTCGGTTAGAGGAATTCTACTTCTTCGACACCAACCAGCTCGGAGCCACGGTCCATTTCCGCCACGCGCTCCGCGCCCAGACCGCCTTTGCCGACGGCCACGTGGGAACCGAACGGCCAGCGCCCGGCAGCGAAGATCGACGGATTCCCGGGGAGCTCTGCGGCCGGCTTCGGGATGAAGTGGTCATTCCGTAATGGTACCGCCGCTCTCCCGGTCTTGCGCTACAATGTAGCGCAGGCCTCCAGGCCTGCTGTACCGCAAAGTTTTTAACCTGCCCCCCGGGTCCACTGGCAGGCTGAAAGCCTGCGGAACAGCAGACCGGAAGGTCTGCGCTACAATGTAGCGCGAGGCCTCCAGACCTGCTGTACCGCAGGTTTTTAACCTGCCTCCAGCGCCGCCAGCACTTCGGGGTCGCGCACATCCACCCAACGGCCTTCGATTTTCAGACCGGCAATTCGATGACCATCCGCTACCAAGGCTGAAATGGCATCGGTCAGTTCGTATTCGTTGCGCGGTGATTTTTGCAGGTGCGTCGTATAGTCGAATAGCACCGGACGAAACACATAGATGCCGGCATTGTACCAGACCGGTTCGTCCGGCTTGATCCAGCCGGTGGCCCGGAGTTCCCTAAGTTGCTCCGAACTGGGCTTTTCCACCAACCGCGTCAGACAGAACGCGGAGTCAAAGAAATTGAGACCACCCTTGGTGACATCTTCGCCCTCAGTCACGGTGAGCAAACCGCTGAAGTTGCCTTTGCTCCAGCGGGTCAGCATATGCTGGTACGTTTCGGGCTTAACCAGAATATCGCCGTAAGTTAAGAGAAAGTCAGCGTCACCTACAAACTCGCGGGCCGGCTCCGCCGCCTTGCCCGTGCCGTCCTGAATCACCTGTCGCGCATAAGAAATCCGCGCGCCGAACTTCGACCCATCGCCAAAGTGCGTTTCGATTACTTCTGCCTTCCAGCCGGTGATGAAGCACACGTCCTGAATGCCGGCCCCCAAAAGCCCCTCCAGAACATGCTCCAAAATGGGCCGGCCCTGAACCCGCAGCATGGGCTTGGGAACTTCGTTCGTCAGTTCCTTCATCCGGGTGCCCTTCCCGGCCGCGAGGATAACCGCTTTCATGACTCAGGATGAACTCGATAACGGGCGGTGGGCTCCTCTATCATGCCGGAAGACGGAACAGCGGCTTCCGCCCGCTCAAGCAAGTGGGAGACGTTCGCCATCCGACAAGGCCACCGGGGTCCCGCCAGTTGCCGACAGAGATGAGATAGCTCCGCCACCTCGCGCAAACGTCTGGTGACTGATTCCTTATCCATCGGCACGGCCATGATCCAGTTCCTCCAAGCGCACGACGTCGGCCAGATCCTGCAGGCGTCCGGCGCGTCGTTTCATGTTCTTCAAGCCTTCGACTCCGGCAACGCAGATGGTACCGAGTGTGGTCTCAACCTCCTGACGCGACTCCCACGCATCGCGATTATGTTCGCTCACCAGCATCAGATCAAGAATCAATACGTCTTCACTGGGCGGGAGCGGTTTAATAACCCGCGCCAGCCGGTCGCCCGACTTGAAGGTCATAACGGTCCCGGAAATGGTGAATCCACAGTGCCGCGCCGCTGAACGGGCGGCGGGCAAATCTCCATCCTGCACCAACAGATCAATGTCCTTGGTGGCGCGGGGAAACCCATAGACGGCGAGAGCCAGCCCGCCACAAACAGCATAGTCCACTCCCCGCCGCTTGAACTCGCCGGTGAGGCTAATGAGTTCGGTGAAGAGATTCTGGAACTGCACCGATTGGGAATCAGGCCCCATATTTATCAAACATCCGGGCGTGCGCCTGCATGAGCCGGATGAGATACTTCGCCTCGAAGATACCGAGCGAACCGGAGTTGGCCCCGGTCTCAGTGAAACGCTCCAGCTTGTCCGTGCCGCTGCAAGCCGAGTGCAGCAGGACGGGCTGCGGATGCCAGGAGTGGCTCTTCAGCGCGCAGGGAGTGGAATGGTCCCCGGTGATGGCCAGCACGTCGGGTTTGCGGGCCAGCAGGACCGGCAGGGCGGCGTCGAAGTCTTCGATGGCCTTCACCTTGGCCGCGAACTGTCCGTCCTCCCCCGCCTTGTCGGTGTATTTGTAATGAATGAAGAAATAATCGTAGTTCTCATATTCCTTCACATAGCGTTCGAACTGCTGTGCGATGGTCTCCGGTCCCTCGATCTTGGTCATGCCCACGAGCTGACTCAGGCCCTTGTACATCGGATAGACCGCCAGTGCCGCCGCCTTCAAGCCGTAGCGCTGCTCGAAGGTCGGGAGATCCGGCTGATGGGCGATGCCCCGCATCAGAAATCCGTTGGCCGGCTGTTGGTCCTTCAACAGCGGCAGGGCCGCGGCATAAAAGTCGGCCACCAACTTGGCCACCTTCTTCTGCCCGGAGCTCTGGCCTTCCACCGGCTGCGCCGCCGCGATGGGAAGTCCCTCGCGATTCGGGTCCGTGTCGGTCAAGGGGCCTTCGAGTCCCGGGCCGCGAAACACCACCACAAACCGGTGCTCCTTGCCCGGATAAATCTTCACCTGCGTGGTGCCCAACTTCTTGATCTTCGCGGAGAGGAGGGCGCAGAGGCGTTCGCAAATCTCCGTGGCAATCCGGCCGGCCCGCCGGTCGGTGACAATCCCCTGCGCATCCAGCGTGCAAAAATTGGCCCGGGCAGCGACGTCACCCTTCTTCAGCTCGATTCCCAAGCCCAGCGTCTCAATCACTCCACGGCCTACCTCCCACTCCAAGGGATCGTAACCGAACAGGCCCAGGTGGCCGGGGCCGGAACCCGGGGTAATTCCGGGCGCTACCGGGATCATTCGGCCTTGGGCACAACCTTGACTGACCAATCCGTCGAGGTGGGGGGTGCGGGCTGCCTCCAGCGGGGTCATCCCACCTTGCTCTCGCGTGGCAATATCCCCGAGACCATCGAGGACGATGAGGGCCAGTTTGGCCCCGGTTTTGACCTGCAGCTTGGCGTACACTTCGTCGAGTTTGCTCATAAAGCGGCTGGAGGTTAGGGAGTCGAGCCGGGGGGTCAATCGATGTTCCCGCTGGCCGGTTCATGGAACTACCGCGTTTCCGCGCGGCGGCGCCTAAGGTTTGCTGAGTTCCGCTGCCGCCCTGTCCCGGCATCGGCTTGGTGATCTGATCCCAGCAGGTAGCCATCGAAGAGGTGGAGATAATTTCCAGAAACCTAAGGCCGTGGCGGACTGGTCAAAGACGGAAGAAACAGCAGGCGCGCGGGTGGCTCGCCTGCCTGCGGAAAGAGCCGACTCTTCCAACGGGCTCTCAGCGCCCGGTCTGTCCGACTGAGAGGAGGAACATAATGTTATTCGGAGTCTGCTTGAGACGGCCCAACAACAGGTCCATCGACTCGACGGGCGGCACGCCGACCAGAGCCCGGCGCAGCACCGACACGCGGTTGAATTCGTCGGGATGATAGAGCAGTTCTTCCTTTCGGGTGCCGGATCGCTCGATGTTGATGGAGGGGAAGATGCGGCGGTCCACTAGCGCGCGGTCGAGGTGGATTTCCATGTTTCCGGTGCCCTTGAACTCCTCGAAGATCACTTCATCCATACGGCTGCCGGTATCCACCAGCGCCGTAGCCATAATGGTGAGCGACCCGCCTTCTTCGATCTTGCGAGCGGCCCCGAAGAAGCGTTTGGGCTTGTGCAGCGCGTTGGCATCCACACCGCCCGAAAGGATTTTTCCAGAATGCGGCTGGACGGTGTTATAGGCGCGGGCGAGGCGGGTGATGGAGTCGAGCAGGATGACCACATCGCGTTTGTGTTCCACCATGCGGCGCGCCTTCTCGATGACCATTTCGGCCACCTGGACGTGCCGCTCCGGCGGTTCGTCAAACGTCGAGCTCACCACCTCGGCGCCCTTGCAACTGCGCTCCATGTCCGTGACTTCCTCGGGGCGTTCGTCGATCAGCAGGATGATCAGGTAGCTCTCGGGGCTATTCTTCAAGATGGCGTTCGCCAGCTTCTGCATCAGCACCGTCTTGCCGGTACGGGGGGGGGCGACAATCAAGCCGCGCGTGCCCTTGCCGATGGGGCATACGAGGTCCACCACGCGGGTCGAGAGCTCATTGGGATCCGTTTCCAGAAGGAACCGTTCGCTGGGGAACAACGGGGTGAGGTTCTCGAAATGGGCTTTCTCCTTGGCCACGTCGGGCTCGATCCCAGCCACTTTCTCGACGCGCAGCAGCGCATAGAATTTTTCTTTGTCTTTGGGGGGGCGAACCTGGCCTTCGACGTCATCACCGCTTTGCAGGTCGAACCGGCGAATTTGCGAAGGGGAGACGTAGATGTCCTCGGGGCAGGGCAGATAGTTGAAGGCCGGCGAGCGCAGGAAGCCGAATCCCTCGGGCATCACTTCCAGGATGCCGCGCGTGTAAATGACTCCGCCCGCCTGAAGGTTGCGTTGGACGATCTGGAAGATGATCTCCTGGCGCTTGAGGGTGCCGTAATTCTCGATACCGAACTCGCGCGCCAGCTCGCTGAGCTGGGTGATCGGCATGGGTTGCAGCTCATGAAGGCTGATGGTCCGGGCGTGAATGGCGACCTTGGGCAACGCGGACTCGGCGTCGGCGTCATCGGGACGGGAGTCGGCGGAACGCTCTGGAAGAGTCGGCGGAAGGGGCAATTTCGCCTCGGGGACCGGCACCGTCCGTTCATCGTCGGCGGATTCCGGTGCGGGAAACGCTTCGACTTCGGGCGTCTTGAGGGCGGCTTCGGCTTTCTTTCGTGGGGTCCGGAGTCGCTTCGAGGCGAGCGGATCTTTGGGTGCGCGTGGCATACGTTGCAGATGAAAATTCGCTTGGAAAACCGGAGTGTCCGGGCACGAACCAATGAGAGGCCCAAGATGACGACGTCAGGGGAAAACTTCGGGAGTTTGGAGACTCCGGCGTGCTACAGGCGGGAAAATGGTCCTCCTTCCAGCCGGTGCAAGGCGATTTTTTGCGGGATCGCCGCTATGAACAAGGCGGGACAAAAAGAACCCCGCCCTGGCCGTAAGAGACAGGTCTCCTCTACCAGAAGAGACCAGGTGGGAACAGCGGGCAGCCGTCGCCTTCCTGTAAACGAGGCCTGGCGTTGGTCTGCTTGGTCACCGCTTTGACGTTCCCGAGGTTGTGACTAGGTCGAAGGACGCTGTCTCGATTCACGCACCGGGCAGGGTAAAATTTGCAAAGATCAGAACGGCACCGCCGACCCGAATAGGTGCCTGCAAATGACGGCTGGCTCAAGCCGGAATCCAGGGAAATCTCCCACCAGGACCGCACCTTGGAGGGTGCTTCACCGCCACGGCTCCCGCCGCCCCAGCGTTCGTGACCGCCTCGACTCCACGCGATGAAGCGGGCTCAAGCCCGCGGGCCTCGGGGTGATCGAGCGGACGAGCCGTCCGCACTTCCGCGTTCCCGGCAGGGATTGTCCATCCAACACCATCACGACCTGAATAATGCTTCACCCCGTTCCAAGACTTGTCCGGCTTACCTGATCTCGCTCATCTTTCGCCATGGTTCTCCGCTGGCACTCACTGCTCTTCCTGGCTGTCGCCCTGCTGGTTCCTGTCTTGGGAACCACTCGAGCCGCTGAGGATCCCCGGTTGACGTTGCTTTCGCGCTTGGTGGCCGACGACTCTCCGAAGGTCCGGGTCGAGGCCCTGCGCGCCCTGGCCAAGATTCCCACCGCCGAATCTGCCGCACTCGCTCTGAGGGTGCTCGACCGACCAATGGATCCCACGCTCGATTACGCCTTGTGGTTGACCATCAATGACCTGTCCGAGCCTTGGATCGCCGCCCTGCAGTCCGGCCAATGGATACCCGATGGCCGCGAGAACCAACTGGAGTTCGCCCTCAAGGCGCTGAAACCGGAGCAGGCAAGCCGCGTGCTCAGCCAAGCTCTCCAGTCCCGGCCCCTTTCCCGGGAGGGCTCCGGTCCGTGGATCGAATTGATCGGTGCCGCCGGATCACCTCGTGAGCTGCGCCAGTTGTTCGATCAGCTCTTGTCGGCCGGATTCGACGAAGCGGCCTCGGCCCGATCCTTGAAGGCGTTGGGTGATGCGGCTCGCCTGCGCAAGGTCCAACCCACCGGGGAGGTTCAGGCGTTGTCCCGGCTTTTCGATGCCGACGCCGAACCGGTGCGGTTGGAAGCGGCACGCCTGGCGGGAATTTGGAAGGAGTCAGCGCTGGTAGCCCCGTTGACGGCGATGGCCGGAGCACCGGCGAATAGCCCGGCCGTCCGACTGGCCGCCTTCGACGCCCTGCGACAAATCGGTGGTCCCGACGCTCAAACGGCGGTGAAGAACCTAGCCCAGGCGGAAGATCCAGCGGTGCGGCGTCAGGCGATTGCGGTATGGGCCGCACTGGATCTCGGAGCGGCGCTGCCGGATATTATCGACCTGTCAAAAACCACTGACGACGAATCCGCGGCCCTCGAATTCTGGCGCGCCGTTCTGGCCAACAAAGGTGCGGGCAAACGCATCGCCGAGTCCCTGCCCGAAGAAGGATTGTCTTCCGTGGCCGCCCGGGCCGGCATGCGGGCCGCGCGCGAAGGCGGCCGCAATGAGCTGGATCTGGTTCTCGCGTTGTCCCGGGGCGCTGGGTTGGGAGGCGACGCCACGGCCGCCAGCGAAGCCGTTATCCGAGACCTGGCTGCGCGCGCCCAGACTTCCGGTGATCCACACCGCGGAGAACGGATTTATCGCCGGGCGGACCTGGCCTGCCTCAGTTGTCACGCCATCGGGGGTGTCGGTGGCAAAGTGGGGCCCGACATGACCTCGATCGGTGCCAGCGCCCCACCGGATTACCTCGTCGAGTCGGTCTTGTTGCCCAACGTCAAGATCAAGGAAGGCTTCCACAGTGTGATCCTGACCGGTCGGGACGGCACGGAGTTCACCGGCACGCTCGCTCGAGAAACACCCGAGGAAATCGTGCTGCGCACCGCGGCCGGCACCGAGCAGGCCGTTCCCAAAGCGGACCTCGCAACGCGCGAGCAAGGGACCCTCTCACTGATGCCAGCCGGGTTGCTGGATCCGCTGAACGAGCAGGAGCAATTGGATCTGTTTGCGTTTCTCAGCCAGTTAGGCAAACCGGGCGACTTCGACGCGGCGCAGGGCGGTACCGCACGCTTCTGGCGGATCGGACAGACCATCCACACCGACGCCCAGGCGGGAAGGGAACTCTGGCCGACGGAAGCGCCCTGGACGGACCGGCGCTGGACCGCAACTCCGGCGTTGGTGAAAGGAGTGCTGCCCAAGGAATTGATTGACGAGATTACCAAGGCCCAGTTTTGGACGGCCCGACTGGGAATCTACGCCGGCACCGAATTCACCACGCCGAAGGACGGTCCGGTCCGGTTCCATCTGACGGCCGGTCCGGGCGCTGAGTTGTGGGTGGATGGAGCCCAGGCGGGTGGACCGGGGGAAAGCACCTTGGATCTCGCGGCCGGTACCCACCGGGTCCTGGTCAAGCTCGATCCCCAGCAGGTTCCCAACGAGCTGAAGCTGGAATCCCGCGACGGCGTGTTCCGACTGGATTGACCGCCTTCTCCGCCCCTAATGCCGGCCAGACCATCACGCCGGCGCCGTCCAATCTTTGGAAACGGGACGTCCGACGAGGCGATTCCAGGCGACGATTCCCGTTAGCAAAGCCAAGGCGGCACAGACTAAGTAAGGCCAAGAGGGATGCTGGTCGAAAAAGACGCCGGCGAACAGCGGGCCGACGATGCGCGCCAGACTCCCGGCACTCTGAGTAACGCCCATCGTGGCGCCGCGTTCGGCTTCCGGCGAAAGCAGGGACACCAGCCCAAACAGAGGCGGCCGGGTCAAGCCCGAGCCGATGGCAATCAGCGCAACGAATCCCAGCAGGAGCCACCACGATCCCGCACCGGCCGAGATCAAGGCGCCCCAGTTGAGCGGACCGTGTCCGCGGAGCCAAGGCATGGGCGCCAGTCCCAAGGCAAAGACAACCAAGCTGGCGGCGATCAGCCGGGGTTCGCCCAACTTCTTGACCAACCGGCCGACGGGACCTGCCTGCACGGCGGCGCCGATAATGCCGGCAAAGGCAAAGAGGATAGCATTGGCATTGTGAGCATCGCTGCCCTCGAGGTGGAAATTGCGCGTGATCAGCAGGCCCAGCGTGGTTTCGAAACAGGTGAATCCGAAGGTGGCCAGAAAGAAGACCAGGACGAGAAATCCGACGGTCGGCTGCCCCAACACATGGTTGACTTGGCTCCATCGGCTCCGGCGGACCCCCTCGCTCGGGCCCGGTCGGTGGCTTTCCGGGAGACGCGCCAGTGCGAGGGCGAAATTCACGGCACAAATACCCGCCGCCAGCAAACCGGGACCGACCTTGCCGAACAAGCTCTGACCCACGACCGCGAGGGCGGGGCCCACGATGAACCCGAGCCCGAATGCCATGCCAATGAGCCCCATCCGGCGCGATCGATCCTCCGGCGGAGTGATGTCGGCGATGTAGGCTTGGGCGACCGTGATATTGGCCCCACAGATACCGGCAAAGATCCGCGAAACCAGGATCAACCAGAGGGCGGTGGATCCCTGAAGTGTGGAGGCAAAGGCGAAAAACGCGTAGCTAACCACATTGCCACCGATGCTGATGAGCAATACCGGGCGGCGCCCGACGCGGTCGGACCAAGCGCCCCAGATGGGGGCGAAGATAAACTGCATCGCCGAGTAGCTGGCCATCAGAGCCCCCACCACCAAGCCCGAAGCCCCAAAACTGTGGGCATAAGTGGGCAGCAACGGCAGCACGATGCCAAACCCCACCAAGTCCACGAAAACGGTCAGAAAGATCGCCAGTAGGGACGGTTTCTTCATTAGCGCGCCGAAGCTGGAAGCCGTTTGCCAAGCGGGCAAGGGGATTGGCCGGAATCCAGGAGCTTGGGCTTTGGCCTTGGGAACTTCGTGCCCCGTCACAGCACCTTCATCACCACCACGGTGAGATCGTCATTCGGCGGCTCAGGCGCGGTGAAATCACGGGCCGCGGTGCAGATGGCCTCGACCATTTCCGCGGCGGGACGATGACGGTTCGCCCGCACCACTTCGATCGCTCGTTCCACACCAAAGATCTCGTCGTCCACGCGCATCGCCTCATCGATCCCATCGGTCAGCATCAGGAGAATGTCGCCCGACTGGAGGGCTATTTCCCGGCCGGGCGGATACGGTCCCCCCTTCTGCCGTCCCAAAGGTCGCCCGGTCCGGTTTAGAACAGCTCGGACTTTTCCGTCCGCCCCGATCAACTGTCCGGCCGGGTGCCCCGCGTTGCCATAGGTCAGCAGGCGGGACGACCGATCCAGCCGGGCAAACAACAGCGTGATATAGAGTTCCTTGCCCAGGTCGTCGCGCAACAGTTCCTGCGCCCGGGTCAGGATCTCGCCGGCGTCCTCGAAGCGCCGTACCACGGGCCTCAAATAGGCGCGTGCTTCCGACATGAGCAGAGAGGCCCCCAGGCCATGACCGCTGACGTCCGCCACCACGATTCCCAGCCGATCTTCACTGATCGCGAGAAAATCGAAATAGTCACCTCCGGTGGCCTCGGCGGGATGCGACACGCCGGCGATGTCGAATCCGGGGATGTCGGGCGCCTTTTTGGGAAACAACTGCCGCTGAATTTCCCGTGCGGCGGCAAACTCCGCGCGACTTTTGCGCAGCTCGCGTTCGGCCCGACGCCGTTCCGTGACGTCGCGAAAGAAAATGACCACCCAGAGCTCGTCACCCATCCGCATTTCGGTCAGCGCGAAGTCAATCTCCACCAGGGAACCATCTCGACGGCGGCCGATGGTCTCGTCCGACTGGGCTCGACCGACGGCCCGGAAGCTCTGCCACCACTGGCCGGGAGGCAGCTCAACGGGTTGAAGGGCATCGAGGGATTGGCCGGCTAGATCCGGCGGATCCCATCCAAAAACCGGTTTCACGGCCGGGCTGGCAAAGCGGATGACGCCATCAACGTCCAGAAGAAGCACGGCATCCGTCGAATTCTCCCAGACCGACCGGTACCGCAGCTCGCTCTCGCGCAGGGCCGCCTCGGTTTCGCGGCGGGCGCGGCGGACGGCGGCATCCCGCAGCTCGCGTTGCACCGCCGGCACCAAACGTCCGAGCGAGCCTTTCATCAGGAAATCGTTGGCCCCAGCCTTCATGGCGGCGATGGCCACGCCTTCCTCGATGCCGCCGGAGATGATGATAAACGGGATATCGAGCTGCGACTGCTGGACCACCTGGAGTGCCTCGGGCGCGCTGAACGAAGGCATGGTGTGATCACAGAGGATGAGGTCCCAGACCTCCTGGCCCAAGGCCGACTGGAGGTCCTCCGCGGTCGCGACTCGACGGAAGGAAACCGACCAGCCTCCAGCCCGCAGCAGATTAACCAGGATTCGCGCGTCGAATTCCGAATCCTCGACGATCAGGATGCGGAGCGGTGGTCCAGGAATGGATGGGGCGGCCACCAGGCCGGTCGAAGCCGGCGGATTCATGAGAACGAAGTGGGGATAGGCCGTTTCAGCTAGCTTTCCGCCGACGGATCAGCCAAAGGCTGGCAACGCCCACCACGCCCAGCGCCAGAATCGAGGGCTCTGGAACGGCGGTCACTCGAGCGTAAAAATTGGAAGGGACCGTACCTCCGGAAAGACGATTCAACGCCCACGAATCGTCGTTGGGGGTGTTTTTGATCCAAAAATCATCGTAGCTGCCGATGGAGCCGTTGTTCAGCACCCCGCCGATCTGCACGGGATCGACGACTGAAAGCGCCGCTCCATTGCCCACGACATTGTCCAAACCGGAGAACAAGATGGTCCAGGTAAAGCTGTCGGGAACCAGCACGTTGGGATTCAAAACCACTTGCTGGTTATTCGGGAGGAGAGGGAAGGGCTCGCTTTCCCAAAGAAGGGTCTTGGGGCGAAGAGCGGTCTGCGGACCAGCAATCGCATCCGTACCGTCGTTCAGATAGAAACGAATCCGGCCGGTGCCCACAACGCCGGCCAGGAAGTCTCCGTAGTAACCGGCAACGAACTGGGTCACAAAACGCTCCGCTCCGACCAGAAAGATCTCGTCGCCGTACTCGAGTCCGGTTCGGAAGGCCGACGTGTGCAGGTTGTTTTCATTGGTGTTGTCGTACACCACCGCGGCGGAAACGACCGCTGCGAGGGAGGTGGTCAGCACGCCGGCAACCAAAAATCGGAGCGGGTTGGTGATGGTCATGGAATTAGAAGTTAGTGGTGCCCCGGCCAGGACTTGAACCTGGAACCAACTGATTAAGAGTCAGCTGCTCTGCCATTGAGCTACCGAGGCACGCGCACGAACTGCTCCCGCAAAATGCGGAGACCACTTTCGCTTGTCAACGATGGGTTGCCACTGCCTGCAAGCTCAGCCCACGGGTACCGAGAAAGTTGGGAGGGAATGGGAAAGAGGGGAGGAAGTGATGGGGGGTGTGCGACAGGAGGAGTTTTCACCTACCTCACCGATTTCCGAGCGCCTTGGCCGCCTCCTGCTGGAACGCACGACGGACCTCGCTGGCGTCGCTGTTCGGAAAATTCGCGCGCTGCACCATCAGCACATAAGCAACGCCCTTGACCGGATCGATCCAGGCTTGGGTGCCCCACGCGCCGCCATGGCCATAGCTGCCGGGCGAAAGCATCGCCGCTACGCCGGCGTGCGGCGTGCGCAAGACGCAGGTGCCCAAGCCCCAGCCGTAGTTCGCACCTCGCTGGCCGTAGGTGTCGTTCTGGAAAAATCCCGTCGGCAGGTCACCGGTCTGGGGCGTGCTGAGGAATTTCAGCGCGGCGGCACTGAGGTAACGGCGGCCAGCGACAGAGCCACCGTTGAGGAGCATCTGGCAGAAGCGCGCATAATCGGGCGCCGTTGAGAACAGTCCGCCATTGCCCTGCGGCGGGCGATCACGCGAACCGAAGTCGGCGCGGGGTGGAACTGGTTCCAGCCCGCCGGTGTCCTTGTTTTTGGCGTAGGCGGTGACGAGTCGGGCGCGTTGTTCGGCGGTCGGGTAGAACGTCGTGTCCTTCATCCCGAGCGGATCGAACAGCCGCTGCTGGAGAAATGCATCGAAGGTCATCCCACTCACTACCTCCACGATGCGCCCGGCGGCGTTGATGCCGCTCTGCGTGTATTGCCACTTTTCTCCCGGCTCATATTGCATCGGCGCGGCCAGCCAGATCGGCACCAGATCGGCGAGCGTCCTGGCCTGTTGCGCTTCCGGACCTCGCGCCTCGCCGAGTCCGGAGGTGTGAGTCAGGAGTTGGGTGATGGTGAGGTTGGCCGGCTGGCCCGAGGGCGTCTTCAGATGGGCAAACTCGGGCAGATACTTCGCCACGGGATCCGCGACGTTGAGTTTGCCCTCGTCCTGCAGCATGAGGATCGCCGTACCGGTGATCGGCTTGGTCATGGAGGCGATCCAGAACAGGGTGTCGGGACTCATCTCCCGCTTCGCCGCCAGGTCGGCCAGGCCCGTGCTCTCCAGGTGCAGGACCTGGTCCTTCCCCACCACCATGGTGACCGCGCCGGCGATCTCGCTTTTCGCCACCATCTCCTGCATCGCCGTGCCGATTCCGGGGAGTGTCGAGGGAGCGGCGGCGAACATGGAGGGAGCAAGGCAAAGAACGGAGGCCAGAACGTGGAAAGCGAGGAAGAAGCGATCGTGCATGGCGAGCGGAGGGATTCTGGGCTGCTGGTCCGTCTCTACGCCATTCTTATTTTCCGCTGGTCCTCTGCTTCAATACCCGTCGTCGCAGACGGCAGGACACAACAACTGCGGGATGCGGGTGGAGTCGTTGGGAGTGAATTGGGACGAGGAGGCGTGACGAGAAGAGTGCGCTTCGTCCCCTCAGCGGCGTCGTATGGGATGGCCGGACACACGGAATTCCTCAGGAAGGGTCGAGGGCGGTCATGGGCGGCGGACCTTGACGCAATTGAAGCAGTTCTTCGGCGACCCGATGGCGCGAGGCGACGACCGTCGGAGAAAACCACCCGCCCAGGAAGACCAACAGCGCGACGATCACGATGCCGATGCGCTCGCTGGTCGTCATGCCCAAGGAAACGGAGGTGGTGGGTCGTTTGCCAGTAAAGAGCGAGAAGTAGGCCCTCATGATGGCGATGCCGTTCAGCATGGCCGCGAGGGCGAGCGTGACGCTGTACCCCAGACCATGCTGGGCGGTTCCGCTGATGAGCAGTTCCATCGGAACGAAGCCAATCGTGCCGGGAAAGCCTACGCTCGCGAGGCCAGCGACGAGGAAACCGATGGCAATGCCAGGCACCTGCTCGTAGTAGCCGTGATGTTCCTGCAAGGAGAGCTGGCCAAAGCGAGCCTCCAGGGCACGGAGGGAAAAACCCAGACCCGCCAGAGCCAGGATGATGGAAATCCAGAGGCACAGCGCGGCGGTCAGACTGGTCGGAGTGTGGAACATCACCGCGAACATCACCATCGAGGTCTGACTCAGCGCGAGGAAGGCATAGAAACGTCGCGCCTCGCTCTGGACGACGGCCATACCGGCCGAATATACGGCAGTGACGAGGCAGGCGATGCTGGTGGCGTGGAGCATCCAACCGGGAGCATGCGGCAACAGCAGACGGAGCGCGGCGACGATCTCGATCAGCGGGAGCACGAAGAGCATCGCCGTGCCGAAGCCCGCCCGTTGAAACAAGGTTGGCAACCAACCGTGTAAGGGCACGATGCCACCGCAGAGCTTGAGGGCGACCAGTAGCAATCCAATCGCCCAGACGGGCGACGCGCCGTCGGCGACGACCCAGCTAATGACCAGCAGGCTGATGAACGGCACCACGTAGAACAGGAACCCGCGCGCCGACCGGCCTCGGCTGCGCAAATCCCAAACGGGTAGGAGCGCTACGATCACCATGAGGAGAATCAGCACCGTTCCGCTTTGGGTGGTGACGGCGGCCAGCGTCGCACTGGCGGAGAACAACAGGCGCACGCAGAATCGCGGAGCCAGACGAGACTTGGCCGTCCCCAGCAAGGTCAGCGCGTGAAGAACGCAGAGCACCGGCAACATCGGAGCGGCGATGTTATCCACCCGAAAGCCAGCTAGGCGGGATCCCAGAGGACCGACGACGAGGAAGAGGGTCGTCGTGCCAATCGCGGTGAGGAAGGTGGCGATGAGGAAGCCCAGAGTCCAACGGGCCGCTCGGGTCGGGTCCTTGAAGGGCGCGACCACGACTGCGCCCACCAAGGGGAGGAGCAGCGTGATGGGGAGCCAGGGGAGGGTGAGGGCGTTCATGGGCGCTGCTTCAAGGGATCGGCCGGGTGGGTCGCGACGGAAGCGTTGCCTTCGAGCAGACGCGCCCAGCGACGTTCCAAAGTGTCGAATCCACGGAACAGGGCCACAAAGGGACGGGCGATGAACCGGTCCAAGAGCGAGTCCAGGTAGCCCCGTTCCAGCGAAAAGCGGTAAAGCCAGCGGCGTGCGCCTTCGGGAAGGCGCTGTTCCCACTGCGGTCGTTCCTCGCGTGGGCGCGCGCCGATGGCGTTCTCGAGTTGGTGGTGGTCGTGCAGCAGGCTGGGGGCACGGATGAACTGGAGGGTCCGCAGGCAGGCGTGACCCAACAAATGAACCAGCGCCAAGTAACGGAAGCCGAGTCCGATTTCCGCGATGATAATTCCCACCTGGATCAGCGACGCGAAGGCCAGTGCCGATTTGATGTCCGTTTGCACCCGACCGCTCAAATAGGCGAGGGCGGCGGTGGACAGGCCCAGGATCACCACCAAGGCGGACAACCACGGCGAGCTATCGAGCACGGGGCTGACGCGCAACAGGAGGAAAACGCCCAGGTGAACCGAGAGCGCACCGTAGAAGACAGCGCTCGAAGGGGTGGGGCCTTCCATGGCGCGGGGGAGCCAGCCGGAGAAGGGAATCAACGCCGACTTGCCGGCCGCCGCGATGACGAACAGCAGACCGAGGAGCGCGAAGTGAGGACCGATGAGGAGCGGATCATGATCCGGCCAGGCATGGTCACCCACCAGATGCTGGAAATCGCCGGCGCCATTGATCTCGTGCATCAGGATGGCGGCCAGCATCAGGGCGGCGTCACAGATACGGTAAACGATCCAGACGCGGAGGCCGTTGCGGGGCGGGGCGGGGCGTTCCTGGAAAAAAGCGATGAGGAGGACCGACGAGAGCCCCACCATTTCCCAGCCAGCGAACAAGGTCTCAACAGTACCGGACAGAGCCGCGACGAGCATGCCCACGAGAAAGACAGCGAACAGGACGAAGAACCGGTTGTAGCCGCGCTCGCGGTGAAGGTAGCGGGTGGAAAAGGCCCCGATGGTGGCGCACAGGATCAGGGTCAGGAAGGCGTAGGAAAGCGACAAGAGGTCCAGGATAAACTGGAACTTCAGGTGGTAGTTCGGCGTGATGATCCAATCGCCGAGGTCGATGGCGTACTGCGGCCATCCGCGTTTCAGCATGACGGCCGCCGCGGTGAGGGCGGACAGGAGGCTGACCGTGATCGCACCGTGAATGAGCCGGCCGATGGTGTGCTCCTGCATCCGATGGTCGGCCAGGAAGGCGACAAAAAACACCGCCAGGAGCAGGACCGGGGCGAAGACGACGAGCAGTCCCAGGACGGTCAGCAGGCTGTCGGAAGCAGGCATGGCGAGAAGGGTTCAGGCGTTGTTCACGCGTCCGGACGAAGCGATGGCGGCGAACTCCAGGTGGTCCCGCCAACCGGTGTACCATTCGCGTGAGGAAGCGGCGGCAGGAAGGGGACCGGCCTGCGCGAGGTGGGGTTCGAAGGCGCCGTCATGGTAGAAACGGATCTGATTGCTGAGCGGATCCAAAACTGCGAGTTGAACCCAGTTGTGGGCAATCATGGTCCGGATGACCGGGTTCCGTTCCATAATGCTGAGCATGGCCTCGGGGGTCGTTTCGATGACGAAGAGCAGGCGGACCGGTTCATGGATCTCCACCATTTGCCAGGGCAATCCGGTGCGCAGATCACTCTGCGCGCCATCCATGACTCCGATCAGGCCGGTGATGTTGTGGGGGAGCTTGGAGCCAGAACCCCAACCGGGGGAGTCCACGTAGGAGAAGTAGTATTCGAGATTGATCCCCGAGCAGACCGGGACGACCGCGCCCAAGATGCGTGCGAGGATGGTCGTTTCGGCATCGTCTTGCAGCGGGTCGTACGAGACCAGGAAGGCGCGGCGGTCGAGAAACAGGCCGCGGGTGCGGCGGCGCCGGCCAACGATACAGATGGCGTTAGTGGCGTGACCCCATTCCGGCCGGACCTGCGAGAGGTCCTCGGCCCGTCCTTCCATATGGCGCTTCGCCGCGGCCGGATTCAGGCCTAGCGGCGCGGAGCCGAAGCGGCGCGCCCGTTCGTGGGCATTGCGTACCGTGGCCTCCTGCATCGCTTTCAGGGCCACGTCGAACTCCGATTGGTGCGTCGCCGGCACCCGGTCGGTGTCGTACACGGTCAGGTTGTCGTTGGCTGTGTTGTGCAGTCCGCCGACGAAAACCGTGTCCTCGGGGATCACGATACCACGCTCCTTCAATGCGGCCCGGATACGGGGGTCGTTGAAAATTTCGGCGATGGCGCGCGCGTTCGGACCGCCCTGACCACCGCCGCAAGCGCCGCAATCGTGAGCGGATTCGTGCGGATTGTTCATGCTGGTGGAGCCATGGCCGAAGATGAGGACGAGACGGGCGAACCGGGAAGTCAGGCCCACATCCCGCAACAGGCGTTCCGCGATGTTGATCATCTCCTCCAACAGGAACCCGTGGTGCGCTTCGTCCGGAGCGGCCGTCGGAGTGAACCGTTCCAACACCAGTCGGGTGAGCGGCGGCGGGGCGATGAAGCTGCCGAAAAAGCCGCGGAAACGCGCGGTGAGGCGGGGAAAAATCACCCGGGCCACCAGGGGCAGGGTGGCTAGCAAACCCAGGGTGGCCGAAAGAAAGGCCCCACTGACGATGAGCCGGCTGCCGCCGTGGAAACCCTGGAGGGCCATCCCGATGCGGCGCCGGTTAAGGCGACGCCGTTGCGCCGTATCCGTCAGCCGCCGGTCCACCGTCTCCGAAACCCAGTGCTGGGGCCGCACGACCACCGGGCAGAGCGGCACGAAGTCCGCCGCGGCCGCGCCGCGATAGTACATCACCACGCCGAAGAAACCCGCGGCACCGAAGGTTTCCGCACTGGGAGCCACCTCCTCCACATGGCGACGGATCGACTCCTCACGCTCATCGATGCAGAACATCGCTTGAAACGAGGGGCGATCCGGCACGGACGCGCCTTCCGCTGGACGCGAAGCCAAGGCGTCCAGGGTCTGCACACGAAACCGGTGCTCGTAGGCTTGATGAAAGATACGTCGTCGATCCAGCTCGGTGAACCCTTCCACCTCGTCGAACAACGCCGACCAGGCGTCGGCCTTCAGAAGAAAGAGCTGCCGGGGTGCCCAGCCCAACACCTGCGCCAATTGAAAGACGAGAAAGGCACGCTGTTGGTCGTCGGAGGTGCGGGTCGAAGGCAGGCGTCGCGCGAACTCGGCGCGCAGGGAGGCCAGTTCGCCGGAGTAGCCCAACGCCGCCCGGGACGCCGCCCGCAGGGCCCAGCGTTCGAGGAGCAGGCGGACCGCGACGAAATCGATCAGACTACCCTCCGGTAACGGATGATGCACGCGATCCGCCCGCTGCTCAATGTGCCAGAGGATGCCGCCCCAACCGCGCAGAGCGAGCAGCGTGGCGGAAAGGTAGGCCTCGGTCTCGTCCGCCGGTACACCGAGAAGATCCAGCGATTCCTGGATGCAGGCCAGGGCACTCATATTCTGGTCGGAAAGGCGTCTGACCTCTTCGGCCAGCCCGTCCAGCCACCAAGCCGACGGCACCGCACCGCGACGGTGCAGGGCGCAAAAGGCATGAAACAGACCTCGATCGCGTTCCGGCAGCGGGCAATGGGCGATGCCCTGATCGACAAACGCGGCGCAAAATCGAATGAGCACCTCATTGACCAGGAGATCGCTGTCCTCGCCGCCCAGCGCGACGAGGAAATCGCGATGCCGAATCCGGGCGGGAGCAGCAGAGGTCCGTTCGCCGGTCAGGCGGACGCCGTCGCCGCACACGGTCCACAAGGCAGACATGGTGAAAGCCTCCCAGCGGGCCTCGGTCCAGTCCTCGATGCGGACTTCGTTGAAGGTGGCGAAGAGTCGGTCCACCCAGACGGGACGCTCCACGTCGGGCAAAGAGCCGCGCAGACGACGCATGACCCAGTGGCGGGTCTCGGTAATGAGTCGGCGCCGACGCACCTCGGAGACATCGCGACGCACCTTCTGGAGGGCATCGGTCTCGGCCATGAACCAGTCCAACTCCGGTCCTTCGCCGCTGCGCAGAGGGTGTTCCAGCATGGCCATGCGCAGCTCCAGGCGGGTACCCAGACCTTGGATGGATTCGTCGGCCCTGGCCCCCAAGTCGCGTTGCAAGACGGTGCGCAGCTCGGAAAACTGGATTCGACCTCGGCTGAGTTCTTCGCGGTAACGGTCCTCGGTCAGATAAGGCTCGCACCCGAACACTTTGGAGCCGGCGCACACCGCCTGATCGAAGGTTAGGTGCTCGAAGGCGTGCAGGGTGTTGTGATGGATGAAGACCCCGATGGGCCCTTGGGCGGGCAGAAGATGGGCGGCGTGCTGAAGCGTCTCCTTAAGACGTTGTAGGTGGGGAGGAAGGGGAGTGGCCGCAGTCGGTGCGTGGTGAGCGTGAGATTGGCCCATGGCTGGAGACAAGGTGGTGAAAACGGCGACTCAGGCGCGGGCAGTCCGGGGTCTGGGAAGCGATTTGGAAGCCCGGGGCTTGCCCTCGGTGGCCGGCCGGTACCATTCCTCGTGGGTTTCATCGATATCGACGTGTCCCCCGGTTCGTTCATGGTTTTGCCGCCAGCCGTGCAACGCTTCGAAGGCGGCGTGATCGATAAAATCCACCGCGAGATCGATATCGACCGGAACACCGGGCGGGATCTTCGAGAGCTCCGCATTGACCTTGGGAACACAGGCGAAGGTCATCGTGCCCTTGATGACCACGTGCCACTTCTCACCGCGCTGCTCCATACTGACCTCGGTGAGGGACAGGCGGCGGACGGCGAACAAGACCGCCAACGCAACGCCGATGCCCACGCCCGCGAGGAGGTTGATGCAGGTGACGCCCAGCACGGTGGCATAGTAGATCGGCACCTCCCGGTGGGTTTGAAGTTCCCGGATGTGGTGGAGGTTGACGAGATTGATTCCCACATAGACGAGCAGACCGGCCAAGACGGCGAGTGGAATGGACTCGATGAGGCGCCCCAACAGCAGGGTACAGAGGACGATCCAAACGCCGTGGAAGATGGCGGACCAGCGGGTGACGCCGCCCGCGTTGATATTGGCCGAGGAACGGACGATGACGCCGGTGACGGGCAGACCTCCCAACAAACCGGAGAGAAGATTGCCGGCGCCTTGGGCGGACAATTCCTTGTCGAGATTGGCACGCGGGCCGGAGTGAAGCTTGTCGGTGGCCACCGCACACAGCAGCGACTCGATGCTGGCGATGATGGCCACGGTCAACACGGCCACACCAAAGGGGCCCCATTCCGTGGGCAGTTTGAGTTGAGTAAACTCCAGCTTCTCCGGCAGATCGACACGGGCGACATCCATGGGGATCACCACCGACACCACGGTGGCCACCAGAACAGCGACCAGTGGTCCTGGGATGGTCTTAAGGAACGGGACCTTGAACTTTTTCCAAAGAACCAAAATGGCGACGGTCAGGACACCGAGAATCGCCGCCGCGCCATTCATCGCACCCAGTTGTTTGGGAAACCCCAGGACATTGGCGATCGGCGAACTAGCGGGCGAACCACCCAGGACGACGTGAATCTGGGCCACGGCAATCGAGATGCCAATGCCCGCGAGCATACCGTGGACGACTGCCGGAGAGATCACCAAGGTGCCGCGCCCGATTTTGAGGAAACCCAGAATGAGCTGCACCACCCCGGCGCAGGCCGTAATGACGCACATCGTCTGCCAACCAAACTGATGGACCATGCCCGCCACCACCACCGTCAGACCCGCCGCCGGACCCGAGACCTGCAACGGCGCACCGGCGAGGAGGCCGGTAACGATCCCCCCGACCATGGCTCCGATCAGCCCTGCAATGATAGGTGCCCCTGAGGCCAGCGCGATGCCCAATGAGAGGGGTACCGCTACCAGAAAGACCACCACACTGGCGGCAAGGTCCTTGGGAAGAGTCGCAGCGAAGGACAATGGGCGATCCGGCATGATGTCGAAGGATGGCTGGGGAGGATTATGCTATTCGTGTATGTTCCAGGCGCGAAGCCTGCCGTCGGACGTTGCGCGCCAAGATGGGGTGCTTCTTTTTTTTCGCAAATTTCCAGGCCAGTTTTTTTAGATGATCAGGAGACACGGTGCCGTAACGCCGGTGAAATGCGACCTCACGTTGACGCGGCCGAAGACCAACACCGCCCCCTTGAAGAACGTCTCTTCAATTTGGCATTAGCATAGATTTTCGGAAAGTGACGCACACTTAATCCAACCAACCTACGGTAACCATACCACCCGGTAGTACCGGGCCATCGCCTCCATCGGCGGGAAATCCCAAGTGGTCGTGGTGCTCCCCGTGACCAGATGCTCGCCGGAGAGCGGTGTCCAATGAGCACCCTTCAATTCGTCCAGATACTCGACCTGGTAACGGGCTCCGGGAATCGACGTCCAGCGGATCAATACCTGTCCATCCGCTTCCACGACCGGCACGATCACTGGGATTTCGGTCACGGTTCCCGCCGGGGGAAGATTGGCGGTTCGAGGGGTGGGGCGTGACGGAATGACAAAGGAACCCGCCGCGCCGTCGGGCCAGCGACCTTCGGCGACGTTGTCGGCTTGCGGACCAAAGGAGACCTGGTCCACCAGCAGACCGTCGGGAGCGAACAAGGCGATGACTTCACCGTCCTGGCTGAGTTTGAAGCTCGCGTGCAACTCGCTGCCCGGCTGATTCAACGATCCCTCCTCATCGGCCCACACCAGCAGGTAGCCTCGGGCCGGAATCACCGTTCCCATCGGAATCAAAAACTTGCGGGGTGACGCCAGATTGTCCGTAAGCGAGCAACCGCTCAGGTCCACGTCCGTCGGTTCCGCATTGAACAGCTCGAACCAATCCTTGAACTGCAAATCGGCCGGATCCCGGACGGCACTGCGGTTGGCGGCCATCCATTCGTTGATGAACACCCGCGGTCGCCCCACCTCGTTCGGTTGGCCCGGAGTGGGGATGGAAAACTCGACGCGGTCGGTCCCTCCACCGTCCACGGCAAACCCGATGCTTCGATCGGCACCGGGCGTGCCATATCCGAGATAATCGGCCACGACCCACTCGCCGTCCCGCTGGAACAGCAGCGTCACCTGCCCGTTCGCCGCTGGAATACGGAAGCTGGTGTGCCATTCGGATCCGGTGGAGCGCTCGGGATGGCCGTCGAGCCAGACCACCCGCCGTCCTCCAGCCGGAAGCGTTCCGTCGCTGGGGAAGCGCCAACGGGCGGGAAGGGCCAGGTCATCAGTCAAGGCAAACGCGGCCAGAGAGACTTCAGTGATGCCTTCGTTGTATAGTTCGACCCAGGGACCCCGCTCCCCGGTGGAGTCCGCCAACCCGGTGCGGTTGTCGGCGACCAGTTCATTGAGCCAGACCGGCGGGATGGACGCGACCGGTGCCAGGCGGGCGTTGGCCGCCCCTGGGGTGGCCACGATGGGCACGGTGGGCGTTACGGCGCTGAGGCCCAGTCCGAATGCCACGTCGCTGCTGCCCGTGGCAATCTGATGCACCTCCACTGCCAGCACGTTCTCCCCGTTCACCAGACCGTCGGAGGGCAGAACAAACGGCCCTTCGAGGGTCGCATTGTCCACGTTCCGCGCCGCCAGCGTCGAATACGAGGGGGAGCCGCCCGGCATGCCGAGCCGGAAAATCTCGCGGCCATTGAGATAAACGACCGCGCCGTCGTCGAGAACGGTGGTCAGACTGAGAGCCACCGCGGATGGATCGCCTGTAAAGTCGAAACGCGTGCGGAAGTAAAAGGTGGTGGGGCCCAGCGTCAGAGGCGTGTTCTTGGGTCCAGGCAGGGCGGAGGACTCCACATAGAGCAGAGCAGCTCCTGACGGCCAGTTAGCATCATTATATTCCGGCGTACGCCACGCGGTACCGAGGTTCTGGCCCAACTGGTGGTATCGCCAGGTGGCCGTCAGCGGGAGCAACACGGTCGGCGGTGTGTTGCTGGGAACGGAGGCTACCCACCAGTTGCCCGCCCGCCGGTTGTCTAGCCACGGATCCAGCAACTGCAGCGACGCACCCGTCCCGTTGGCTCCGGCCGGCCACGGTGGCACGCTTTCATAGCGGACCGTATCCACCAACGACTCCGGTGTTCCCCCGGAGCCCGGCCGCAATAGGCGCAGCGTCTCGCCCGCGGGATCCAATCGACCGGCAAATTCACCCGCCACTATCGGCTCCACTCCGTGGGCCTGGGTGAACGCCGTCCGATCCGCAATCGCCACCAGGAAACCGCCGGGCGCAATCCAGGTCCCCGGACTCAACGTGAAGTCCACTCCTTCCAGTCGCAGCCCGCCTAGATCAAAGGCCGTGTGGCTGGCAGTGTTGTGCAACTCGACAAACTCGGCGCCGGGGACCGCGGCGTGATACTGGATTTCGTTGATCACCACTCGGTCGGCCAATACCTCCAACGGATCCGTGACCGTCACCGTGACCGACGCTTGGGCGCTGGGGACCGCCGCGCCTCTCAGGTCGAACCCCTCCACTACCAGCAGATTGACCCCGACCTCCAAAGGAAGGCGCAACTCCCAAGAGGTCACCGCCGTCCAAGCGACCGGCCACGCCACCCCATTCACGCGGAGTTCCTTCACGCTGACCGGTGCCGTGCCGGCCAGCGTGACCAGATTGCTGGTCTGGCTCGTGTTCGGCGCCGGGCTCGTCAACGAAAACGAGGCGTTCGCCGTCGCCAATTGTCCGACCAGATAGGATCGCCGGTTGGCAATCCAAGTTTTCACGGCCTCCGGCGGGGTCAGCGTGCCCCCGGCGCTGCGCGTGACCCCGTTGGCGCGCAGGGCCGCCGCTACCGCATCCAGACGCGCGGCCACCCGGTCGGCCCGGAGTGGTCCGTCCACGGCGTCCTGCACCGCGCGCCAGTAAGCCCGTTGGAATTCGGGAAAGTCGTACATCCGGCCGATGACCGGATCGCGGTTGCCGTCGCCGAAACGAGCCGAACCGCGATACATCAACGGCGATTGCGGCGAAAACCCATGCTGGGCGCTGGCCAGCATCACCCAGTCGATGTCCCACATGAACAGTTGCCAGCGTCCGCCGGGCGCTTGATACGCATACATGTTCTTGCCGATGTCATGCCCATAGCTGTCGAAACCGCAGACGATGTTCTCGGTGGCGAAGATGCGCATCCATTCCTCTAGGTCCACCAATGCGTTCACCTGGCGGGAATACACCTCGGGCGACGAAGCATTCAGTACGTCCACCAACGTAAAGAGAGAGTTAAAATCATGGGCCGAACCCCGGACGGCCCGCTTGAGCCACGACCAACGGTAACGGGCAGTCTTCTTCGTTCCGTCGGCTGTTAGATAATTCTCCAGCCGCGGCGGTCCGACCTGGGTCGTGCCGAGGGAATCGTTGAATTCGAACCACTGTTCGATCTTATATAAATCTCCATCCGTGCCGTCGGGCAACCAACTCTCGATCAGGTCCGAGTTCACCTGCTGGGCATCCTCGTAAATGCTGCCCCGACTGGTTTCCGTGACGCCGTTGACGTGGAGCCGGATATAGCGGCGGTGGTTGAACGGAATGCGCAGTTCGCGGGCGAGCCAATAGGCAAAGGGTTCCTGTACCGCCGTGTTGTCCCGGCCCGGCCAGTCCAAAACCACGTCCGTGGCTCCGAGAAACGGATCGTCCGAAGGAAAAATAAGCACATACCCGCACAGGTTTCCGGACGGAGTGTTGTAGCCGGGGCTAATGTGAGGACTGCCTGCATAGAGGCCCCCCACTCCATGCACCACGCGTTCGTTATTGTACACGAACGTCACGTCGAGTGGAGCGTTGTCGAGCTTCGAGCGGTTCGACCATTGGTTGAAAGTCGCCTGTGTCACCCAGATTCGGTAAGTCCCCAGCTCCCCCGCCGGACTCGTCTCTCCCCACCGGATCAGCGCTTCGCGGACCGGTGCCCCATCGGGATAGACACCCTCGGCCGGGGGCATAGCGGCGTCGCGCGCGACGGTATGCCACGCCACCAGCCGACCGGTGGTCTGACCCGGCACGAGCGCGCTGAAGATTCCGTCGCCCGCCACTGCATCCGCCCCGGAACCGTCGTCCGTCATGACGACCGTGTGGAGGGTCGTGGCTGGATCGAGACGATAGCGAAGTTCCACGGAAGCGATGCCGTCCGGGTCCTCCACGCGGGCCACAATCGTTACAGGCTGATTCGCGGAGGGGAGGATCGGAATCTGGGTGACGTCGAACACGACGGGACCCGCGTTGACTCGGGCGCGACTGTTCGGCGCACCGGGCGTTCCGAGGTTACGAGGAACCTCCAGGCGTCCCACCGCTTCCAGATAATTGCCCCGCAACCGCAGTAAGAGTTCCGGATGTCCGCGCAGCCAGCGCGCCCGAGCACGGATGGTACCGATGTCGCCCGGATTCAGTCCGGGCCTCAGAGCGGTCTGAACCCGGTTGGCTCCCGTATCACCACGAGCCACGGTCTCGATCCGGTACGCCGCGTCGTTCGCCTCCCAGCCGGAGCCTTGGTGGGTTCCCTGTGCGGTCCATCCGGTGGCGTTGCTGGCGAAGGTTCCATTGGCCAGGAGATTTCCCGTGGTCGCGCCTCGCACTTCCACGTCGTCCAGGAGGCACGCGCCTTCCCCTTGGAGTAACGCTTGCAGCCGGTCCACCGCGCCCACGCCGTGGTCCAGCACGCCCGTGGCCTCGAAGAGGGTCCACCCGGCTTTACCGCTTTCATCGCTGTCGGCCCAGTTGGCCGCCAGTCGGTTGTCGGCTCGCGGATCCACCAATTCGAGACTGCTACCTCCACCATCCGACCAGCGGCCCCAGCGACCGCCATCGCCATAAGTCACTTCGTCCACCACCACGAAGACCACATTGGTCTCCCGCACCCCGTCGCGATTGGTCGCCACCCATTCCTCCGGTGCGGCCAAGGCGACCCGCTCGCCGCTGTTGGACAAAGAACCGCTGAAGTTCCCGACCGAATTGCTCTCGTTCAGGTTCGGGTAATTCGCTCGCAGCCTCGCCACATCCGCCGCCACCACCAGAAATCCTCCAGGCGGAATCACGGTCCCCGCCGGCAGGGTCAGGCTGACGCCATCGACCAACTGCCACCCGCTCAGGTCCACCGCTCGTGTGCCGCGGTTGTGCAGTTCGACGTACTCATCCCGATCGTCGTCGCTGAGGGGATGGTACATCAGCTCGTTGAGTACGATATCGCGAGCGAGCGGAACGGCATTTGTTGAACCCGGGGTCGGTTCCGCCAGTTCGGACCACCGGGGCGACCCATCCGGAAAGCGTCCCAACGCCACCCCATTCGCCTGCGGGCCAAACTTCACCGCGTCAATGACCCGCGTGCCGTCCGGGGTCAGCAGGAACAGCGTTTCACCCTCGACGCTGAGCGCGAATCCCAACTGAGATTCATCGAAGGCGACGGTGCCGCCAGTGGTGAGGACGGTAGAGGAAGGAATACGGAAGCGAGCCGTGGACGGATCGTCGGTCAGGATGCAGTCGGTGAGATCCACGGTATCGGAGCCATGGTAGTAGAGCTCGACGAAGTCGCGGGCGGGCGGGTCAGTGTGGGTCAGCAATTCGTTCAATACCACGGACTGCCAGGCATGTTCGCGGGACGGTTCCGCCCGGCCCGGCGACCCGTCCACCTGGGCGCTGGCCAGCCACGCCCGGGGATCCCGCTCCCCGTAAGACGGCCGGGCCAGAACCAGGGAGGGTCCGCCGCCATCGGCCGCGGCCGGCCACGGAGGTTGGTCGGAATAAGTGACTTCGAGCAGGACCGCCCCCGCCGGGTTCCGCAGCCGCAGGGTTCCGCTGGAATTGGACAATCGATTCGTGGACCCAGCGAACACCCCCTCCAGGTCGAAGACCGCCGCCAAGTCGTCGGGTTGGGGCGCGACCACCACATACCCTCCCGCCGGAATCACCGTGTTGTCCGGAAAAGTGACGTTCAGCTCACCCTCGAGGCGATACCCGCTGAGATCCTCCGGGAAGACCTCGGTGTTCTGCAGCTCGACGAACTCCAGATTTCTCCCATCTGTCCGGTCGGCAGGATGGTACTGAATTTCCGAAATGACCCAGCCTGTCCGCCGGCTGGAAGGCCCGGGGACTTCCGCCCCGGCTCCTTGACCGCTCAGCGCACAGCACCACGCCAACACCAGGGCGAAAACGCATTTCCCAATCATGAGGAAGCAAATCTAGCAATCCCCTGGCCGGAATGCGAACGGCCGGAGCGCGGGTCGGCGACCCGCAGCCACGTCCCGGACTCGCCGGGCTCCAGGGCATCTCTTGGGCGCCGTTCGTCCGAGACCGGTGAACCATTACAGAACCGAAGCGGCCGCACGATTTCGTAGCGGCGCATGTGATCCCAGAAGTAATCCACGTGGCCTCTGTCTCTGTTGCTCCCCGGCAGTCCAGCGTCTCGGCGACCATTGTTGAAGTACCTGTTTCCTTGGGCGACCATAGGCACATCCTATGGAAATGCATCAGCTTCGCTACGTGGTGGCGGTGGCGCGAACGGGTAATTTCTCCCGGGCCGCCGAGCAATGTCATGTTTCGCAGCCCTCGCTCAGCCAGCAGGTACAGAAGCTGGAGGAGGAACTCGGCGAACGACTGTTCGATCGTGCCCGGCGCGAGGTGAAGGTCACTCCCCACGGCGAGACGTTCCTCCGCCGGGCCGTGCGGATTCTGGATGAGGTGGACGCCGCCAAGCGCGAAGCGGCTGATGCTCGGGACCTGCTGCGCGGAACCGTGACCATCGGGATTCTGCCCACCCTGGCCCCGTATTTGTTACCCCGCGCCATGGCCGCGTTTATTCAGAAACATCCGGGCGTCGAGATAGAGGTGCAGGAGGATACCACGGCCCGCCTGCTCCAATTGGCGCAGACCTACGAGGTGGACCTGGTGGTGGCCAGCGAGCCGATTCGGGACGAACGACTGGAGGTGCGGGAACTGTTTTCAGAAGAACTGCTGCTGGCTTTGCCTCCGGGACATCGGCTGGCCCGCCGGCGCACGGTCAGTGTGACGGACCTGGAGAACGAACGCCTGATCGTGATGAAGGAGGGACACTGTCTGGGTGACCAGACTCTCGGATTCTGCGAGCGACGCGGCCTGTTACCGAACATCAGCTTCCGCAGCGCGCAATTGGAAACGATTCAGGCCCTGGTCTGCGCTGGCTTGGGGATCTCGCTCATTCCGACGATGGCCGTGCAAGGAGGGCGGCAGGATCAACCGGTGTACCGTTCGTTTCAGCCACCCCAACCGGAGCGTAAGGTGGTGGCGGTGTGGCCCCGGCAACGTCCCCCGGGTCGGGCAGCGGCAGAATTTCTGAAAGTCATTGCCGGCTGGAACGGCGTCCGGAGCGCGCTCGCAGCCTGTCAGACGTGGCGGAAGGCGGGGGAGGTAGGAGAGTAATGAATAGCAGGACTACGCTGTGGCGTGGCCTTTTCTGAACCACGGTGCCTGAACCAACCACCCCGTGCCATCAGGGGGCATCCGATGCCTCATGGGTCGTTGGGACTTGGAGCTTCTTTGGGATTTGGAGTTTGGCCTTTGGAGCTTCGGCCTCGGTTTAAGGAACAATTCCAGAGGTGCCCAATCCCCGTACCGATTCGATGAGACCTCCGGTTTATGGAATTCTCAATCAATCGAGGGCGGCGCGCATGGCGGCGAACCAGTCCACGCCCGCTTCGCTCGCCACCGGGTTGACCCCGGCTTGTTCGGCGTCTTCCACGCAGTCTTCGGGCAGTTCCTTGAGAAAAGGGGAGGGATGGCAGGGCATGATCTGGCCGTACCGCTTCCGGCCGCCGCAGTGGGAGACGCGCAGCGTTTTTTGAGCGCGCGTGATGGCCACGTAGAAAAGACGCCGTTCCTCGTCCAGCGTGCCTTCCAACTTGGACCGGGAGTGCGGGAGGAGGCCATCCTCGACCCCCACGATCTGCACGTGGGGGAATTCCAGCCCCTTGGCCGCATGCATCGTGATCAGCGTCACCTGATCACCGGTTTCCTCATCGGATTTTCGGTCCTGGTCGAGCGACAGTTCCTCCAGAAACTCCGCCACGCGATCGGCGGGATGCCGGCTGACCCGTCGGCGCGCCCGGAGCGGTGCCGGTGGAGGATTCGCCGTGATCGGATCGGTCTCACCATTTTCCCCATTATCCGGCACCAATGTCGGCTGGGGAACGCGCACTTCGGCGGCCACACCGTGGGGATCATCCAGATCGTCGAGGAGTTCACAGACGGTGCGCCAGCGGTTCTCCGCCGCCTCCGCCGTTTTTTCCAAACGACGCAACTCCGCGGGATAGTTGATCGCCTTCAGCCAATCCTCGGACCAGTTCGCCAGGGAGAAGGGGTGCTTCGCCTCCAAAGGGGCCCGGGTCTCCTCGACGAACCGGATGAATTCACGGATGGCTTCGGCCGTGCGGTTCTGGAACCGGCCCTGGACATCGGTGTGGCGCATGGCCGTGAACACGCTGCCCTTTCGTTCCTGGCTCGCGGCGAGCAGGCGCTCCATCGTGACGTCGCTCAGTCCGCGCGCTGGGGTGTTGGCGATCCGCAGTAGCGCGACGTCATCGTGCGGGTTCAGGAAAACCTTGAGATAGGCGAGAACGTCGCGGACCTCGCGTCGATCATAAAAGCTTTGTCCGCCGATGAGTCGGTAGCGGATCTTGGCCTGGCGTAACGCAGTTTCGATCGGGCGCGACTGCAGGTTGGTGCGGAAGAGGATGGCTTGATCCCCCCAGCGAACGCGCTTCACCAACCGGTCGTCCTCGACGTTTTGCACCGCAGTCCGCGCCTCGTCCTCGTCGGTGTCGAAGCACTGGAGGAGAATCTTCGCGCCCTCGCCCTTGGCGGACCAAAGCTGTTTGCCCCGTCGGCGGGCATTATGGCGGATCACTTCGTTGGCGGCGCGTAAGATAATGTTAGTAGAACGATAGTTCTGCTCGAGCTTAACAATCTTAACCTCGGGGAAGTGCTTCTCGAGGTCGAGCAGGTTGGCGATCTCGGCGCCGCGCCAGCCGTAGATCGATTGGTCATCGTCGCCGACCACGCAGAGGTTGCGGGATTCGCACGTCAACGCGTGAACCAGCTCGAATTGCGCGGCATTGGTGTCTTGATATTCGTCCACCATGACATAGCGGTACCGTTCGCGGCAGGCCTCTAAGGCTTCAGGATGTTCTCTGAACAGACGCAGGACGAGCAGGATCAGGTCGTCGAAATCGACCGCGTTGCCGGCCCGCAGAGCGCCCTGGTAGCGGTTGAGGACGTGTTCGGCGAGGGCGCGGACATTAGGATCGGCGAAGGCTTGGGCCTGGCGGCCGCCGTTGCGGAACTTGGAGAGCAAGGACAGCACTGCGGCGGGATCGGTCTTGGTGTCGCCCTCACGGATTCCCGCCAGGATCTTCTTGATGGCGGCCAACTGGTCGGATTCGTCGTAGATAACGAAGTTCCGCTTGTAACCCAGCTTCTCGATGTGCTGGCGCAGGATGCGCACGCAGAGCGAATGGAAGGTGCAAAGGGTGGGACGCTCGGGTTTTTCGTCGCTGGCATCGCGGCGGGAACGCGAGCGGGGCAGCATTTCGTTCACGCGAGCGAGCATCTCGCGCGCGGCTTTGTTGGTGAAGGTGACGGCGAGAATGTTTCCCGGACGGACCCCGCGTTCGATCAGGTGAACGATGCGGCAGGTGATGACCCGGGTCTTGCCCGTCCCGGCGCCCGCGAGGATGAGGACTGGACCGCGGTGGGTGGTCGCGGCCTCGCGCTGCTGAGGGTTGAGGGCGTTGAGATCGAACACGGGCCGCGGAGGATGCCGTGGTTGAGTCGTGCGGCAAGAGGAAGGATCGGGAGGAGGGGCGAAAGGTCCAAGTTCAAAGCTCCAAGCTCAAAAGAAGAGCCCTACCCCGCGGGCCGGGCCGGCTCGGAAGCCGGCCCCCCCGGTGCGGAAGGTTGACGCAGGCTTTCGCGTCACAAAGCTCGCTGGGTGAATTCCGTCCGGTTGGATGACTTGGTCCGATACTGTGACCGCCGCCTCAAACCCGAAACCTTCACCGATTACGAGAAGGCCTGGAACGGCCTGCAGGTGGAGAATCGTGGAACGGTCAGCCGGATTGCCGCGGCCGTGGATGCGTCCCGGGCCACGGTGGACCTGGCCCTGGCGGCCGGGGCCGACTTGCTGATCGTTCACCACGGCCTGTTCTGGA